>NZ_JBYOJR010000033.1:0-88976 GCF_057798915.1 Cupriavidus sp. 22TCCZM01-5
CTTTTTGGTTACTTTTTGTCGCTCGGACAAAAAGTGACTCGCCGGCTACGCCGGCGAAACAGCGGCGCATGCCAAGCCCGACAACCCCGTTCCGCCCGGCGACCCACCTAAACTCAATTCGCCCTCTCAACCGCCGGCGGCATCCACGTGCCATCGAGCAGCGCCTGTTCCGGCCAGTAGGCACGCAATGTCATATTGAGCGCATCGGGCGGCGCCGGCAGCCAGTTAGCCACCTTGGCGCGCTCCGGGCGCTCATGCTGGATATAGATATCGAGCGAACCGTCGCGGTTGTAGCGCAAGCGGTCCCGGCTGCCGATGGCGTAGCGGCCGATCGGATTCTCGACGAAGGCCTGGCGCTGGTTGTACAGCGACAGCGACCAAAATGCCCTGGCGGGTGGGAGCTGGTCCTTGGCAAAGTGCAGCACATAGCTGGAACTGCCTTGCAGCGCCTTGCCCGCGGCATCGGTCCGGGTCGAGGCATAGATCGCGTCTTCCGGCAGGTTGGCGCCAAGCCCGACCATGGCGGTGACCGCGCGGCGCCCGTAGTTGGTGCCGTAGTTGCCCAGATCACGGTGCATGACCCAGCCGTTGCCGGCATCGGCGTTGCCCTTGCGGGACATCTCGGAGATCGCCTGCAGCGCGGCGGTGGCCCCTTCCTGCACGGCGCGCGCGGTGGCGGGTTCGAGCACCGTGGTCTTGAACGGTACGCCCGGCTCCAGTCCCATGCGGCGCATTTTCTCCACCATGGCGGCGTCGGCCGCGGCGGGCGGATTGGCGGGCAACAGGCTGGCAAACCGGCTGAAGAACGCCTGCGCGTCCATGGCCGCGACCTGCTCGACCGGCGGGGTCTGCGTGTCCAGCGTCGGCGAACGCGGCGCCGGCTTTTCCTGCGCCGCGCGCACCCCCATCTGCCAGGCGGACAGCGGCGTCAGCCGGTACTGGTCCTGCAGCCGGTGCACGGCGGGGAAATCCTTCTTGCCGTTGGCCTGCGTGCGCCCGAGCAGCCAGACCATGGCCGTGGGCGACTGGATCTGCTTCATGCCCTTGGGCAACGGCCCTTCCCAGCCCGGGCCGGTGATGACGAAATTGCCACGCTGCGTGCCGGTGGTGCGTTTGCCAGGCGAGGCAAAGACGTTGGTCCACGCGTCCATCATCGGCATCAGGTAGTAGCGGCCGCGGGTATCGGGCACGGACAGCACCACGGGCTCCCTGGACAAGTCCAGCCAGGCCGATGAATACAGCGTGTCGGCATTGGGGGTGACCACTTCAGTGAAGCTGGCATCCGGGAAAGTGCGCTTGTGGCTGAAGGTGTTCGGGGGCGTGCGCACGCTCATCAGCTCGCGTGTCACGTCCATCAGCACCAGCGGGTAGGCGTAGGTGAAGATCTCGGCGGACAGGGCCTTCATGGCCTGGTTCGACGGCGACTGAACGGTGGCAAGCGGCGCCGTGGCCGGTTCATGCGTGCTGGAGCAAGCGCCGAGGAGGACGGCAAGCGCCGCGACGCCCGCCATTTGGCGGATGGAAGGATTCATGACCCCGATTCCCAAATTTGTTCTGGCGACCTTCTTGCGGGGTCGGCAAATGTCATGGTGCCAAGTTACCCCGGAGGCGCATCTATTCCGTCCGAATCATGTGCGTACGTCCCGAACGTGTCAATTCCTCCGACGCAGGGATGCGAGTGGAAGCGAACCAACCGCCGCCCGCAAAGGCGCACTGACTGGTCAACTGTCGGCATGCTGCAACAGATTGCATTGCGCCACGGCCATCTCGCCGGATGGCCTGGCATGCGGCGCCTCAATAGCGCAACTGCACGTCGTCCACGCGGGCCGTGCGCCCGTTGTAGAGGCAGGTGAAGCGGAATCCGATCGAGGCATGGCTGTTGTCAGGCTCGAATGTGCCCTCGCCGGTGACCGCGGCGATGCCGCCGGGACGTGGGCTGACCTGCTCGCGGTCCTCCAGCAGGAAGATGCTGCCGGGCTCGGGGTGTCCCTTCCTGACATTGCTGGTGACGGCCTGCTCGCAGGCTTCGGCTGCCACTTTGGGCACGATCCTGGGCTCCGCCGCCGGGCGCGGCGCGGGGCGGCCTGCCTGCTGCGGCGGCGTCTCGCATGCGGCCACGAGCAATGCGAAGGCCAGGCATAGGGTCGAGGCTCGGAACACAGCGGGCATCCTCCCTTCTCAATGTGCAGTACAGCAATCAGAGTAGGCCCTCCGGCTGGAAATGCCAAAGGCACACCGAGTGCACCGGTGCCACCATGCGGAAATCCCCGGAGCAGAGCGAACCGTCCAGGGCCGCTACACTATGGCCCTGCATGCGACGAAACCTCGCACGAACGCACCGGCGCGAGACCGGTCCTGCCACATCCTGCCGCGCGGCCCGGCCAGCGCGCCGACACAATGACAACGACAGAGACAAACCCGATCCAAGCCGCCAAACCGTCTACCCTGTTGCGCGCCGCTGCCAGCCTGCTGGTGGTGCGCGATGGCCCGCAGGGCATGGAAGTCCTGCTGGTACGGCGCGTCGAGCGCGCCAACGACCGCAGCAGCGGCGCCTACGTGTTTCCCGGCGGCACGCTGGATCCGCAAGACCAGGCCCTGCATGTCCATGCCGCAGGGCTGGACGACGCCGCGGCCAGCGAGCGCCTGAACCTGCCGGCCAACGGCCTGGACTTCTATCTGGCGGCCGTGCGCGAGTGCTTCGAAGAGGCCGGCTTGCTGCTGGCCTACCATCGCGACGGCGAGATGCTGGCTCCAGGGCACCTGGATGCCGCGAAGCAGGATTTCCTGCGCCAGGCAGTGCAGCGCGGCGGCTCCGGCCTGGCGCATGCGTGCGCCGAACTGGGCCTGCGCCTGGCAGCGGACCGCCTGGCCTACCACAGCTACTGGCTTACGCCCCCGGGCTTGCCCAAGCGCTTCGACACACGCTTTTTCGTCGCGATCGCGCCCGCCGGCCAGGTTGTCGTCCACGATGGCATGGAGATCGTCGAACACCGCTGGATTCGCCCCGGCGAAGCGGCGGACGCGGCCAGCGGCCTGCCGATGATGCATGTCACGCGCCGCACGCTGCAATCCATTGCCCATTTCGAGACCGCGCAGGACTGTTTTGCCAGTACCTCGCAGTTGCGCGACATAGCCTGCATCATGCCGCGGCTGGCCCAGGGCGCGGCGGGCGTACGCCCGGTCATGCCCAACGAGTCCTGCTATGCCGAGATCGGCCGCATCGACCCGGACGGCAGGGCCCACGCGCGCTATGAACTGGCGCCGGGCGAGCCCGTGCAGCTTTCCGGGCGGGTCTGGCGCGTCACCGCCAACAACGGCAGCGTGATGACGGGTCCGGGCACGAATACTTACCTGGTGGGCGGCGGCGCGCGCAACGAGTGGGCCGTGATCGATCCCGGCCCCGACGATGCCGCCCATGTGCAGGCCGTGCTCGCGGCCGCGCCGGGCCCGATCCGCTGGATCGTCGTCACGCACACCCATATGGACCACTCGCCCGCGGCGCCCGCGCTGCAGGCCGCCACGGGCGCGACGGTGCTCGGCCGCGCCGCGCCGGCCACGCAATGGCAGGACACCGCCTTTGCCGCCGCGCGCGAGCTGCAGCATGGCGAACGCATCGCCATTGGCGACGACTGCACGCTGCGCGTCATCCATACGCCGGGCCATGCATCGAACCATCTTTGCTACCTGCTGGAACAAGAGAAGACCCTCTTCACCGGCGACCATGTCATGCAGGGTTCCACGGTCGTCATCGCCCCGCCCGATGGCGATATGCGCGCCTACCTCGATTCGCTGGCCGCGCTGCAGGACGAAGACCTGGAATGGCTGGCGCCGGGCCACGGCTTCCTGATCGCGCGCCCGCAGGAAGCCATCCGCCTGCTCATGCGCCACCGCCTGCACCGCGAGGCCAAGGTGCTCAACGCGCTGCGCGATCTCGGTCCGGCCCCGATCGAGGCGTTGCTGCCGCGCGTCTATGACGATGTGCCGGAGCGCATGTACCCGGTGGCCCAGCGCTCTCTGCTGGCACACCTGCTCAAGCTGGCCGCGGACGGCAAGGCTGTCGAAGCGGATAGCCGCTGGCAGAGCGCCTGACTCGCTCCGCCTGCCCGCCGGGCTGCTATCGCTGCGGCGCGGCAGGCGCGCCTGCCTCCCAGGCCCGGCGCAGCGCATGCAGGTCGTCGGCGGAGGCATCGGTAATGGCCAGGAAGCGCATGCCGTCCGCGTCCCAGCTCTCGAGCTCGTAGCCCTGCCGCGAACCCGATACTTTCGGGGGCAGTCCCGCCGCGCCTTCAGGGAAGACGAACACGTCGACCGGATGCCGGTTGCGCCGGTAGACCACCACGGCCACCGGACGGCCATCGACATAATCCAGCCTGCCGCCGGCCAGCACGAAGCCCTGCGCCGCCATGTCGCGCACGACTGGCGCATAGTCCAGCCGCCCGTTGAACCAGGGCTTGACCGTGTGCTGGTCCAGCGACGCCACGTCGAGCGGCCGCCCCGAAAGCAGTGCCCTGACGTGGCTGCCCACGATCTCGCGCGCCACGGCGTCCTCGTCATACCGGACCCTGGCCAGTTGTCCGACCCCGAGCGCGACCGCGACCACCATCGCCAGCGCGAGACCGAGCCCGGCCGGACTACCCCAGGTGAACCACTTGCCCAAGCCCCGGCTTGGGCGGGCAGCCTGCTGCGGCGGCGCTGGCAGGCTTGCCATCAGCCGGGCACGCAGTTCGCCGTCGGCGCGATGATAGGTGGCGCCTTCGCGCACGGCGTCGCGCAAGGCGCGGATACGGGCAATCTCCGCGGCGCAGGCGGAACAGGACGCCAGGTGCGGCTCCAGCCGCGCCAGGTCGGCCGGGCCCAGCTCCCCGTCCGCGCTGGCATGCAGTAGCCAGCGAGCCTCATTACAGTCCATTGCCCACCTCCCCGGCCGTTCCTGCCAGGCCATCCACCCGGGCCGGATCCGCCGCCGGCACTCCGGGCCGCTCCCCGCGCAGCGCCGCCACCGCGGCGGCCAGCGCATGCCGCGCGCGGGCCAGCCGCGACATGACCGTGCCAAGCGGGATGGCGGCAACCTGCGCAATATCGCGGTAGCACATGTCCTCCAGTTCGCGCAGGACGATCACCTCCCGCAGTGGAGCGGGCAAGCGCGCCAGTGCCTCATGGACCAGGCGCACGTCTTCGGCGCGCAACAGGCAGCACAGCGGCTCGCGCTCGCCGGCATCCTGCCACCCGGGCCAGGCCTGCGCCACATCGGTGCCGTCCTCGTAGAGCGCGGCCTCGCGGGCAGGCCGGTTGCGGCTCCATGCGGAAAACCAGGTATTGCGCACGATGGCCAGCAGCCACGGCCGCGGCCGGTCGCCGTGGTAGCTGCCGAAGTAGGTGTAGGCGCGCAGCAGCGCCTCCTGCACCACGTCCTCCGCCTCGGCAGCACCGCCGCTGAGCCACCGCGCAAGGTTGTAGGCCGCATCCAGGTGCGGCAGGACTACCTCGGCAAACCGGCGGCGTTCGTCAGCGGCGTTCACGGCACTCCTTTGCCCGGACCTTGCGGAGTCCGCGCTTTGGCCTCCGCCCTCGCCGGTGTTTACCGGCGTCGGTACCAGTTTATTCCGTTGCACCGGTTTTCCAGTGCGCCGGCAGCGGCGCGGGAATAGAAACGGTCCGCGCGCGGTATGACAGGCATCGGCCTCGCGCCTCGCTCCCCAAGGAGAACACCATGCCCACGAATTCCGCTCCCAACCGGCGCGATTTCCTGCGCCTTGCCGCCGCTGCAGGCGGCGCCGTGCTGGCGTCCACCCTGCCCGGCTGGGCCGCCACGCCCGGCAAGGATTTCTACTTCGTGCAGCTTTCCGACCTGCACTGGGGCTTCCAGGGCCCGCCCAACCCTGATGCGCGCGGCACGTTGCCCAAGGCCATCGCGGCAGTCAATGCGCTGCCCGCCCCGCCAGATTTCATCGTCTTTACGGGCGACCTGACCCATACGACCGACGATCCGGACGAGCGGCGCCGGCGCATGCGTGAAGTGAAAGCGCAGATCGACACGCTCCAGGTCAAGACCCGCTACCTGATGCCGGGCGAGCACGATGCCAGCCTCGATCGCGGCGAGGCCTTCCAGGAGTTCTTCGGCCGCACGCATTACACCTTTGACCACCAGGGCGTTCACTTCATCGTCCTGGACAATGTGTCCGATCCGGCCGGGCGCGTCGGCACGGCCCAGCTCGAGTGGCTGGCCTCGGACCTGTCGCGCCAGCAGCGCGACGCCCCGATCGTCGTGTTCACGCACCGGCCGCTGTTCGACCTGTATCCGCAATGGGACTGGGCGACGCGCGACGGCGCCGACGTCCTGCAGCGCCTCGATCCGTACCGCAACGTCACGGTCTTCTACGGCCACATCCACCAGGAACACCACCACCAGACCGGCCACATTGCCCACCACGCCGCACGTTCGCTGATGTTCCCGCTGCCGCCGCCGGCCTCGCAGCCGATGCGCCAGCCCGTGCCGTGGGATGCCGAACACCCTTACCGCGGACTTGGGTGGCGCCAGGTCAGGACGCAACAGGCACCGTTGCGCCTGGCGCTGGATGAGCGGCCCGTTACCGGCTGAGGCCCCAAAGGAGAATGACGATGATCGAGCAAACGCCCTTCCAACCCGCGCGCCGCCGCAGCCTTGCCTGGCTGGCGGCACTGGCGGCCACGGTCCCGTTCTGGACCGCGTCGGCCGCTGAGCCGCGCCGCATCGCCGTCACCGCGCGACGCTTTGTGTTCACCCCGGACCGTATTGCGCTGCGCCAGAATGAATCGGTGATTCTCGAACTGACGGCGCTGGACGTCATCATGGGTTTCAGCGTGCCCGACCTTGGCATCCGCGCCGACCTGCCGCCCGGCAAGAAGGTGGAGGTCCCCATCCACGCCACGGCGGCGGGGTCGCACCTGTTCCTCTGCGACATCTTCTGCGGATCGGGGCACGAATCGATGAATGGACAAATCGAGATTCGTTGAATCGCGTGTCGCAGCCTGGCCCATCAGTGCTACCGTTGCTGCCGCCGGCCCCCTGGCACGGACACGGATATCCGGCCCCATCGAGGGCCGGATGCGGGCACACGTGGTAGCAGTCGTCGCCTGAGGGCTCGGCTCGCGCGCCCGGCAACATGCCAGCGCGACGCGCCACTGGCCGAGGCGAGTAGCGCCATGCATGCCAACAAGCCGCCGTAGCGATCGCCAGTGATCTGATCCACGCCGCTTCCCCCACGCTGGTGGGGCAACCCCCAAACAGGTGATGTAGGGTTAGGCTCCGCTTTTCATAATATCTTCACGACCGGTCCATAGAGCCGGCATCCAGAAGGGGTCAGACATGGAATACATAACGTCGCTGGGCGCCTATATGGTCGCCCTGCTCATGGCGTTGCTATTGGCCGCGCGCTGGTCGCTGAAGCATGACCCGGCCCTGCGCGCCGAGCCGTCCGTCGAACCCGAACGCGAGCCCCCTTTGCGACGCGGCGACTGACAGGGTGAGGCCCCTGAAAGCCGGCCCGATGGCGTCACGACCTTCCACTGGCCTGGACCGCCGCCCCGCGCGCCGCGCGGCTCAGCTTTCGGCTGCCGTGCCGCGGTACGCGCCGGGCCGCGACCCGGTCCAGCGCCGGAAGGCGCGATGAAACGCGCCGGGCTCTGCGAAGCCCAGTTCCGCGGCAATGTCCGCCACGGGCTTGCCGGTACGGCTCAGCGCATCGATCGCCAGGTCGCGCCGAAGCTGGTCCTTGAGCTCCTGGTAGCTTGCGCCTTCGTCCATCAGGCGCCGCCGCAGCGACGACGCCGACAGGTTCAGGCTCAACGCCAGCGCCTCGAACGTCGGCCACTGCTCGGGCCGCTGGTTGCGCAACTGGCGGCGCACGCGCGCCGCCACGCTGCTGCGGTCCGAATACTTCACGACCACGTTGTGCGGTGCATCGCGCAGGAATGACTTCAGGCTGCGCTCGTCCTGCCGCACGGGCTGGTCGAGCAGGCAGGCGTCGAACACAAGCGCCGTGGCCGGCTGCCCGAACGCTGTCTGGCGCGAGTACATGATCCGGTACTCCGCCCCGTATGGCGGCTCGGCATAGGCAAACGACGCCAGCAGGATCGGCACGCGGCGGTGGAGCAGCCAGCTCATCAGGCCCTGCAGCATGATTAGCATGGTTTCCTGGGCGAATATGCCCGGCAGCCGGCCCTGTGCCGCGCACGGCGCGGTAAGCACCAGCGCCGCGCGGTCACCGTGCCGCTCGAGCCGGACACCAATGTCGTCGAGCAGCAAGCCGAAATAGCGCGCGACACGTTCCAGTGCCTGGGCGAAGGTGCGGCTGCCTGCGACCGCGTGGCACAGCATGGCAAAGCTGCCGCACTTCATGCTGCGCGAGTCCTGCCCGAAGAATTCATCGTCGAGCGCGGCGGCCACGGCCATCCACAGGTCGCTGTAGCTGGCCGTGGAGACGCGCGCCTGCGGCACCTCCAGCAGCGCAGACGCAATGCCGGCACGGCGCAGCACCGGCTCGGGATCCAGCCCGCGGGCAGCCAGCCCGGAGATGGCGTGGTGGACAAAGCAAATCGCGACGCTGCCTTTTTCCATGGTGCGGCCATGCTCCAGGCAGCCGCTGGGCGCCGGTCGGATGGCATTCGAGTTCATCAAGAATGGCGGATTTTGGCATAGGAGCGGCGGCAGGCGGTTTCTACACTGCGCCTGTTCCACCTGAAGACCGCCACAGACCCACTCAATCGCGCCAGCCGCGCCCCCTGCCATGCACAGCGACTACACCGAAGAGCAAACCATGATCCGCGACAGCGCGCGCGCCTTCGCCAGCGAGCGCCTTGCCGCGGGCGCCGCCGAATGGGACCGCGCCGGCCGGCTGCCCGAAGACGTGGTCGCCGCCATGGGCGCGCTGGGCCTGCTGGGCATGATCGTGCCGGAGGAATGGGGCGGCACCTATACCGACTACGTGGCCTATGCGCTGGCCATCGAGGAAATCGCCGCCGGCTGCGCCGCATGCGCCACGCTCATGAGCGTGCACAACTCGGTAGGCTGCGGGCCGGTGCTGCACTACGGCACCGACGCCCAGAAGCAGCGCTACCTGCCGCGCCTGGCCAGCGGTGAAGTGATCGGCGCCTTCTGCCTGACCGAGCCGCAGGCGGGCTCCGAAGCCCACAACCTGCGCACGCGCGCCCGGCCCACCGAGCGCGGCTGGGTGCTGAACGGCAGCAAGCAGTTCGTCACCAACGGCCAGCGCGCCGGCGTAGCCGTGGTATTCGCCGCCACCGAGCCGGAACTCGGCAAGAAGGGCATCTCCGCCTTCCTGGTGCCGACGGACACGCCGGGCTTTATCGTTCACGCGCCCGAGAAGAAGCTGGGCATCCGCGCCTCGGACACCTGCGCCATCACGCTCGATGATTGCGAAGTGCCTCATGACGCGCTGCTGGGCGAGCCCGGCGAGGGCCTGCGCATCGCCCTGTCCAACCTGGAAGGCGGGCGCATCGGCATTGCCGCACAGGCCATCGGCATCGCGCGTTCGGCGTTCGAGGCCGCGTGCCGCTATGCGTCCGAGCGCGTGCAGTTCGGCCGGCCGCTGCGCGAGCACCCGCCGATCGCCAACATGCTGGCCGACATGGCCACCGAACTCAATGCCGCGCGGCTGCTCGTGCATCGCGCCGCGCGCATGCGCACGCAAGGGTTGCCATGCCTGTCGGAAGCATCGCAGGCCAAGCTCTATGCGTCCGAGCTGGCCGAGCGGGTCTGCTCCAAGGCGCTGCAGATCCACGGCGGCTACGGCTACCTGGAGGACTACCCCGTCGAGCGCCACTACCGCGACGCGCGCATCACGCAGATCTACGAAGGCACCAGCGAGATCCAGCGCATGCTGATCGCGCGCAGCCTGTAGTACCGACTGGCCCCATCGAACCCGCTTCAACCCGCATTCCAATCCAGAACCGACCGGAGACATCATGAGTGCACTGCCCCAGACTGCCAACGCCGTTCCGACCGTCCCGCTGCTGATCAATGGCGAGTGGGTGGAGTCCTCCGCCACGGAATTCCGCCTCGTGGTCAACCCCGCCACGCAGGAAGTCCTGGCGCGCGTACCGCTGGCCACCGCCAGCGAAGTCGCCGCGGCCGTGGATTCGGCACACCGCGCCTTTGCCACCTGGCGCCATACGCCCATCGGCGCTCGCCTGCGCATCATGCTGCGCTACCAGGCACTCATCCGCGAACACAGCAAGCGCATCGCGGCCATCCTCACGGCCGAACAGGGCAAGACGCTGGCCGATGCGGAAGGCGACATCTTCCGCGGCCTGGAGGTGGTCGAGCATGCGTGCTCGATCGGCACGCTGCAGCAAGGCGGCTTTGCCGAGAACGTGGCCGCCACGGTCGATACCTATACGCTGCAGCAGCCGATCGGCGTGTGCGCCGGCATTACGCCGTTCAACTTTCCGGCCATGATCCCGCTGTGGATGTTCCCGATGGCCATCGTCTGCGGCAATACCTTCGTGCTCAAGCCGTCGGAGCAGGATCCGCTGTCGACCATGGAGCTGGTGAAGCTGGCCGTCGAAGCCGGCGTGCCGCCGGGCGTGCTGAACGTGGTGCAAGGTGCCAAGGAGGTGGTGGACGCCCTGTGCACGCACCCTGATATCAAGGCCGTGTCCTTCGTCGGCTCGACCGCGGTCGGCACCCACGTCTACAACCTGGCCAGTGCGCACGGCAAGCGCGCGCAGTCGATGATGGGCGCCAAGAATCACGCCGTGGTGCTGCCCGACGCGCACAAGGAGCAAACCCTGAACGCGCTCGCCGGCGCAGGCTTCGGTGCTGCCGGCCAGCGTTGCATGGCCACCTCGGTCGTGGTGCTGGTCGGTGCCGCGCGCGAATGGGTGCCGGACCTCGTAGCCAAGGCGAAGACGCTCAAGGTCGGCGCCGGCGCGCAAGCCGGTACCGATGTCGGTCCGGTGGTTTCGGTTGCGGCCAAGGAGCGCATCCTCGGCCTGATCGCTTCCGGCGAGAAGGAAGGCGCCACCCTGGCGCTCGATGGCCGCAACGTCGAGGTGCCGGGCTACCCGCAAGGCAATTTCATCGGCCCGACCATCTTCACCGATGTGACGACCGAGATGTCGATCTACACCAACGAGATCTTCGGGCCGGTGCTGGTGGTCATCGGCGTCGATACGCTGGACGAGGCCATCGCGCTGGTCAACCGCAACCCGTTCGGCAACGGCACTGGCGTGTTCACGCAGAGCGGCGCGGCGGCGCGCAAGTTCCAGAGCGAGATCGACGTCGGCCAGGTGGGGATCAACATTCCGATCCCGGTGCCCGTGCCCTACTTCAGCTTCACCGGCTCGCGCGGCTCCAAGCTCGGCGACCTGGGCCCGTACGGCAAGCAGGTGGTGCAGTTCTACACCCAGACCAAGACCGTCACGGCACGCTGGTTCGACGACGCCACCGTGAATGATGGCGTGAACACGACCATCAGCCTGAAGTAAGCGGCACCGCTGCGCCGCCACATTCCGCCAGACCATATCCAGGAGACCCGACATGCATATCGCCTTCATCGGCCTCGGCAACATGGGCGCCCCCATGGCGCGCAACCTGCTCAAGGCCGGCCACACGCTGACCGTGTTCGACCTCAGCGCGGCTGCCGTGGCCTCGCTGTGCGCCGAAGGCGCGGCCTCGGCCGATTCCGCGCGCAAGGCGGTGGCGGAGGCCGACTTCGTCATCACCATGCTGCCCGCGGCCGCGCATGTCCGCGCGGCCTATCTTGGCGAGGACGGCGTGCTGGCGGGTGTGCGCCGCGGCGTGCCGCTGGTCGACTCCAGCACCATCGACCCGGCCACTGTGCGCGAGCTGGCGGCCGCCGCCGCGGCGCACGGCAATGCGCTGGCCGATGCGCCGGTGTCCGGCGGCACCGGCGGCGCACAGGCCGGTACGCTGACCTTCATGGTCGGCGCCACGCCGGCGCTGTTCGAGCAGGTCAAGCCGGTGCTCGCCAACATGGGCCGCAACCTGGTCCATTGCGGTGACACCGGCACCGGCCAGGTCGCCAAGATCTGCAACAACCTGATCCTGGGGATCTCGATGATCGGCGTGTCCGAGGCCATGGCGCTCGGCGTGCGGCTGGGCATCGACGCCAATGTGCTGGCGGGCATCGTCAACACCTCGACCGGCCGCTGCTGGTCGTCGGATACCTACAACCCCTACCCTGGCGTGATCGAGACCGCGCCGTCTTCGCGCGGCTACACGGGCGGCTTTGGCGCCGAGCTGATGCTCAAGGACCTGGGGCTGGCGGCCGATGCCGCGCGCAGCGTGAAGCAGCCGCTGTTTCTCGGCGCGCTGGCACAGCAGCTGTATCAGGCCATGAGCCAGGCTGGTGACGGCCAGCTTGATTTCTCCGGGGTGATCCGGCAATACCAGCCCAAGACCGGGGCGTGACGGAAACCAGCCATGATCGAATTCGCCATCGATGGGCACATTGCCCGCCTCACGCTCAGCCGCCCGCCGGCCAATGCCTTCACGGCGGAGGGGCTGCAGCAGCTGCATGATCTTGTCGCCAGCATTGACACGAACCCGGAAGTCCGCGCCGTCGTCATCACCGGCAGCGGAGACCGTTTCTTCAGTGCCGGCGCGGACCTCAACGGCTTCGCCGAAGGCGACCGCGCCCATGCGCGCGTGATGGCGCAGCACTTCGGCGCGGCGTTTGAAGCGCTGCAGAATGCACGGCCGCTCGTGATTGCCGCCATCAATGGCTACGCCATGGGCGGCGGGCTCGAATGCGCGCTCGCCTGCGATGTGCGCATTGCCGAGGAACAGGCGCAGATGGCGTTGCCCGAGGCCAGCGTCGGCCTGTTGCCATGCGGCTGCGGCACGCAGACCCTGCCGTGGCTGGTCGGCGAAGGCTGGGCCAAGCGCATGATCCTGACCAACGAGCGCGTGGATGCCACCACCGCACTGCGCATTGGCCTGGTGGAAGAAGTCGTGCCGCGCGGCAAGGCGCTGGACGCCGCGCTGGCCATGGCCGAACGCGCCTGCGCCGTGAGCCCGCGCGCGGCGGCCT
Organism: Cupriavidus sp. 22TCCZM01-5; assembly: GCF_057798915.1. NCBI lineage: Bacteria > Pseudomonadati > Pseudomonadota > Betaproteobacteria > Burkholderiales > Burkholderiaceae > Cupriavidus > Cupriavidus sp. 22TCCZM01-5. The sequence goes on from NZ_JBYOJR010000033.1 coordinate 13,056, forward strand.
ACAGCAAGCGGCTAGTGCACCTGGCACGCCAGGGCGTGCCGCGCCAGGCCGCGCTGGCACTGGAGCGCGAGCGCTTTGTCGACCTGTTCGACGGCGAGGACCAGCGCGAAGGCGTCAACGCCTTCCTGCAGAAGCGCGCGCCGCAATGGCGCAATGCCTAGGAACCCGTCATGCGACTGACACCGGAAAACGCCCCTGCCAGCCCGCCGGCCGACACCGAACCGGAAGTCCTGTTCCAGGTCATCAACCGCGTCGGCCTGGTGACGCTGAACCGGCCGCGCCAGCTCAATGCGCTGTCCTACCCGATGGTCACGATGCTGTCCGCACAGCTCGATGCGTGGGCCGGACAGGAAGATATCGAAGCCGTGGTGTTGCGCGGCGCCGGGCCCAAGGCGTTCTGCGCGGGCGGCGACATCCGCGCGCTGTACGACAGCCATCGCAACGGCACGCCGCTGCAGCGGCAGTTCTTCATCGACGAATACCAGCTCGATTACCGCTTGCACCGCTATCCCAAGCCGGTCGTGGCGCTGATGGACGGCATCGTCATGGGCGGCGGCATGGGCCTGTCGCAGGCCACTCAGCTGCGCATCGTCACCGAACGTTCGCGCGTGGCCATGCCTGAAACCGGGATCGGCCTCGTGCCCGATGTCGGCGCAAGCCATTTCCTGTCGAAGATGCCGGTCCAGCTGGCGCTCTATCTCGGCCTGACCGGTGTGACCATTGGTGCGGAGGATGCCTTGCTGTGCGGGCTGGCGGATGCCGCGGTCAACAGCGTGACGCTGGCCGGCCTCGAAGATACGCTGGCGGCCGTGTGCTGGAGTGGCCAGCCGCTCGACGACCTGCGCCGCGCGCTGGTGCGCGAGCCGATCTGCAGCGCGGCGGACGCACCGCTGCTTGCCGTGCTGCCGGCGCTGCTGCGGCATTTCCCGGCCGACGCGGCACTCCCCGAGATCATTGCCGGCCTGGCCGGCCAGGACGATCCGCGCTACGCCGAGTGGGCCGCGCGCACGGCGGACACGCTGCGCAAGCGCTCGCCACTGGCCGCGTGTGCCACGCGCGAGCTGTTGCTGCGCGGCCGCCGGCTCGACCTGGCCGACTGCTTCCGCATGGAACTGGCCGTGGTGGTGCAATCGTTCACGCGCGGGGATTTCATCGAGGGCGTGCGCGCGCTGATCGTCGACAAGGACAACGCGCCGCGCTGGCGCGTGGACAGCTACACGGGCGTGGATCGCAGTGCGGTCGAGGCGCTGTTCGCGCGCTGGTGGCAGCCGGGCGACGATCCCTTGCACAGGCTGGATTGACACGCGGCACCTGCGATGAGCCTCGACGCGCTGCTTGCGCGCAGCCCATGGGCGAGCGCGCTGACGCCCGAGCAGTGGCAGCGCATGCGTGCCGACTTGCGCGAGCGCAACGTGCCGCCGGGCGCCTATGTTGCCCGCAAGGGGGCGCCGGCTGACTACTGGCTGGGCGTCGCGCACGGGCTGGTCAAGGTCCATTGCGCCGCGCCCACCGGCAAGCGCGCCACGCTGACTGGCGTGCCGGCCGGCGGCTGGCTTGGCGAAGGATCACTGCTCAAGCAGGAAGCGCGGCGCTATGACGTGGTGGCGTTGCGCGATTCGCGCATTGCCTGCCTGCCCGCCGCCACGTTCCGCTGGCTGCAGGAAACCAGCCTGCCTTTCAACCGCTACCTGATCGGCCAGCTCAACGAGCGGCTGGGCCTGTTCATTGCCACGGTCGAACATGAACGGCTGCACGGCGTGGAAGGCCGAATCGCGCGCTCGCTCGCGGCGCTGTTCAATCCGGTGCTGTGCCCGGGACTTGACCCGGCGCTCGAACTGACGCAGGAGGAAGTCGGCCTGCTGGCGGGTATTTCACGCCAGCGGGCCAATGCCGCGCTCAAGGTGCTGGAACGGGAGGGGCTGGTAAGGATCGACTACGGCACGGTGCATGTGCTCGACCTGGAAGGCCTGCGCGAGTTCTGAACGCAGGCCCGGGCCTGGCCCTCAGGCCTTGCCCTTGCCGTGCCCGTCCGCATGCTCGGCCGCCGGCACCCTGACCAGCCCGTCGGCACGGAACATCGCCTTGATGCCGCGCACCGCCTGCCGGATGCGGGCTTCGTTCTCGATCAGCGCGAAGCGTACGTACTCGTCGCCATAGTCGCCAAAGCCGATGCCCGGCGAGACCGAGACCTTCGCCTTGGCCAGCAGCTGCTTGGAGAACTCCAGCGAGCCCAGCGCGCGATACGGCTCGGGAATCCGCGCCCAGATATACATCGACGCCTTCGGGATATCCACCAGCCAGCCCGATTCGATCAGCCCCTTCGCCAGCACATCGCGGCGCGACTGGTAGTGTGCCGCGATCTCTTTCACGCATGCCTGGTCGCCTTCCAGCGCGGCAATGGCCGCCACCTGGACCGGGGTGAACGTGCCATAGTCGTGATAGCTCTTGATGCGGGTGAGCGCGGCGACGAGGTCCGGGTTGCCGACCATGAAACCAATGCGCCAGCCGGCCATGTTGTAACTCTTGGACAGCGTGAAGAACTCCACCGCAATGTCCTTGGCGCCAGGCACCTGCATGATCGACGGTGCCTTCCAGCCGTCGAAGACGATGTCGGCATAGGCCAGGTCGTGCACCACGAAGATGTCGTGCTTGCGCGCCAGCGCGATCACGCGCTCGAAGAAATCCAGCTCCACGCATTGCGCCGTCGGGTTCGACGGGAAGCCGAGCACGATCATCTTGGGCTTCGGGTAGCTGCCGCGGATGGTGCGCTCCAGTTCCGCGAAGAAATCGACGCCAGGCACCAGCGGCACCGAGCGGATATCGGCTCCGGCAATCACCGCGCCATAGATGTGGATCGGGTAGCTCGGGTCCGGCACCAGCACGGAATCGCCGCGGTCGAGCGTAGCCAGCATCAGGTGCGCCAGCCCTTCCTTCGAGCCGATGGTGACGATGGCTTCCGTATCCGGATCGATTTCGACGTCATAACGTTCGCGGTACCAGTGCGAAATTGCGCGGCGCAGCCGCGGAATGCCCTTCGACGCGGAATAGCCATGCGTATCCGGCCGCTGCGCGGCCTCCACCAGCTTCGCCACGATATGCGGCGGCGTGGCCCCGTCCGGGTTGCCCATGCTCATGTCGATGATGTCCTCGCCACGGCGGCGGGCGGCCATCTTCAACTCGGCGGTGATATTGAAAACGTAGGGGGGAAGGCGATCGATGCGCGCGAAGCGGCGCTTGCCAGAGCTGGCAGTCATGAAGGAGTCCTTTACGTAAGCGCCCGGAACCGTCCGAGCGACGTCGGCAACCGCTGTCTCGGCTGCCGGGGACTCATGTTAGCGGGGATATGGGGATTGCACAACGGGGGACGCCGATCTGCAGCGTGCCGCTACCAGATCGTCTTCACGTGCTTGTAGGCACGGATCTTCTCGTCCCTCGTTACCAGGGGCGCTCCGAGCCTGCGCGCTGTCGCGACGATCATCCGGTCTGCCGGATCCTTGTGGAACTCTCCCGGCAGCTGGACCGATTTGATCGAGATATCGACATCCACCGGAAAGAAGCAGACCGCTTCTATTTCCGACACCGTGTCGAGCCAGCTCTCCACGTCCATGGACAGCGCGAGCTTGTCGCGTTCCACCAGCATTGCGATCTCCCATGCTGAAATCGCGGAAACGATGATCTGCCCTTCCTGACATTCGCGGTCGATCGCCGCCTTGGCTCTGGCACTCAGCTCTGCGCTGGCGCTCGCCCACCAGACCAGGGCATGCGTGTCCAGCACGATCACTGGCCCGCCTCCCAGTCGACGTCAACCGGGTCGGTCGGGTTGTCATAGCGCACGACCGTGCCGGACAGGATTTCGAGCGGCTCCCGGTCAAAGCCGTGGAATGGACGCACTTCCAGCGTAGGCTTGCCGTGGTCCGTCACGATCACGTGCTGGCCGGATTGTTCGACTTGCCGGAAGTACTCCAGCGCCTTCGCCTTGAATTCCGTTTTGGAAACCTGCATGCCCGGCATGGTAAGCCCTCGAATTTTCTTCGAACGCATCATCGCACCTGATATGACCATAGTGAATAGTCATTTTACGACATGAGGTTGAGATTCGTCTGTTAAAGCCAGCAGGACCCATGCAAGACGGTCCGTCTGCGAGGCGGGAGGCGGGAGGAGACTTGCCTGCCCGCGTCACAACAACTTTCCACCGGGCGGACTCGTCGGCCGATCGGCCGGCAAGTGCTGGATGATGCAGTCGAGCGCGCGCGTGTCCGCCTTGCCAGCGCCCAGCGCCGCGCCGACCGAGGTCCGGTACTGCGCCGGCGTAATCCGCTTGTAGTAAAGGCGGGAGGTCTGGTCCAGCCAGTAGACGTAATCATCGTCGTCGGTGCTGGCACTGCGGCGCAGCCATTCGCTGATGTTGTTGTTGCCGACGACCATATTGGGACAGGTGGTCTTCAGCGAATCGAGATAGGCATTGAAACCCTTGGCCTCGATGTTGCGGACCGAGTCCGGTGCGCACGCGGCGAGCATCATCATGACGCCCGCCGCCGCAGCAACCTGCAACCTTCCCCAGCCGGAAGTAGGATACGGCACGGCAGCCTCCTTGCGAGTTGCGTTGCCGTCATCTTAAGCTATCCGGATGCTGGTCAGTCTTCGAGCGTTTCATGCACGGCGGCCGCGCCACGCGCGCCTGCACGAACTCCGGCACCCAGCCGCCCTGCTCGGGCTCGACCTGCCCCGGCAGGCCCGAGGAACGGGCGCCCCGGCTACTTCATCCGGTACCAGTGGAATCCGTCCGGCCCGGTTTCCCGGACCGCTTCGCCCCGGTGCATCAGGTAATTCAGGTGCGCGATGCTCTCGCCGGTGGCCATGCCGAGCAGGCCCGGGCTGTCGATGGGCCGCGAAAACAGCTGCCCGAACACATCGACCGCGCGCCGCGGCTCGGCTAGTGCCTCACGCAGGCGATCGAGTGCCTGGTGCTGGCTGCGCGCGAGGTAGCCGAGCCGGGCGTGCAGCCCGCGGAACGGTTCGTTGTGCGCGGGCAGCACCAGCACGTCGTCCGGCACCTCGCGCCGGAGCTTGTCGAGCGAGTCCAGCCAGTCGCCCATGGGATCCGCTTCCGGTTCGGTCGGAAACACCGAGACATTGGACGAAATGCGCGGCAGGACCTGGTCGCCGGAAACCAGCAAGCCGAGCGCGGGGCAGTACAGGCACGCATGCTCGGGCGAATGCCCGTTGCCGACGACCACGCGCCATTCGTGCTCGCCGATGCGCAGCACATCGCCATCCGTCAGGCGCTGGAAGCTCTCGGGCAGCGCGTGCACATACTTGCCGAAGCCGCCGAAGCGGGCCCGGTAGACTTCAATGTCGTCCTCGCTCCAGCCGGCCTGCCGGTAGAAGTCGACGCCCTCCTGCGGCGCGGCGCGGCCGGTATCGGCGGCCAGTACGCGGCACATCAGGTATTCCATCGACGTCATCCAGAGCCGGCAACCGAACTTGCGCGTCAGCCAGCCGGCCATGCCGACGTGGTCCGGATGCATGTGGGTGACGAACAGCCGCGTCAGGCCGCCACCGGCCAGCGCGCCGCCTTCGGCGAACAGCGTGCGCCAGGCCGCCGCGGTTTCCGGCGTCTGCAGGCCGGAGTCCACCGCCGCCCAGCCGGCGCCGTCGCGGATAGCCCAGAGATTGATGTGGTTGAGGCCCAGCGGCATCGGCATGCGCAGCCAGCGCACACCGGGCGCGACCTCATGCGCCTGGCCTGGCGCGGGCGCGTCGCCGCAGGGGTAGTCGAGGGTGGGCTTTTCGAGGGGAGACTGCGTGGTCGGGGCGTGCTGGCTCATGCTCTCTCGGTCTTGTCAGTGTCGGGCTGTCCGCCCGGGTACCCGCCGTTGCGGCGAGCCCAGGTCTCTTGTCCAGCAGACACCTTAGCCGAGTTGGCCCCTTCGTGTCACGCGCCGTTTCAGGCGCTAGCGCTGCCGCGCCGGCAGCACCTTGCCCGGATTGAGCAGGTTGCGCGGGTCCAGCGCCTGCTTCACCTGCCACATCAGTTCGATCTCCACGGGAGACTTGAACTGCGCGAGGTCATCCCGCTTGACCACGCCGATGCCGTGTTCGGCCGAGATCGAGCCGTTCTCGGCATGCGCCATCGCATCGACCAGTCCGGAAATGCGCGTGTACCACTGCGCCAGGAACTCCTTCGCCGGCTGGTCCTTGGGGCGCAGCGGATTGAAGTGGACGTTGCCGTCGCCCATATGCCCGTAGATCACCATGCGGGCCGCCGGCTCCAGTGCCAGCACCTGTGCGGACGCGTCTTCCACGAAAGCCGCGATGCGCGACAGCGGCACCGAAACGTCGCACTTGATGCTGCCGCCCGTGCGGGTCTGCGCGTCCGAGATCTCTTCGCGGATACGCCAGAAGTTCTGGGCATCGGACAGGCTGGCCGCCACCGCAGCGTCCAGCACCAGCCTTTGCCCGAAGCCGGACTCCAGGATCTCCATCAAGGTCGCATTGAGGCTCTCCGCATCGGTGCCCGACGTGAGTTCGATCAGCACCATCCAGTCGTGCATTTCGGGCAGCGGCGACGGAACATTGCCCAGGTACTCGAGCACCAGTTCCAGCGCCGGCCGCGAGATCAGTTCGAATGCGGTCACGGCTTGCCCCGACAGGCGCTTGGCCTCACCCAGCAGTTGTACCGCCGCTGCCGGGCTCTGCACGGCAACGAACGCCACCGCCGTACTGCGTGGCTGCGGCATCAGCTTGAGCACCGCGCCGGTGATGATGCCCAGCGTGCCCTCTGCGCCAATGAACAGGTGCTTCAGGTCATAGCCGGTGTTGTCCTTGCGCAGCCCGCGCAGCTGCGAGTAGATGCGTCCGTCCGGCAGCACGGCCTCGATGCCCAGCACCAGGTCGCGCATATTGCCGTAGCGCAGCACCGCGGTGCCGCCGGCATTGGTGGACAGGTTGCCGCCGATCTGGCATGAGCCTTCCGAGCCGATGCGCAGCGGGAACAGGCGCTGCTCCCCTTCCGCCGCGCTGCGCGCCGCGCTCAGCGTGACGCCCGCCTGCAACGTCATGGTGTCGTTGATGGTGTCGATGGCCAGCACGCGGTTCATGCGTCGCAGGTTGATCACCACCGCGGTCCCCGTGCCGTCGGGCACCGCGCCGCCCATGAGCGAGGTGTTGCCGCCTTGCGGCACCACCGGCACGTGGTTGGCGTAGCACCACTGCATGACCTGGCTGACCTCCTCCGTCGACGCAGGCAGCACCACGACCTGCGCCTTGCCATGGTAGATGCCGCGGTAGTCGGTGATGAAGGGCTGCATGTCGGCGTCGCCGCTCAGGCAGGCGTTCTCGCCGACAATGGCCTGCATCGCGCGCAGGGTGGTTTCCGGATTCGGGGCTTGGGCTTCGGCTTGCATGTTGCGATCGGGCATTCGGGGTCGGGTTCAATAAGCGGCGGACGGTGCGCCGCCAGTGCTGCCGGCCTGCTGCGGCTTGAATTCCGCCGCCAGGCGCCGTGCCGCGCTGGCGTACATCGTCACGTCGACGCCGGTTGCCACGAAGGTACAGCCAAGTTCCAGGTAGCGGCGGGCCAGTGCGGGGTCGGAAGTCAGCGTGCCGGCCGCCTTGCCGCTGGCGATGATGGTCCGCATGGCGCCTTCGATCGCGGCCTGCACGTCCGGATGTCCCGCCTTGCCCCGATAGCCCATCGACGCAGCCAGATCCGCCGGGCCGATGAACACGCCGTCGACGCCGTCCACCGCGCAGATCTCCTCCAGGTTCTTCAGCGCCGTCACGGTTTCCGCCTGCACGAGCAGGCAGACCTCGTCATCGGCTACGTCCAGGTAGTCCGCGCGGCTGCTCCAGCGCGAGGCTCGCCCGACCGCACTGCCCACGCCGCGGATACCCTGCGGCGGGTAGCGCGTGGCGCTGACAATCATGCGCGCCTGCTCGGCCGTGTCGACCATCGGCACCAGCAGGGTCTTTGCCCCGATATCGAGCAGCTGCTTGATCAGGGCGACCTCGCCCGCCACCGCGCGCACCACGGGCTGCGATGCATACGGCGCCACAACCTGCAGCGCCTGCAGGGTCGAGCGCAGGTCGTTCGGCGCGTGCTCGCCGTCGATCAGCAACCAGTCGAAGCCGGCGGTGGCCGATACCTCGGCCAGGTAGGGGGTGGCCATCGACAGCCAGAGGCCGATCTGCGCCTGGCGGGCCGCCAGGGCGGCCTTGAACGGGTTGTGTGCGGGCATGGTGTTCTGTATCCGGGGTACTGGGGGTGTTGCCGCTCAGCCGAGCTGGCCCTGGCAAAGGTACTTGGTATGCAGGTAGTCGTCCAGCCCGTGGCGGGAGCCTTCGCGCCCGTAGCCGGATTCCTTGACGCCGCCGAACGGCGCGGCCTCGGCCGCAATGGCGCCTTCATTGATGCCGACCATGCCGGTCTCGAGCGCCTGCGCCACGCGCCAGATGCGGCGCACATCGTTCGAGTAGAAATACGCGGCCAGCCCGAACGGCGTGTCATTGGCGTCGCGGATCACTTCGGCCTCGTCACGGAAGCGGAAGACCGGCGCCACCGGCCCGAAGGTCTCTTCGCAGGACAGTTCCATCGCCGGCGTGGCATCGATCAGCACCGTCGGTGCGTAGTAGTGCGGACCCTCGGCCGTGCGCAGACGCCGTCCGCCCGTCACCACGCGCGCGCCCTTGGCCACCGCGTCTTCGACATGCCGCGCGATCTTGTCGACGGCACGCGCGTTGATCATCGGCCCGATCTGCGCATGCTCGTCCGTGGCAGGGCCGACGTGCAGCGCGCCAACGCGGCGTGCGAGCCGCTCGACAAAGTCGTCGTGCACGGACTCGTGCACGTAGACCCGGTTCGGGCATACGCAGGTCTGCCCGCCATTGCGGAACTTGGACGCCATCAGGCCATCGACCGCGGCGTCCAGGTCGGCATCCCCGAACACGATGAACGGCGCATTGCCGCCCAGTTCCAGCGACAGCTTCTTGAGCGTGCCGGCCGATTCGCGCGCAAGGTGCTTGCCGACCGGCGTGGAGCCCGTGAACGTGATCTTGCGCACGCGGCTGTCGGCCAGCCAGGCATCGACCACGGCCGGCGTGCTTTCGCGCGACGCCGTGACGATGTTGAGCACGCCCGCCGGCAGCCCGGCCTGCTCCGCCAGCCAGACCAGCGCGAGCGCGGTCAGCGGCGTGTCCTCGGCGGGCTTGGCCACTACCGTACACCCCGCTGCCAGTGCCGGTGCGATCTTGCGGGCGATCATCGCCAGCGGGAAATTCCACGGCGTGATGGCCGCCACCACGCCTACCGGCTCCTTGAGCACCAGCAGTTTGCGGCCGGGCACGGCCTCCGCGACGATGTCGCCGCAGATGCGCGTGGCCTCTTCCGCAAACCACTCCACGTAAGAGGCGCCATACAGCACCTCGCCCACTGCTTCTTTCAGCGGCTTGCCCTGCTCGGTGGAGATGATGCGCGCCAGGTCATCCTTGTTCTCGAGGATCAGCGCGTGCCAGCGCTTGATCAGTTGCGCGCGCTCGCGCGCCGGGCGGGCGCTCCAGGCTGGGAACGCGTCGGCGGCGGCGTCGGCTGCACGGCCCGCGTCGTCATCGTCGCTGTCGGGCACATGGGCGAACACCTCGCCCGTGGCCGGATTGGTGACGGCAAGGCGGCGGCCCTGCCCGGCATCGCGCCATTGCTGGTTGATGAAGTTCTGCCCGCGCAGCAGCGCGGCATTGGCAAGAGTCAGGGACATGGAAGTTGCGTTAGGAATGCAGATGCAGCGCTCAGCTGACGATGCCCAGGTGCCAGGGCACGAACTCGTTGTCGCCCAGTCCCAGCAGCTCGCTCTTGGTCGGCAGGCCGGACGCGGCCTGCAGGATATGTTCGAAGATGCGCTGCCCCATCTGCTCGATCGTCAGCACACCATCCACCACCAGCCCGCAGTTGATATCCATGTCCTCCTGCAGGCGCGCGTACATGGGCGAATTCGACGCGAGCTTGATCGTCGGCGCCGGCTTGGAGCCGAACATCGAGCCGCGGCCCGTCGTGAAGCAGATCAGGTTGGCGCCGCTGGCAATCTGGCCCGTCACCGCCACCGGGTCGTAGCCGGGTGAATCCATGAAGACGAAACCCGCCTGGTCGATCGGCTCGGCGTACTCGTACACCGCCTGCAGCGGCGTGGTGCCGCCCTTCATGGCCGATCCGAGCGACTTCTCGAAAATGTTCGCCAGTCCGCCCTGCTGGTTGCCGTGACCGACCACGCCGTTGAACTGCGCGTTGTGCCCGGCGGTGTAGCGCTCCCACCAGGCCAGGCGATCGAGCAGCTTCTGCCCGACTTCCGGCGTGACCGCGCGGCGCGTCAGCATGTACTCCACGCCGTGGATCTCCGGCGTTTCCGACAGGATCGCGGTACCGCCATGGCGCACCAGGATGTCCATTGCCGCGCCCAGCGCCGGGTTCGCGCTGATGCCGGAGAACCCGTCCGAGCCGCCGCACTCGAGCCCGATCTTCAGATGGCTGGCCGACACGCGCCGGCGGACCGCCAGGTTTGCGGCCGGCAGCATCGATTCCACGGCGCGGACGCCTGCCTGGATGGTCTCGCGCGTGCCGCCGGTGTCCTGCATGACCAGCGTCTGCATGGCCGCGCCCGGTTCCAGCCCTTGCGATTCCACCAGCCCGGCGACCTGGTTGCGCTCGCATCCCAGGCCCACGATCAGCACGCCGGCCAGGTTCGGATGCCGCGCATAGCCGGCCAGGGTACGGCGCAGCACGTCGAAGTGCTCGCTTGGCGACGACATGCCGCAGCCGCTGGTCTGCGCGAAGGCCACCACGCCGTCCACGTTCGGATAGGCGGCCAGCCGTTCCGGCGTGAAATGCGCGGCGATCTGCCGGATCACGGTCGACGAGCAGTTCACCGACGACAGAATGCCGACGAAATTGCGCGTGCCGACGCGGCCATCCGGGCGTACAAAGCCCATGAACGTGGCCCGCTCCGCTTCCGGCACGTAGTCGATCTCGCGCACGTCCTGGCAAAAGCCCGGATCACGGTAGAAGTCCACCAGCCTGAGGTTGTGCGAATGCACGTGCTCGCCGGCCGCGATATCGCGCGCCGCGACGCCGATCACGGTGTCGTACTTGCGCACCGGCGTGCCGCCGGCAATGGCGCAGGCCGCGATCTTGTGGCCGGCCGGAACCTGCGCACGCACGCGCAGCGCGGGATCGGACAACTGCTGCCCCAGCGCCAGTTCACCCCTGGCGATCAATACGTTGTCGTTGGCATGCAGCCGGATAACGGGATTCGTATTCACTTGGCACTCAACCTTGCTGCAGCAGTTCCTTGAGCCTCAGCTCCTGGATCAGCTGGGTTTCCAGGGCGTACACCGTTGCCACGTACTTCTTGTAGTCGGGGCCATCGAGGTACATCACAGGTGCGTCAAGGCGCGCGGCCACATTGTGAAACTCGGTGCTTGCCACCGCAGCACGGAAGGCGTCGCGCAGCTTCTTCTCGATGGCCGCTGGCAGGCCCTTTGGCGCGCCGATACCGTTCGGCGCCTCCACCACCACGTTGAAGCCCAGTTCCTTCAGCGTGGGCGTCTCCTTGAAGCGCGTGGCGCGCCGCTCGCCCCAGGTGGCCAGCAGGCGCAGCTTGCCGGCCTCGACGTGCGGGGCCCACGAGCTGGAGTCGGCCAGCAGATCGACCTGGCCGGCCAGCACATCCTGCAGCGCCGCGGCGCCGCCCTTGTAGGCGATGGCGTTGAACTTCACGCCGGCCGCCAGCGCGAACTGCTCCATGCCGACGTGCGTGGCGCCGCCGATGCCGGCATGCGCGTACGTAATCCGACCGGGACTGGCCTTGGCCGCGGCTACGACATCCTGCAGCGTCTTGAAGCGCGAGTTCGTGGGTACGGCAATGCCGAAGGTCTGGCCCGAGGTGCGCGCCAGGTAGGTCAGCTCGGTGCGCGGGTCCAGCTGCAGCATGCCCAGCTGCGAGAAGCGCGTGACCGAGATCGGGATCTGCCCGATGGTGTAGCCGTCCGGGTTGGCCCGCGCCAGTGCCTTGGTGCCGATCATGCCGGACGCGCCGGCACGGTTCTCGACCACGATCGATTGTTTCAGGATGCCGGAGGCCACCTGGCACAGGGCGCGCATGGACTGGTCCGCGGTGCCGCCCACCGGCCAGGGGCAGATGAACGTGATGGGACGCTCGGGATACTCCGCCGCGGCAGCGTGGCCCACGCCAGGCAGGAGCATGCCGGCCGTACCCGCGGCAGCGGCCGCCGCACCGCCGATGAGCAGCTGGCGACGCTTCGGGTTGAAGGGGAGTCCTTGAGTCATGGGGGATGTCTCCGTTGTTATGGGGCGGACAGGCCGCCCGCGCTGTGCCTGCATTGTGTTCGCGCCAAACATAACAATCCAATCAGAAACTGGCATTGCTACATAACATCATCGTTATGTAGACTCGGGCCATGGCCAATATCGATCGCGCACTGCGCTCCAACATCAAGTTACGCCACCTGCAGTTGCTGGTGGCGCTCGATGAATTCCGGCACCTGGGCCGCACGGCCGAATTCCTGTCGGTCAGCCAGCCGGCCGTCTCGCGCGTGTTGACGGAAGTCGAGAAGATGCTCGGCCTGACGCTGTTCACGCGCTCCACGCGCGGCACCGAGCCCACGGCGGCCGGCGAATCGCTGGTGCGTTTCGCACGCTCGGTACTGGCGCAGTATGAGCAGACGCGCGACGAGATCGCTGCCGTCGAAAGCGGTGCATCGGGGCGTATCCGTATCGGCTCGATGGGTGCGGCGCTGCCGGCACTGCTGGCGCGCGCGGTGGGCATGCTCAAGGAGCGTTCGCCGCGCGCCACCGTGCTGGTCGAGGAAGGCGACCTGACCCACTTGCTGCCCAAGTTGCGCCTGAGCGAGCTGGATCTCATCGTCGGCAGGCTCGAACCCGGCTATGCCGCGCCGGACCTGCTGGCCGAAGCCTTGTATGACGATCCGATGGTCGTGGTAGTCAGGCGCGGGCACCGCCTCACGCGCAAGTCCGGCCCGGGCTGGCGCGACCTGGCGCAGATGCCGTGCGTACTGCCGCCGCCCTGGGCCTCGCTGCGGGTAAAGATCGAGCAGGCCTTCCACCAGCACGGCCTGCATCCGCCGCAGGACGTGATCGAGTCGTCGTCCTACCTGGCCCTGGCCACCTTTGCCGCCGAGCGCGACGCGGCGGGCTTCATGGCCCGTTCCGCCGCGCAGGCCCTGGAGGCCGAGGGCCGCCTGCGGATCCTGGCCATGGACGTGCCGGTAGATCTGCCCCCGGTAGGCGTCATGACGCTGCGCGAGCGCGCGCTGACCAGCAGTGCCGTACAGATGACCGACTACCTTCGGCGCGCCGCCGCCGGGTTGACGGCGCGCGGCCAGGCGGCATAAAAGGGCTACCATACCGCTTTTGCCCAGTTCATCAAGAGCAAGCCATGCACCACGATCCGCAGACCTCCACCTCGGACCGCACCAGCGTATCGGACGACGCACGTGTCGACGACATCATCCCGTTGCCGCCGCCCGAACACCTGATCCGGTTCTTTCCCATTAGCGGTACGCCGGTCGAATCGCTCGTCACAACGACGCGTCAGCGCATTTCCCGCATCCTGCATGGCCAGGATGACCGCTTGCTCGTCATCATGGGGCCGTGCTCCATCCACGACCCGCATGCTGCGATCGACTACGCGCAGCGGCTCATGGCGCAGCGCGTACGGCATGCCGCGACGCTGGAAATCGTGATGCGCGTGTACTTTGAAAAGCCCCGTACCACCGTGGGCTGGAAAGGCCTGATCAACGACCCGTACCTCGACGAAAGCTACCGCATTGACGAGGGGCTGCGGATGGCACGCCACCTGCTGCTCGAGATCAATCGCCTCGGGCTGCCGGCCGCCGGCGAGTTCCTGGACGTCATCTCGCCCCAATACATCGGTGACCTGATCAGCTGGGGCGCCATCGGCGCGCGCACCACGGAAAGCCAGATCCACCGGGAACTGGCATCGGGCACGTCGGCGCCGATCGGCTTCAAGAATGGCACCGACGGCAATATCAAGATCGCCATCGACGCGATCCAGGCGGGCTCGCGCCCGCACCACTTTCTTGGCGTGCACAAGAACGGGCAGGTCGCGACGGTACACACCCGCGGCAATCCGGACTGCCACGTCATCCTTCGCGGCGGCAAAGCCCCGAACTATGACGCCGATTCCGTGGCCGCCGCCTGCAAGGAGCTGGAAGCGGCCGGGCTGGGCCGGCGCCTCATGGTCGACTGCAGCCACGCCAACAGCAGCAAGCAACACCAGCGCCAGGTCGATGTCGCGCGCGACGTGGCACAACAGGTCAGCGGCGGCAGCCGGTCGATCTTTGGCGTGATGGTCGAGAGCCACCTGATCGCCGGCGCCCAGAAGTTCACGCCGGGCCAGCACAGCCCGGCGGAACTGACCTACGGCCAGAGCATCACCGATGCCTGTATCGGGTGGGAAGACTCGGTCGCGGTGCTCGACATGCTGGCCGACGCGGTCACGGCACGACAGCGCAAGACTGCCGTTTGACCCATCCTGGTGTCCCGCTGCCCGCGTGGACGGAGTGCATCGGCCTAATTGACCGATCCTGCACCGCACCGTCGAGTTAAACTTCTTCCTGTTCCCGGACCGGCATCTGAAATGCGGCATTTTCGCCACTTTCACACCTGAACCCGGGACTAGCTTGCACGCATTGCATCGGCAATCCGGAATCCCTATCCGAAGACGAAGAGACACAGAAACATGAGCGCTGACAACCAATTGCAGTTCACCGTGGAACGTCACCCCAACCCCACGCCGGCCGACAAGATCGCGGCCGCGCTGGTCGACCCCGCCTTCGGACGTGTCTTCACCGACCACATGGTCACGATCCGCTGGACCGAAGGGCGCGGCTGGCATGACGCCAAGGTGGAAGCGCGCCGCCCGTTCCAGATCGACCCGGCCTGCGCCGTCCTGCACTATGCGCAGGAGATCTTCGAAGGCATGAAGGCCTACCGCGGCGCCGATGGCAAGATCTCGCTGTTCCGCCCGCAGGAAAACGCCAAGCGTTTTCGCGCCTCCGCTGCCCGCATGTCGATGGCCGACTTGCCGGAAGCCGATTTCCTGCGCGCGGTCGAGGCGCTCGTGGACATCGACCGCGACTGGATCCCGGGTGGCGACGGCAGCCTGTACCTGCGCCCGTTCATGTTTGCCACGGAAAACTTCCTCGGCGTGCGCGCCGCGGCCGAGTATGTGTTCTGTGTCATCGCCTGCCCGGTCGGCCCGTACTTCAAGGGCGGCAAGTCGGCGGTCACGGTGTGGGTGTCGGACCAGTACACGCGCGCGGCGCCGGGCGGCACGGGTGCGGCAAAGTGCGGCGGCAACTATGCGGCCAGCCTGATCGCGCAGACCGAGGCCTCGCAGAAGGGCTGCGACCAGGTGGTCTTCCTTGACGCCGCGGAACACCGCTGGATCGAGGAACTCGGCGGCATGAACGTGTTCTTTGTCATGGACGACGGCTCGCTGCTGACGCCCCCGCTGTCCGGCACGATCCTGCCGGGCATCACGCGCGCATCGATCATCGAACTGGCCCGCCGCGAAGGCCTCAAGGTTTCTGAAACGCCATACGCGTTCGAAGCATGGCAGGCGGACGCCGCGAGCGGCCGCGTCAAGGAAACCTTCGCCTGCGGCACCGCCGCCGTGGTGACCGCGATTGGCACCGTGCGCCATGCCGGCGGCGAATTCACGATCGGCAACGGCGGCGAGGGCGAAGTCACGCGCCGCATTCGCTCGCTGCTGACCGGCATCCAGCGCGGCAAGGAGCCGGACACCTTCGGCTGGGTCCACCACATCGACTGACGCCCACGCCCTGCCCCGGGGCTGACCGGTCACCGGTCACCGGGTCAGGGCCGGCCCAGCAAGCCTGGGTGGCCAATCTGATACGGTCTTTTTCACGTCCATTGCTTCTGTTCTCCTGCCCGCCGCACGCTTAGCATCGAAACGTGCGGCGAAGGCCCAGAGCTGGCGCCAGCCTGCTGCGACGATATGTCGCCGCAGCATCTGAGCCCTTGCCGGCACGTGGCGGCGCGTGCGGCGTACACTACGCTTACCGCACGCGCCAACGGCCCGAGCCCCTGGCGCGCCTGCCTGCGAACCCGTCGCGCTTACCAGCGTGGCGAAGCAGCTACGGCGTGCGAAGGGCCAGCGCCACGGAGAACAAGACATGTTTGGCTTCACCGCGCTAGAACTCGCCCGTATCCAGTTCGGCTTTACCGTTTCCTTCCATATCATCTTTCCCGCCATCACCATCGGGCTGGCCGCGTATCTCGCGGTGCTCGAGGGTTGCTGGCTGCGCACGCAGCGGCCGGTCTACCGGGACCTGTACCACTTCTGGTCGAAGATCTTTGCGGTCAATTTCGGCATGGGCGTGGTGTCGGGGCTGGTCATGGCGTACCAGTTCGGCACCAACTGGAGCTTCTTCTCGGAATTCGCGGGCAGCATCACCGGCCCCTTGCTGACCTATGAGGTACTGACGGCCTTCTTTCTCGAGGCAGGCTTTCTCGGTGTGATGCTGTTCGGCTGGAATCGCGTCGGGCCGGGACTGCATTTCTTCGCGACCGTCATGGTGGCGCTCGGCACGCTGATTTCGGCGACCTGGATCCTGGCCTCCAACAGCTGGATGCAGACCCCGCAAGGCTACGAGATCATCAATGGCCGCGTCGTGCCGACCGACTGGTTCCAGGTCATCTTCAACCCGTCGTTCCCCTACCGCCTGGTGCATATGAGCGTGGCGGCCTTCCTGGCCACGGCCTTGTTCGTCGGCGCATCAGCGGCCTGGCACCTGCTGCGCGGCCGCGACAATCCGGCCATCCGCAAGATGCTGTCGATGGCGATGTGGATGCTGCTGATCGTGGCGCCGATCCAGGCCGTGATCGGCGACATGCATGGCCTGAACACGCTGGAGCACCAGCCTGCCAAGATCGCCGCGATGGAAGGCCACTGGGAAAACCACGGCGAGCAGGGCTTCCCGCTGCTGCTGTTCGGCTGGCCCGACATGGAACGCGAGGAAACCCGCTTTGCCGTGGGCATTCCGCGCCTGGGCAGCCTGATCCTCACGCACAGCCTCGATGGCCAGATCCGGGGCCTGAAGGAATTCGCGCCGCAGGACCGGCCCAACTCGGCCATCCTGTTCTGGTCATTCCGCGTGATGGTCGGGCTCGGCATGCTGATGATCCTGCTGGGCCTGTGGAGCCTGTGGCTCAGGCGCGGCAAGCGGCTGTTCCAGTCGAGGCCGTTCCTGCGCATGGCGCTGTGGATGGGACCGACAGGACTGGTCGCGCTCCTGGCCGGCTGGTACACCACCGAGATCGGGCGCCAGCCCTGGGTCGTCTACGGGCTGCAGCGCACCGCCGACGCGGTCACGCCGCACCACGTGCCCGAACTCGCACTGACGCTGGGCCTGTTCGTCGTGGCCTACTTCTTCGTGTTCGGCGTGGGCATTGCCTACATGCTGCGGCTGGTGCGCAAGGGCCCGGTGATCGACGAAGGCAAGCATGAGCCCCAGGGCGGCCCCGGCCGCGGACATACTCCCGCACGCCCGCTTTCCGCCATTGAGGACGATGATGTGATGGCGCCCAACCAACCCGCTCGCAGCAGGAGCTAACACCATGGGCATCGACCTTTCCCTCCTCTGGATCCTCATCATTTTCTTCGGCGTGATGATGTACGTCGTCATGGACGGCTTCGACCTGGGCATCGGCATGCTGTTTCCGTTCGTGCCGGACCGCCATGACCGGGACGTGATGATGAACACCGTGGCCCCGGTCTGGGACGGCAACGAGACCTGGCTGGTGCTCGGCGGCGCGGGGCTGCTGGCGGCGTTCCCGCTCGCCTATTCGGTGGTGCTGAGCGCGCTCTACCTGCCGCTTATGCTGATGCTGCTGGGGCTGATCTTCCGCGGCGTGGCCTTCGAGTTCCGCTTCAAGGCCAATGACCGCGAGCGCCCGGTGTGGGATGCCGCCTTCACCGGCGGCTCGCTCACGGCGTCGTTCTTCCAGGGCGTGGCGCTGGGCGCGTATATCGACGGCATCCGCATGGAAGGCCACCGCTTTGCCGGCGGGCCGCTGGACTGGCTGGCGCCCTTCCCGCTGTTCTGCGGCGTGGGCGTGGTCGTGGCCTACACGGTGCTCGGCAGCACCTGGCTGATCATGAAGACCGAAGGCGGCCTGCAACAGCGCATGGTGCGGCTGACCGGCACGCTGGGCTGGGTGCTGCTGGCCGTGATCGCGGCCATCAGCGTGTGGACCCCGCTCACGCACCCGGAGATTGCGGAGCGCTGGTTCCGCCTGCCGAACCTGGTGTGGTTCTCGCCGGTGCCGCTGCTGGTGGTGCTGTGCGTGCTCGGGCTGATGCGTTCGCTGCGGCAGTCGCCCAATATGGCTCCGTTCCTGTACGCGCTGGGCCTGGTGTTCCTGGGCTATACGGGGCTGGCCATCAGCGTCTGGCCCAATATCATCCCGCCCGGCATTTCGATCTGGGACGCCGCCGCGCCGCCGCAGAGCCAGGGCTTCGCGCTGGTGGGCGCGCTCTTCATCATCCCGTTCATCCTGATGTACACGGTCTGGGCCTACTACGTGTTCCGCGGCAAGGTCCGCCACGGCGAGGGGTACCACTGATGCGCTCCCAAACAGGCGGCGCTCGCCTGTGGCTCAGGCGCGTTGGCTGGCTCCTGCTGATCTGGGCGGCCAGCGTTGCGGCACTGGGCGTAGCAGCCTGGCTGCTGCGGCTGCTGATGGCTGGCGCCGGCTTCCACCGCTGATCTGCACGGCATGCTCCGGCGCCCGCCGGACAATGCCACTTCCTTCCCCATACCGATACCGATCCTGACGGCCGCGCGGCACTGCCCGCGCGGCCTTGTCACGCCGGCATTGTCTGCAATGTCCGCAAGATTCCGAATACCGGAATCAGGATTCTTTGCCCCTCTGTCACCCCGGTGACAACCTCCCCTCTTACTCTGCGAGCGCATTGCCCGGTGCCCAGCCCGCCAGGCAATGCCAGGCGCGCAGCCGCGCAGACCGAACACCCCTATTCCCTGAAGAGAGCTCGATCATGACAAACCCACTCAGCATCCTGGCGCGCTCGCGCTGGATAGGCGCCGTACTGCTGTGCACGGCACTGACCGCCTGCGGCGGCGACGGCGCGGACAACGGTGGACAGGGGACCCTCACCCCCAGCAGTGCGGGGCAAAACGCGAATCAGGGCGGTGGCGACCAGCCCAACCAGCCGCCTGCCGCCAAGCCGGTCATGCGCTGCGCGCCCTGAACGGCGCCGGCCCGGTTCCCAGACACATACGCCGCCCACCACCAACCTATCCGGCTACCGAACCCCATGAACTCCAACAGCAGACGCAATTTCCTCAAGCTCGCCGGCACCGGCGCCGCCGCCACCGCCGCGCTGGCCGCCTTTCCGCCCGCGATCCGGCGAGCGCTCGCCATCCCGGCCAACAATGCCACCCGCTCCATCCGCGACGTGGAGCACGTGGTGATCCTGATGCAGGAAAACCGTTCGTTTGACAACTATTTCGGTACGCTCAGGGGCGTACGCGGTTTTGGCGACAGGTTCCCGATCCCGCTCGCGGGCGGGCTCAATGCGTTCCAGCAGACGTATATCAGCAATGGCGCCAGCCGCATGGTGTTGCCCTACCACCTGGACAGCACTGCCGGCAATGCGCAGCGCGTCAGCGGCACGCCGCACAGCTACCCCGACGCCCAGAACGCCTGGGACCTGGGCCGGATGAACAAGTGGCCCACCTACAAGAAGACGCAGTCGATGGGCTACTACACCGAAGCCGAGGCCGATTTCCAGTTCGCGCTGGCCAATGCCTTCACGATCTGCGACGCCTACCACTGCTCCTTCCATGGCGGCACCAATACCAACCGGCTGTTCCACTGGACCGGCACCAACGATCCGACCGGAGCGATGGGCGGCCCCGTCATCGACAATAGCGGCGACTCGCTCGACGCCACCACAGTCAGCTACCGCTGGACCACCTACCCGGAACGCCTGCAGGCCGCCGGCGTGAGCTGGAAGGTCTACCAGAACCTGCCGGACAACTTCACCGACAATCCGCTGGCCGGCTTCAAGCAGTACCGCGACGCCAACGCCGCCCGCGGCAACCAGCCGAACGGCAGCCCGTACCCGCCGTACAGCCCCGCCGACGAGGCCGTTAGCCCGCTGCTCAAGGGCATTGGCAATACCATGCCCGACGGCGGATTCCTGCAGGCGCTGAAGGACGATATTGCCGCGGGCACGCTGCCCCAGGTGTCATGGATCGTGGCCCCCGCGACCTACTCGGAGCACCCCGGGCCGTCCAGCCCGGTGCAGGGTGCCTGGTACACGCAGGAAGTCCTGAACGCGCTGACCGACAATCCGCATGTGTGGAGCAAGACCGTGCTGCTGGTCAATTTCGACGAGAACGACGGCTTCTTCGACCACGTGCCGCCTCCCTGTGCGCCGGCGTACGAGAACGGGGTACTGGCTGGCGCCTCCACCGTGTCGACGGCCGGCGAATATCACACCGACCAGAAGCCGTACGGTCCCGGCCCGCGCGTGCCGATGTATGTGCTCTCGCCGTGGAGCCGCGGTGGCTGGGTCAACTCGCAGGTGTTCGACCACACTTCGGTGCTGCGCTTCCTGGAGGCCCGCTTTGGCGTGCAGGAGCCCAATATCAGCGCCTATCGCCGCGCGGTGGCCGGCGACCTGACCTCCGCCTTCAACTTCCTCAATCCCAACTCCGGCGCGGTACCTTCCCTGCCCAACCGCGACAAGATCAGCGCCGACGCCATCCGTACCGCGCAGGGTGCCCTGCCCCAGGTGCCGTTGCCCTCGGCGGACAGCCAGCAGATGCCGGCCCAGCAGACGGGCGTACGGCCCTCGCGCGCCCTGCCCTACGAGCTGCATGTCAGCGCCCGCGAAGACGCCGCCGCGCGCAAGCTGTGGCTGCTTTTCAGCAATACCGGCACGCAGGCCGCCGTGTTCCATGTTTACGACCGTCTGCACCTGGACCGCGTCCCGCGCCGCTATATGGTGGAGGCAGGCAAGGACCTGAACGGCAGCTGGGACACATTCGCCGCCGACAGCGGCAAGTATGACCTGTGGGTGCTCGGTCCCAACGGATTCCACCGCGCCTTCAGCGGCGACGTCAGTGCCGTGGCGGCCGCCGGCGCCAGCGCGCCGGAGATCCGGGTGTGTTACGACATTGCCAACGCGGCCGTGTACCTGACCATGATCAACACCGGCAGCGCCCCTTGCACCTTTACGGTCCGGCCCAATGCCTATCGTACCGACGGGCCCTGGTCCTACGAGATTCCCGCCGGCAAGCAGTTGGAACAGCACTGGCCGGTGGGCAGGCAGGGCAACTGGTACGACTTCAGCGTGACCACGGCGCAAGGCGGCTTCACGCGCCGCTTCGCCGGGCGGATCGAGACCGGCGAAGACAGTGTGTCGGATCCCGCAATGGGCACGGGAGGCTGACGTCGCCGCGCCCGCGGGCCGGCGTGCCGCCCGACGACTCCCCTCTCCCATGACGGCAGAGGGGCCTGGAAGGGGAATCCGTGTTGGTATCGGGAAATGCCACGGGAAGGCTGTAGCCGTTCTGTCATCTTGGACCGCTAGACTGCGCGGTCGCAGCGCGTCTGCCGCCTTCCAGCCCCCGTTTCCCGGAACCACCATGCTCGGCGACCTTCTCACGACCTTCTTCGAAGTGGCTCGCCAGGGCAGCATTACCACGGCCGCCAGGCAGCTCGGCGTCAGCCAGCCCACGGTCACGGCACGCATCCGCCAGCTGGAGGATGCCTATGGCGTGGAGCTGTTCTATCGCCGCGCGAGCCGGATCGACCTGAGCGACGTCGGCGTCGCGCTGATGCCGGTGGTGGAGCAGTTGATGCAACAGGAAAGCAATGCCGACTATCTGCTGCGCAACGCAGGAAACCTGCGTTTCGGCAACCTGCGCATCGGCGCGACCGGGCCTTACTACATCCTGCGCAGCGTGGCCGCGTTCCGGCAACGCTATCCCGCGGTCGAGGTCAGCATCGAGATCGGCAACTCGCAGCAGATGATCGAAGCGCTGCTGGAGTACCGCATCGACGCCGCGGTCTCCTCGCACGCCGTGGAGGATGCCAGGCTGGCACGTACCCGCCTGGCTTCCGATCCGATGGTGCTTGTCGTTCACGCGGACCACCCCTTCGCACGCCTGCCCCATGTCGATATCGCCCGGCTCGCCGATTGCCACCTGCTCGTGCGCGAACATGGTTCGATGACGCGCCAGGCCACCGAGGCCGCACTGGCCGCCTGCGGCCATGAACTGCCGCGCCACATGGTCATCGGCAGCCGCGAGGCCATCTACGAAGCCATTCGCCAGAACCTTGGCGCCAGCGTCGTGCCCGCCGGCGAAGTGCCGCGCGACCCGGCACTGCGCATGGTGCCGTTCACGCAGCGTCCGCCCATCCTGCACGAGTACCTGTACTGCCTGGAAAGTCGGCGCCATACGCGTCTGGTAGGCGCCTTTCTCGAATGCGTGGAAGCGCAGGTGCCTGATCTGCAGGCACAGGTTGCCTGAACGATGCGAGGAGTGCGCTGCCCGGCCGCCACGTGGCCGCCATGCCGCCCAGCGCCTATATTGGTGCCATGAGCGAGCACGCCGCTTTTGCCGAATACGAACAGTTGCTGGGCCTCCTGGATGCCGGCAGCCGCGTGCTGGACGCGCGCACGGTCTGCGAAACCTCGGTGCGCGGCCATCGTTTCTCGGTCTATGCTGCCACGGTGGGCACCACCGCGCCCAATGCGCCGGCGATCGGCATTTTCGGAGGCATTCACGGCCTGGAGCGCATCGGCACGCAACTCGTGCTGGACTACCTGCGCTCGCTGCTGAGCCGGCTCGAGTGGGACGAGCTGTTGCACGAGGAGCTGCAGTCGGTGCGGCTGGTCTTCATGCCCATCGTCAATCCGGGCGGCATGTGGGCCGCCACCCGCGCCAACCCGAATGGCGTGGACCTGATGCGCAACGCGCCGCAGGACGCCGACGCGCACGTGCCGTTCCTGGCGGGCGGCCAGCGTATCGGCGCCTGGCTGCCATGGTTCCGTGGCCAGGCCGGCCGCCCCATGGAGGCAGAAAGCCTGGCCTTGCTGAGCGTGGTCCAGGACGAACTGCTGTCGCGGCCGCTCAGCTTCGCGGTCGACTGCCACTCCGGCTACGGCTGGCGCGACAGCATCTGGTTTCCGTATGCGCGCACGCACAGTCCCATGCCGCACCTGCCCGAAATGTACCTGCTGAAGACCATGTTCGAGCAGGCGCACCCGCACCATGGCTACGCCTTCGAGCCACAGAGCCACCAGTATCTGCTGCACGGCGACCTGTGGGACTACGCGTATGACCTGACACCGCCCCACAACCTGTTCCTGCCAATGACGCTGGAGCTTGGCTCATGGCTGTGGATCAAGAAGAATCCGCGACAGCTGTTCTCGCGCGAGGGCATCTTCAACCCGATCAAGGCGCACCGTACCGCGCGGGTCCTGCGCCGCCATGTGAGCCTGTTCGATTTCCTGGGCCGCATCGCCTTTGCGCCGCAGCGCTGGTTGCCGACGGGCGAGCGCCGCGCACAGTTGCAGGAACAGGCGCTGGCTCACTGGCACCAGCGCCCCGGGCCATGACGGACTGGATCTTCCTGCGCGGCCTCACGCGTGAAAGCCGGCACTGGGGCACGCTGGCCCAGCGCTGGCAGGCGGCCGGCCTGGGCCGTCCGCTGGCCGTGGACCTGCCCGGCAATGGCAGTCTTTGTCATGAGAGATCACCCGCAAGCGTGCAGGGGCTCGTGGCTTCGGTGCGGGACAGTCTGCGACAAGCGGGAGGGCCGCGGCGCAGCCGCGTGCTGGCGATGTCGCTGGGCGCCATGGTGGCGGCGGAATGGGCACGCCAGTATCCCGACGAAGTGGCGGCGCTCGTGCTGGTCAATACCAGCATGCGCCCCTTCAGCACCACGACGCAGCGACTGCGTGCCGCCAACTGGCCCGGCCTGCTGCGCGTGGCCGCCAGCTGGGCAGACCGGGATTATTGCGAGCGCACCATCCACCGGCTGACCTGCGCGCGGACGGATACCAGGGAGGCCGACATCCTGGCGTGGAAGCAGATCGCGGCAAGCGCGCCGGTCAGCCGAAGCTCGGCACTGCGGCAATTGCTGGCGGCTGCCCGTTACCGCGCCGGGCGCCGGGCGCCCTGTGCGTCCATGCTGCTGATCGCCTCGGATGCCGACCGCCTGGTCGACCCGGTCTGTTCGGCACAACTCGCGCACAGGTGGAATATGCCGCTGCTGCGCCACCCATGGGCGGGCCACGACCTGCCCCACGATGATCCGGACTGGCTGTGCGAGATGGTCGCGCGCCGGCTCACGGTTGCGGCATGACCCCGGCCAGCACGGCCGCAGCGGCCTCGAGCCGCTCATGCGTGCCGAACAGCCGAGCGGCCATCAGCCCGTTGTGCAGCGCGCCGTAGACGACCTGGGCCAGTTGCGCGGGCGGCACCGGATACGGGGTGTCGCGCAGCGGCTGCGCCCGCTCGAACAGGCCGGCCAGCCATTGCTCGTGCATGCGGACGTACTCGCGCATGGTGGTACGCACCGGCTCGGATAGCGACAGCACATCGGCCGACAGCATTCCCACCAGGCAAGCCTGGTCGGTGCCGAAGCCCGTGCGCATCGGTTCCAGGTATTGCCGTGCCTGTTCCGCGGGGGGCAGGCTGGTATCGATCGCGCGGATGCGTTCGCAGGTGCGGGCGCTGTATTCGCGCACCGCTTCCAGCACCAGATCGTCCTTGGACGGGAAATAGTAGTGAATGCTCGAGGTCTTGACGCCAACCAGCTCGGCCAGGTCGCGATAGCTGAAGCCGTTGAACCCCTTGCGACGGATCAGCACCAACGTGTGCTCGATCAGTTGTTCGCGTACGGATAGTGATTTCATGGCTTCAGACTCCCTGCAATCTCTGCCGGTCAGGCTGGCAGCGTTTGCGCGACCAGCGTGATGAGCGAACCGCTGAAGAGGCAGAGCCCCACCCATCCGACCAGTATCAGTGCGCTGTCACGCAGATTCATGATGTTCCCCTTGGCACCGGGCGCAGCACGGCCCGCTGTTGATGTCAGCTGGCCGGCCATTGCCGGCCGCTCTGATCAGGCGAGTGCGCCGTCGGTGTACGGGTCAAACTTGCCGACCTTGGCGCCGTCCGTGTACGGATCGACAGTGCGTGCCGGCGATGCCGAAACGCCACCGGTGTTCAGGCCGGCTACCGTGCGGGCGCCGTCGGTGTACGGGTCAAACTTGCCAACCTTGGCGCCGTCCGTGTACGGGTCGATGCTGCGGGCCGGGGTTGCCGAGACACCACGCGTATCCAGGCCGGCTACCGTGCGGGCACCGTCGGTGTACGGGTCAAACTTGCCGACCTGGGCACCGTCCGTGTACGGGTCCACGCTGCGCGCCGGCGATGCCGAAACGCCACCGGTATTCAGGCCGGCTACCGTGCGGGCGCCGTCGGTGTACGGGTCAAACTTGCCGACCTTGGCACCGTCCGTGTAGGGGTCGACGGTACGTGCGGGCGATGCCGAAACGCCGCCCGTGTTCAGGCCGGCTACCGTGCGGGCGCCGTCGGTGTACGGATCAGTCTTGCCAACGCGGGCGCCGTCGGTGTACGGGTCGTACTTGCCGATCTTCGCGCCGTCGGTGAACGGATCGGTTTTGCCGACGCGGTAGTTGTAGCCATACGTGTCACCGGCGGAACGGCTGCCCTGCGGCGCGGCGGCCTGGGCGACGCCCGCGGCGAGCGCGGCGGCAAGGGTGACTGCAGTGATGACGGTCTTGGCAAACTTGGCTTGCATGATGGACTCCTTGGCTGGCGCCCCCCACAGGGGCGCCTGGGTTCGGTTCAATTTCAGGTCTTCTTTTGATCCCGCATCTACTAGTAGATAGATAACCGGGTTCAAAAAAAGACCGTCTTCACGGTATTGCGATGGTCCCGTTGCAGAACCGGCTTCTTGTCTTTGCCGGTGGAGCAGCGCGTCCATGGGTCAAATACTATCTACTACTAGGTAGATAGTCAAGCGAAAACATTTCTATCGCCTTGATAGCATTGCCTCACTCCACGGCAATTGCTTGATAAATAAAGAGATTCCCAGGATTTCCGAGCGCTGGGCGGGGCCCGGATGCACCCGCATGCGACGCAAAAGTAAAAGCCGCCATGCAGCATTCGCCACATGGCGGCTCCGCGTCACCGGGCGGGTTGGCGTCAACCCGCCACGGCAGCCATGAGGGTATCGGCAGCGGCTTCGACCCTGTCCGCCGTGCCAAACAGGCGTGCGGAAATCAGACCGCTCTGCAACGAGCCGAACACCACCTGCGCGAGGCGTGCAGGCGGCACCGGGAACGGTGTGGTGCGGTGGGGCTGGGCGCGTTCCAGCAAGCCGGTCAGCCACTTCTCGTTCATCAGGAAGAAGCTCTGCAGCAGCCCGTGGACCGACTCGGGCAGGCACAAGGTCTCGGCCGACAGCATGCCGCACAGGCAGATCTGGTCAGAACCACAGCTCGCGCGGAACGGCGCCAGGTAGATGGCGGCCTGCTCCGTCACGGGCAGTGTCGTATCGATCGACCGCAGGCGCTCGGACATCGTCGCGCTGTACGTCTTCACGGCCTCCAGGACGAGATCGTCCTTGGTCGGAAAGTAATAATGAATGCTCGACGTCTTGACCCCGACCAGTTCGGCCAGGTCCCGGTAGCTGAAGCCATTGAAGCCTCGCCGCCGAATCAGGACCAGTGTGTGCTCGAGCAGTTGCTCTCGGACGGTTTGCGTTTTCATGAGGCCAGTTTATCTACATGAAGATAGACGCTCAAGCCAGAATATCTGGAGGCGCGGGTAATCCCTTAGGGCCAATGCTCGTCGGAGACGGCGGGGCCCCAAATCTCTTGTCGGCGCCCCAACGGACGCAGCCCCGCAACAACGGGGCATGCGTGGATGTGGGATTCAGTCGGGCAGTTTAACCAGGCAGGACCTGCGCGGCGAAGGTGATCATCGAGCCACTCGTCACGCAGACCAGCAGCCATCCGCCAAGCAGAAGGATACTGTCACGCAAGTTCATGATGGACTCCATTGCGGCTAGCCAGATCCCGAACGGGCCTGGCTGCCGTGGCGAAAAGGTCGCCGGTCCTGTCGGGGCCGGCAGACGAATCAGGCGAGCGCGCCGTCGGTGTACGGATCGAACTTGCCAACCTTGGCGCCGTCCGTGTACGGGTCGATGCTGCGGGCCGGGGTTGCCGAGACACCACGCGTATCCAGGCCGGCTACCGTGCGGGCACCGTCGGTGTACGGGTCAAACTTGCCGACCTGGGCACCGTCCGTGTACGGGTCCACGCTGCGCGCCGGCGATGCCGAAACGCCACCGGTATTCAGGCCGGCTACCGTGCGGGCGCCGTCCGTGTAGGGGTCGACGGTGCGTGCGGGCGATGCCGAAACGCCGCCCGTGTTCAGGCCCGCTACCGTGCGGGCGCCATCGGTGTACGGATCAGTCTTGCCAACGCGTGCGCCATCGGTGTACGGGTCGTACTTGCCGATCTTCGCGCCGTCGGTGAACGGATCAACCTTGCTGACCCGGAACGTGTAACCATACTTGTCACCGGCAACGCTGCTGTCACGCGGACCAGCCGCCTGGGCCAGGCCGCTGGCGAGCGCGGCGGCAAGAGTGGCAGCAGTGATCACGGTCTTGGCAAACTTGGCATTCATGATGGGCTCCTTGGCTGGCGACCTCCCGGAGGCGTCGCGATATTCGGTTCATTACGGGGTCTCTCTTTGTTCTCGCATCTACTAGTAGATAGATGGCTGATTTCAAAAAAAGACCGCCTTGCGGTATTGCAATGGCTCCGTTGCAGAACCGGCTTCTTTGTCTTTGCCGGTGGAGCAGCGCTTCCATGGACAGAATACTATCTACTACTAGGTAGATAGTCAAGGATAAAATTTCCTATCGCCCCGATAGTCAAGGGGCGGCCGCCCAACTCTGGCTGGCCTCACACTTCTGGCTGGGCCAATTGCACGACAGCTGCTAGCCTTGACGGGCACCCGAGCCTCCAGACCTATGCTGAAAACTCCTGACTTCGCGATTCCGCGCTGGCTGGCCGGCACTGCCGGCCTTGCGCTGTTGGCCGGGCTGGCACGCCACATGCTGTTCCGCGCACTCGAACGCGAGGCTTTTGTCACGCCGTCCAGCATGCCGCCCGCGTCCGACCTCCCCGAAGCGGCACTGCAGCACAGTACATTCCGCAGCGGCAAGCGGCTGCTCCATGCCGCTCACGCGCCGGCGGCACAAACTACGGCGCCAGCGCTGATGGTGTGCCACGGCGACGACGAATGCCTGGCCGACTGGGCGCCCGTGCAGGCCCTGCTGTCGCAAGCAGGCATCAGTACGTTCGTGTTCGATTACAGCGGCTACGGCGCAAGCAGCGGACACCCGACCGTGCGACACCTGCGCGAAGACGCGCGGGCGGCCTATGCCAGCTTCCTCGCTGCAACGCCGGACGCCACACGGCGCTACGTGCTCGGGCACTCGCTCGGATCGGGTGTGCTGCTGGATGTCGCGCGCCGGCTTGCGCCAGCCCCGGACGGGATGATCATTGCCTCGGGCTTCAGTTCCGCACGCACCGCTGCGGTCCAGACTGGCCGTGTGCCGCCGCGGCTGGCGTGGTTGCTGCCGGATCCCTGGAACAACGCAGCGCGCATGCGCCGGCTGCAACTGCCGCTGATGCTCGTGCACAGCCGCGCCGATGAAGTCCTGCCGCTGGGCCATGTGGAGCGCCTTGCGCAGGCGGCTTCGAATCTTCAGGAACTGATGTTGTTTGACGACATGCCGCATGACGCAGCCATCTTGCCTGACTACATGAGTGCGTTCTGGACGCCCGTGATCGCATTCATGCTGGCTCCACGCGCAACAGCCGCACGGGAACCCGCGATCGCGTGAATCAGGACTTCGTGCCCGACATCGCATGCGGTCCAGCCAGGGCCGCAATGCCGCAATACCACCATGCGCAAATGAGATGAAACGCGATGCTGCAACTTGCGACCGGAGAATCTAACCGAGTCTTCGCGGCGCGGCAATCATCCTTGTAGGCTAGGCGCTACGAATGCGCAGGTTGAGATTCTTTTACCGATTTCTTGTCTATATTGGTCCTCATGGCAAAAGCATCGATTCTTCGCTGTTGATCAGCACTGGAGGTAATGCCATGCGTTGGCTCGCAAACTTGTTCAGTCCGCCGACCCCGGAAAAGATTGCCGAAAGGGAACTGCAAGACATGAGGCTGACGTTGTTCCAGGCGGAACGGCGCCTGCTAGAGGCGCAAATGCAGGTCGCCTACTATCGCGACATGGTCGCGTTCCTCGAAGACGTGGCGACCAAGGGCGTCGAGGACGTGGTCGACAAGCGCCGCGCCGCTCCCGCGGCCATCGAAACCTTCTCGGCACCGCGTGTCGCGCCCGGACTGACCACCGTCCCGATCGTGCCCTCGGCCGCCTAGCGCTGCAGTACGCGGTTGCAAATTGACTGACCAGCGGCGGAGTCTCTCGAACTCCGCTGGTCATCTGTAGCGCCGCACGGCACGCGGGAACGTGTGCCGACCTGTGCGATACTCGCGCTGCCCGCCGCGCAAGCTGGCGTGCGGACTGTCACACAGGAGCCCCCATGCACGAACTACTGCCCGCGATCGAAATCGAGACCGCGCCAGATCCCGCTTTCACCGTCATCTGGATGCACGGCCTGGGCGCGGATGGCAATGATTTCGTGCCGGTGGTTCCGGAACTCGGACTGGAAGGCACGCCCGGCGTGCGCTTTATCTTTCCCCATGCACCCGCCATGCCCGTCACGTGCAACGGCGGCTATGTCATGCCCGCCTGGTATGACATCTACTCGCTGAACGAAGCCGGCCGGCGTGCGGATGAGAATGGCATCCGGGTTTCATGCGAACGCATCCGGGCGCTGATCGCGCGTGAAAACGCGCGCGGCATCGCGACCGGCCACATTGTGCTTGCCGGCTTTTCGCAGGGCGGCGCGATCGCCTACACCACTGCCCTCACCCACCCGGACACGCTGGCGGGCATCATCGCCCTGTCCACCTATATTCCGGCGCCTGACATGCTGGCGGCCGAAACCACGCCCGCCAATGCCGCCATCCCCGTCTTCGCTGCGCACGGCACGCTCGATGACATCGTGCCGCCACGCCTCGGCGAGCAGGCCCGGGACTTCCTTCTGGCACGCGGCATTCCCGTCGCGTGGCATACCTATGCCATGCCGCATTCAGTGTGCCTGGAAGAGATCGAGGCAATCGGCTCGTGGCTCAAGGGAACGTTTGCCCGCATCACGCAGCAAGCGGCGCAACGCTGAGCCACGCCACAGTCATCACCACGAATATGAAAGCTGCACCGCTTCTGAAGATCGATTTCAACACCCGCAAGGCGCTCCTGTTCGCGCTGACCGCCGAGCGCCTGTCAGCCTATTACGAGCACGGAAAATGGCTCACCGATGCCCAGGGCGCCACGCTGGCCGGAGAATGGCTGTCGCGCTCCAAGCTGCAACTCGCCCTGTCGGAACGCCGCCTGCTTTCGGAGCTGAGCGACCAGTTCGCGCGCCAGCTCGCGGACACGCTTTCGCGCGAAGCCGGGCTCTATGCCTCGCACGAAATGATGGAGGCGCTCGATCCCAACTACCAGTCAGCGTTCGCGCATGACATGCTCGACGAATGCGAGCGGCTGCTGCGCGAGAACGGCGTCAACGAGTAGCGTTCCACTTCTTCCGTGGCCTCCGCTTTCGGCCGGCTGAGCCAGCGGGCGAGCCGATGCTGCGGCTCCTGCAGAAGAGCGACCCGCGCGCCGCAGGCTGCCGCACCGGCGGCTAACTCCCGGCCAGCTCTTCCAGCGCCGCGTAGGCCGTAGCAAGGTGATATGGCGAGGTGGACGGCATCTCGGCACGCACCACTTCGCCTGATGGCGCCAGGCACTCATGCCAGCCGCCGGCATGCAGGAAACGTCTGCGGTACTGGCCCAGCTGAGCTTCCAGCGTCGCCAGCGATTCCGGTGTCCCGTGCACAGCCAGCGCACGGGCGAATTCCGTCTGCGCCCAGATGCGCTGGGTGCCGTCGAGCACGCTGCCGTCCGCGTCGAGCGCAGCGCTGACGCCCAGCGTACCTGGGACCACGCCGTGCGCCTGCGCAAAGACCAACGCACGCTGCAGCGAAGCGCCGAGCGGCACGCCTTCGAACAGCGCGGGGTTGCCCGCCACCAGCGAGAACCACTCGAACTGATGACCGGGCTCGATCCGATTGCCGGCCGTGCCCTGCGGCAACTCGGCAATGCAACCGCTGGCCGGATCGACGAACCGGTCCTGCACGGCCGCGGCGATCTCGCGCAGACGCCGCGCAAACCAATCGTCGCCGGTAGCGTCGAGCGCCGCGAGGTAAGCCTCGGTGAGGTGCATGATGGGGTTCTGCTGAACACCCGCGCCCTTGTCCTTGAAGAACTCGGAAAGCGCCGCGTGATACAGCCCGGCACCGTCGGCAAAGTGCTGCTCGACCATCTCGCGCGTTTCCTGCAGCACGGCAAGCGCGTCCTCGTTGCCGCCGCAGGCGTAGTAGTGCGCGCAAGCAAAGATCACGAAAGCATGCGTATAGAGGTCGCGCGTTGGGTCCAACGGCATCCCCGCCGGGTCGACGCTGTAGAGCCAGCCGCCTTCGCCGGTGCTGAAGTAGGCCTGCAGCGAACCGAACAGCGTATCGGCGTGGTCAAGCTTGCCCGCCACGGAAAACACGTAGATCTGGCGCGCGCAGGCCATGGCACGGTAGCGCGCGGGCGGCATGGCATTGCCGTTGGCACCATCCAGTGCCTCGTAGGGCAGCAGCAGGTCGGCATTCCAGCCGTTGCCGGTCCAGTGCGGCAGGATGGCGGTGTCATAGTGTGCGCGCAGCGACGCAACCAGTTCGGCAAGTTGAGGCGAGATGGGCATGCGAATCCGGAGAAGCGGGCGCCACCCGGCGCCCCGGTGCAGAAGATACTGGAAACCGTGCGGCGGCGGAAGATGCACCGCACTGCGCGGCGCATGCGGCGACCGGAATGCAGGCTGGTATTGGTCCGCGGCAATTGCTAGCATCTAGGGGTCGCCGTCACCGGAGACTGTCATGTCGACCCAGCCCCTGACCCTCGCCGACAGCCACCGCACCCTCGTGCTCCACGTCCTGGAAGATCCGCCGGGCCTTTACACCTGGCGCATCGTGATGGAAGAGCACTGCGGCGCGGCTGATGCCGACTGCACCATCGAAGCCCCTTCCGTCTATCACTCCGAGGCCGAAGCCGAAGCCGCCTGCTGGGCGGCTGGCAATTACATGCTCGAGGGGCCACGCGCCGCCGGAGAAGTGCGGCCTTCGTGACCAGGTCCATCCGGCGGACTTGCTTCGCCGGATGCATCGCCTAACCTGAAATCGTTGGCAGTGGCAACGTGGGCGGCTTTTTTGTCCGCGCTTCCTCCGGCCACCCCGATACAGCGGGGCACATGCCACTCGCCCGAAATATTCCTGGCCTTTACTACCGCGTATGCCGGCCCCGTGCACGCACAACGCGCCCGACGGCAGCGCTGCAGGAGTTCGCTATGGAAAAGCCGGTCGTCAGTCCCCAGCGCTTCGTTGAGTTGATGAACGAGCGCCTGGCAAGGCATCCTCTGTTCCAGGAGGGCATGCACGTGTACGCCATCCCGCAGCACACCGACCATCCACGCAGCCTGGTCTGCGTGGGGCCGCGCGGCACTGCGGGCGTCTGCGCCACGATCGAGAATATCGTGCGCGGCGAATGCGAGGTGTTTCCCGAGATCTCGCAGGAGTGGCACAGGTCCGGCCCGCCGCGGCACGGCGCAAGCTTGCGCTGAATGTTCAACACGAATATTCAACAGCCATGCCCAGCGGCTCGCACGAGCACAGCGACAGCTACCGCGGCTACCGCATCCACATCGTAGCCTTGCGCTACGGCGGCCAGCACGATGGGTGGTGGACGCTGCGCGCGGGCGTCTGGCTGCACGGCCACGTCCTGCCCGATCTGTACCCGGACAGTGGCGTGCGCTTCGCCTGCGCCACCGACGCCCGCCGCGCGGGGCTGGCGTGGGGCCGCGAGCTTATCGACAGGCGGCTTGCCAGCCAGCAGGCCGCTGAAGAAGCCGCCTTCTCCTGACCGCCGCGTCAGACGTCGATCGCCGAATCCGACTTGACCTTGCGGCGCAGTTCGAACTTCTGGATCTTGCCGGTCGAGGTCTTGGGCAGCGGGCCGAAATACACCGCCTTGGGCACCTTGAAGCCCGCCAGCAGCGTGCGGCAATGCGCCATCAGTTCCTCGGCGGTTGCACTGGCGCCCTCCTTCAGCTCCACGAACGCACAGGGCGTCTCCCCCCACTTCGCATCGGGCTGTGCCACCACGGCCACAGCCAGCACGGCAGGATGGCGATAGAGCGCATCTTCGACCTCTACGCTGGAGATGTTCTCGCCGCCCGAGATGATGATGTCCTTGCTGCGGTCCTTGATCTTGATGTAGCCGTCCGGCATGCATACGCCAAGGTCGCCGGTGTGGAACCAGCCACCGGCGAAGGCCTCGCGCGTGGCCTTTTCGTTCTTCAGGTAGCCCTTCATGCAGATATTGCCGCGGAACATGATCTCGCCAATGGTCTCGCCATCGGCCGGCACGGGCTGCATCGAATCGGGGTCGAGTACTGTCACGCCCGCTTGCAGGTGATAGCGCACGCCCTGCCGCGCCTTCATCACCGCACGGTCTTCCTGGGACAGCTGGCTCCAGTCGTCCTGCTCCGCGCACACGGCCGCCGGGCCATACACTTCGGTCAGGCCATATACATGGGTCAGCTCGAAGCCCATGGCTTCCATCTGTGCGAGCACCGCGGCCGGCGGCGGTGCGCCGGCCACCATGCCGCGCACCGGCCCGCGCAGGCCTTCGCGCCACGACGGCGGCGCGTTGACGAGCGCGGTGTGCACGATGGGGGCCGCGCAATAATGCGTCACGCCCTCATCGCGCATCAGGTCGAACACCAGGCGCGGCTCGAACTTGCGCAGGCACACGTTCACGCCGGCGCGCGCGGCGACGGTCCAGGGGAAGCACCAGCCGTTGCAATGGAACATCGGCAGCGTCCAAAGGTAGACCGGGTGCTTGGGCAGGTCCCACTCGAGGATGTTCGAGATCGCGTTCATCGCCGCGCCACGGTGGTGGTACACCACCCCCTTGGGGTCGCCGGTCGTACCCGACGTGTAGTTCAGCGCAATGGCGTCCCACTCGTCGGCAGGCATCTGCCACGCATAGTCCGGATCGCCCGAGGCCAGGAAGGATTCATAGTCGGTATCGCCGAAGCGCTCGGCCTGCGGCCCCAGCGCGTCTTCCACGGCGATGACCTTCAGGCCGGGGATTTCGAGCGAAACCTGCCGGGCAAGGTCCGCGAATTCCGTATCGGCCAGCAGTACGCGCGCCTCGCCATGGCGCAGCATGAAGACCAGGTTGGCGGCGTCGAGGCGGATATTCAGGGCGTTCAGCACAGCGCCGGCCATCGGCACACCGAAGTGCGCTTCCACCATCGCCGGCGTATTGGGCAGCAGCGCCGCCACGGTATCGCCCTTGCCGACCCCGGCCCGTGCCAGCGCGCTGGCCAGGCGCCGTGCCCGCGCATAGGTGTCGCGCCAGTTCTGGCGCACCGGACCGTGCACGATGGCAAGCCTGTTGCCATACACCTCGGCCGCGCGGACCAGGAAATCAATCGGGGTGATCGGCACGAAATTGGCCGTATTGCGGCCCAGGCCGCTGTCGAAATCTGTGGGCATTGCTTGTGTCTCCGCTGAACTCTTCTGCACCGGGGCGCTGTTACTTTTTCGTACAGAAGGCTATCATCGCACACGCCCGCGCTCTGTCGTCCGGATGACAAACTCCCCGGAAACCCGCGCCAGGCAAGGCTTACAGGTTTCTTACAAGGCCAGCGTGAATGTCTCACAAGGGGTCTCGCAAGGGGCCTCGCAAGGCCGGATTGCCTGATTGCCCAACCCGTCCTCAATGACTGCGCCCGACCTTTCCCCATCCGCCTCGCCGCTGGCAAGCCATGCCTGGTTTCGCGCCCTCTCGCCGGAACACCAGGCGCTGGCCGCGCGCGCCACGATGCTGCAGGAATTCCCCGCCGGGGCCTTCATCGCCCGGCGCGGGGAGCCATCGCGCGACTGGATCGGCGTCGACAGCGGGCTGATCAAGCTGGCCGTCTATACGCCGGACGGCCGTGGCTGCACGTTTTCGGGCGTGCCCGCGGGGGGCTGGTGTGGCGAGGGCAGCGTGATCAAGCGAGAACTACGCCGCTATGACGTGATCGCGATCCGCGATTCGCGCGTGCTGCTGGTGCCGGAGCCCGTATTCAACACCTTGCTCGCGCAGAGCCTGCCCTTTTCCAGTTTCGTGGTGACGCAGCTCAACGAACGCATGGGACAGTTCATCGCCACGGTGCAAAACGACCGCCTGCTCAGCGCCGATGCGCGCGTGGCACAGGCGATCGCTCAGCTATTCCATCCATCGCTGTATCCGCGCACCAGCCCCGTACTGGAGCTGTCGCAGGAAGAGATCGGCCTGCTGACCGGCCTGTCGCGCCAGCGCGTCAACCAGGCGTTGCGGCGGCTGGCCGACGAGGGCCTGGTCCACCTGGCCTACCAGACCATCCGCGTGACGGACTTGCCGCGGCTGCGTCACTTCGGGCTGTCGGAGCTGTAGGCCGCCGGCGAAATGTCGCCCCGGCGACATCGTCGACGGTTGCGCCGCCCTTAGAATGCTGCGACAGTAACCGGCCGCGCTCCAGCCACTGCCCGCATGCCCCTTGTCAGCCGCAACCCCGTCCGCATAACCCGACTGCGCTTTCCATTCGCCGTGCGCGTGGAAGCATGGCAGGGCGCGGCCCGGCTGCGCGACGCCAATGCGCGCCGCGACGTGCGGCCTGGCGATCCCTTCGTGGTACCGGCATTCGCGCACTTCGACTGCGAGTTGCAGGCCGCGCCATCGCAGCCCTGCACCATCACGCTCGAAGCCGTGCCCGACGCGGTCTGCCCGCGCATGAATGCCATCCAGCATGACAAGCACTGGTCGCGTACGCTCGCGAGGCTGGTCTTTGAACATCCGACCGTCGACTGGAATGCCGCGCGCCTCGGCGAACAGTGGCAGGTCACCCAGCGCCTGGTGCGCGCGCGCCTGTTCGCCGAAGGCGAGGCGCTGCATCCGATCGTGCGGGAACAGCGTGCGGCACGGGCCTTCTACATGCTGGCGCTGCCCGACGCCAGGCCTGGGCTGCCACCCGCGCGGCTGGACCTGCTTGCCACCGAGTCGGGCTTGCGCTCCGCGGCGGCATTTGCCAGCGCGTGCGCCAATCTATTTGGCGTAGAGCCGACGCAACTGCTGCCGGGCCTGCCCGGCACCAGGCGCGCCGGAACGCCGGCCTGGAACGGCTGGCCGCTCCCCGCTACGGCCTGATTTCACAGGGCTATCGCCGCAGGCTCAGCACGATCACGCCCGCGGCAACCAGGCCGATGCCAAGCCATTCGCGCGGGGCCGGCCGCTCGCCGAGGAACAGCACGGCGAACAGCGCCACCAGCACCAGGCTGAACTTGTCGACGGGCGCCACCTTGGAGGCATCACCGATCTTGAGGGCACGAAAGTAGCAGACCCACGAGGCACCGGTGGCCAGGCCGGACAACGTGAGGAAGACCCAGTTCCTGGCCGAAAATGCCGAGGGGTCCATCCACTTGCCGGTGGCCACCACGAACGCGGCCAGCACCACGAAGATGATCACCACGCGAACCAGCGTGGCCATGTCAGAGTCGATGCCGGCCAGGCCGACCTTGGCGCAGATAGCGGTCAGGGCCGCGAACACCGCGGACAGCGCGGCCCAGGCAAACCAGCTCGATGTGGCAGGCATCATCTATAAAGCTCCGGCAAAAACCGGGCATCACGGCCCGGCGGAGCCTGAAGTATATCGGCGCCGCACACACATGGGCCTTGCTCCAATACACCAGAGTGCGCGCGGCCCGGAAGGCAAAGGGGCCGCGTGCGCGGCCCCGCAGCGCTCATCTGTCGTTACGCGTGCGCAGGACGCGCATTCCGGGCCGCACTCGCCTGCTGCTGCAAGCCGGCCATCCGCTGCCTTGAGCGCTCGGGGTTGATCATGGCCGCGCCCGCAAGACCACCCACGATCATCAGTGCCCCACAGAACGCGAAGCCGGTCTCATAGCCATGCGCGCCGCTCGCATTCTGTATGAGGTAGCCCGTCACCAGCGGCGGCGCCAGGATGCCGGCGATCGATGAGATCGAGGCGTCGATCGACAGCAGCGCGCCACGCTGCGCGGGCGGGCAGACCTCGGCCAGCATGGCCGGCCCCAGCGAGTAGATCGACGGCGCCAGCGCGCAGCTTGCCGCCGGCAATGCCACGCGCTGCCAGCTGCCACCGATGCGACCGCACGTTTGGCGTGGTCTGCGGCGTGGGTCGTATGGGATTTAAAGCGACGAGCGGAAGGGGACTCTTTTCGAACTGCCAGCGGGTTGGCGATGTCTGGGATGTCGCGCTTGGCAGGCGCTGCTGTTTCGCCGGCGTAGCCGGCGACTTACTCTTTTGTCCGAGCGACAAAAGAGTAAGCAGAAAAGCGCGTCGCCTGGCGGCTGGCCATCAACGATGCGCTTCTTGTTTTCAAGCGGCTTTGGTCTCGCGAGACGTGGTTGCCCGTTCGGGCCTGCTACGCATAGTGATTCAGAACCAGTGCCTGCGATAACCGGCTTTTGTACGATCCCCATGTAGGGCGGTGGCCGCCTGCTAACACCGATATCGCATCATCGCCTTCGGCTGCTCCGCGGCTCAGTAGCCGGCATGCACTGGCATCAGCGTCGCTGGCGCAGGCGCTTCCCCGCCGGCTATGCGGCGGAACAGAAACTACCGCCAACGCCC
Source organism: Cupriavidus sp. 22TCCZM01-5 (assembly GCF_057798915.1). NCBI lineage: Bacteria > Pseudomonadati > Pseudomonadota > Betaproteobacteria > Burkholderiales > Burkholderiaceae > Cupriavidus > Cupriavidus sp. 22TCCZM01-5. Next base: position 51,145 of record NZ_JBYOJR010000033.1, read on the forward strand.
TTACCCAACCGAATGCAGGGGCGACAACGAATACGCAAAGACCAGCGCAGCCACAATGGCCGGAGACCCCAGCCGAATTGCAGCACTGCGTGTCAGCACGCCTAGATAGACGTACAAGCACACCAGCACCATCGCAGTCAGGTACAAGAGGCCGTCATAGACTTGCATGGATGTCTCCCGCGGGGTCTTGCCCCGGATGTTTTTATTGGTCTACATCGTGCTGCCGCCAGGCCGCTTCTACTGGGGGGACGCCCTGGCGCAATGCCTTTGCTGTCTGTTGCAAACCATGGTGGCCACTTCGATGCGATGTGGCAATCATGGAAATCCCTGCGAAAAATGCGAAAACAATGATGCGGTGCGCAAAATCACAGTAGCGATTTACCCTGCGAGAGCACCTTCTCGCATACCTGCTCGGTGGCCCTTGCCTTCAGGCCGCTGCCACTGAGGTCCAGTGTCTTGCCGTGGCTATCCTGCAGGATGCCCCGTGCGCCGCTTGTAAAACCGGTGTCCGTCGAGGCCTGGGACGGCCCGCCGAGTTTGTCCATCAGCTTGTCCTTGACCGACGCCGCCCCGCTCGCACCGAGATAGTTGTTCTTGATGCAGAAGTCCAGCAAGCCAGCGACATTGCCCACGCTGCCCGAGGAAAGCGACTGCAGCGAAAGACCGCCGCCCATTCCGCCACGCGCTGCCGCGCTCTCCGCGGCGCCCCCGCCTCCCATGGGGTTCTTCAGCACGTCACCCAGCTGTGCCCGCGACACCGGCGCCAGGCCCATGAACACGGTTGCGGCCAGTGCCAGGGTGGCAAAACGGCGCGCCCGCTCAAGCGATGTCTTGCCTGCCTCCATCGTCCCTTCCCTCCGTCGATGGCCACGTAGGTCAGCTACTACTATAGTGCGCGCGGCAGTCTTGTACCCTGCCCGGCACTTACGGCTGCCTTCAATCGGCGGGGAGCATCTGCGGGTTCCAGGCGACCTCCCACAGATGCCCATCCGGATCGGAAAAGTAGCCCGCGTAGCCACCCCAGAAGGTCGGCTGCGCAGGCTTGACGATGGTGGCGCCGGCGGCGGCAGCCTGCTGCATGACCGCGTCAGCCTCGGCCTGGCTGCTGACGTTATGCGCCAGGGAACATCCGGGCGCCGCGCGCACGGAGAGCGGCAGACCACTGTCGTGCGCGAGGCTGGCCCGTGGCCAGATGGCCAGCTTGAGGCCGGGCTGCAAGTCGAAGAAGGCCACCGCGCCATGCTCGAACTGCTCGCCGACGATGCCCTCGGTCGTCAGGCCCAGCCCTTCGCGGTAAAAGCGCAGGGACCGCTGCAGATCGTCAACGCCCAGCGTAATCAGGGTGACACGTGGTTTCATGCAGCATCCTCCTTCGGCTTCGGATGGGAACGGCTCAACGCTGGCCGAAGCTCGCGTCCGAGAACAGGTCCTTCAGTTCGCGCGGCTGCGAACGCCAGTATTGCTTCGGCGCCGCCACGCTTGCCCCCAGCTTCGCCGCGGCATGCCAGGGCCAGCGCGGGTTGTACAGCATGGCGCGCGCCAGCGACACCGCATCGGCCTCGTTGCCGGTGATGATGGCTTCAGCCTGCTCCGGTTCGGTAATCAGGCCTACGGCGATGGTCGGCAGGCCTACTTCGGCCTTGACGCGCTGTGCGTAGGGCACCTGGTAGCCTGGCCCGAGCTTGATCGCCTGCGCCGGCGAGACGCCACCCGTGGTCACATGGATCGCGGCACAGCCCCGCACCTTGAGCGCCTGCGACAACGCCACCGTGCCGTCGATATCCCAGCCGCCCGGCACCCAGTCCGTGGCCGAGATGCGCATCCACACCGGGCAGTCCGCGGGCACGGCTGCACGCACGGCGTCAAAGACCTCGATCGGGAAACGCATGCGGTTTTCCAGGCTGCCGCCGTATTTGTCATCGCGATGATTCGCCAGCGGCGACAGGAACTGGTGCAGCAGGTAGCCGTGCGCGCCATGGATCTCGATGCCCTGGATGCCGAGCCTTACCGCGCGCACCGCGGCCGCGACGAAATCATCGCGGACCTTATCCATGCCTGCGCGGTCCAGCGCGGTCGGCGGCACTTCGTCGTCAGCGTGCGGCACAGGCGACGGCGCCACGGCCTGCCAGCCGCCAGGCGCGCCGGGACGGACCTGCTTGCCGCCATCCCACGGCGCCTGGCTGGACGCCTTGCGCCCGGCGTGCGCGAGCTGTATGGCCACGGCAATGGGCGAGTGCGCGCGGATGGCACGCAGAACACGGCCCAATGCAGCCTCGTTGCCGTCGTCATAGAGGCCCAGATCTCCCGCGGTGATACGGCCTTCCGGCGAGACCGCGGTGGCTTCGAGGATCAGCATGCCCGCACCGGACAACGCCAGCGAACCGAGGTGGATCATGTGCCAGTCGCCCGCATTGCCGTCCTGCGCCGAATACTGGCACATCGGCGCAATGATGATGCGGTTGGACAGGGTCAGCTTGCCGATATCGAGAGGATCGAACAGATGGCTCATGGGGAAACCCTTGTGTTTCGGATCAGGACGCGCCGCATAGCCGGATGCTTACGGTGGATTGCGGGATTCTAGGCCGAGGCCCAACTTCCCGCTTGTCGCCGCCGCGCCACGGCTTGGTCAGCGACATGAAATGTTCAATGCTTGACAGCGGGCATCACCAGGCGCAAGCCGCTGGCCACGGCGGCGACACCGGCAAACCCCGCGCCCAGGGCCAGCGCCAGCCCGGGGCCATGGTCACCCGCCAGGCCGAAACTGAGCGCCACGAGCGCCGCGCCAGTGGACTGTCCCAGCAGCCGCGCCGTCGCGATCACGCCACTGGCCCCGCCGCTGCGCTCGCGAGGGGCACTGGCCATCAGCGCCTTCAGGTTCGGCGACTGGAAGAAGCCGAAACCGGCGCCGCAGATGCACATCCGGATGCCGATCTCCAGCGCGCTGGGGTTGGCCGGCATCAGGGCCAGCGACGCCATGCCTGCGCTCATCACGGCCAGCCCAACGCCGCCGAGCAGGCCCGGCGGATAACGGTCGGACAGGCGTCCGGCAACAGGCCCCATCAGCGCCACCACCACGGACCACGGCGTCAGCAGGAATCCCGTCTCCACCTGGCCTCGGCCGAGCACGTGCTGGAAATAAAACGGCAGCGAGACAAAGGCCAAACCCTGCGCCGCAAACGAGCAGACCGCCGTCAGGGTCGAGAGCGCGAACATCGGGCGGCGGAACAGGTCCACCGGCAGCATCGGCGCAGGGTGGCCGCGCTCACGCCACAGCAGCAGGCCGAACGCCACCACGAAGATGCCCGCCGCGGCCAGGGACTCCGCCAGCGGCGCGCGCTGCGCGCCTTCGCCCAGCGCGAAGATCAGCGCGGCAAACGCCACCACGTTCAGCAGCGCGGCCACGCGGTCGAACGCGTGCTGGCTGCGCGGCGTCTGCGGCAGGGACCCGCGCGCGATACCGAGCGCGAGCAGGCCGATCGGAAGATTGACGGCAAACAGCCATGGCCACGAGCCGAAAGACAGGATTACCGAAGCCACGGTCGGCCCCAGTGCGAACGAGACGCCGACCACCAGTGCATTCAGCCCGACACCGCGGCCGAGTCGGTGAATCGGAAAGATCGTACTGATCAGCGCCGTATTGACGCTCATGATGGCGCTGGCCCCGATACCCTGCAGCAGCCGCGCCGCCGCCAGCGACGGCAGCGACCACGCCAGCGCGCACACCACCGAGGCGGCGATGAACACCGTCACGCCGCCGATATAGACGCGCCGGTGCCCAAGGATGCCGCCCAGTGCCGCGAACGGCAGCAGCGTGGCCACCATCGCGAGCTGGTAGGCATTGATCACCCAGACCGACGCCGCAGGCGTCGCATGCAGGTCCGCGGCAATCGAAGGCAAGGCGGTGTTGGCGATCGCCGTGTCCAGCGTGGCCAGCGCCACGGCGATCATGATGGCTGCCATGCCGCGGCGCTCGCGCGACGTCATGGTATGCGAGGCAACGGCGGCGGACGCCGGCTGTGAGACGGATTGGATCGGAGCGGGACTGGACACGGGGATCGCGCGGTTGCGGCCGGATCATGGCCCGGCACGGTTCAACCGAGACGATACGGGAAATTCCTTCAACGCGCTGAAGACGGCTTCATATGTATGCACATTTGAAGCCATTCCCTCTGCCGCTCAGGCAACCGACAGACCGCCGTCCACGCTGATGCTCTGCCCGTTGATGAAGCGCCCGGCGGCCGAGGCCAGCAGCAACGCCAGGCCAGCTACGTCGCCCGCTTCGCCGATGCGCCGCATCGGATTGCGCGCGGCCAGTTGCGCCTCGCGGTCCGGGTCGCCCCACAATGCCTCGCGCGAGAACTCCGTCCGTACCGGGCCGGGGTTGATGGCGTTGACGTTCACGCCGCTCGCTCCCAGTTCGAGTGCCAGGCTGCGCACCGCCTGATCCACGGCAGCCTTGGTGATGCTGTACATGCCCAGGTATGCGGAGCCGCGCTTGGCCGCGATGCTCGACATGAAGGTGATCGAGCCATCGCGCCGCGCCACCATTTGCGGCGTCAGCGCGTTGACCAGCAACAGGTTGCCGCGCACATTGCCGGCCATGGCCGCGTCGAACACTTCCGGACCCTGGCTCAGCAACGATCCCACCGCACCGTCCGCCGCCGCATTCAGCACCAGGGCATCTACCCGGCCAAACGCCGCCAGCGCTTGTTCCGCGAATGCGCGCACGCTGGCCAGGTCGGCGATGTCGCAGGCAATGCCCCGGGCGCGTATCCCCTCGCTCTCCAGCTGCGCGGCAACGGTCTGTGCGACATCGCTGTCACGGCCGGAAACCACGACAGCGGCGCCGGCATGTCCGAGCGCACGCGCCATCTCAAGGCCCATGCCCTTGGTAGAGCCGGTCACGACGGCCACGCGGCCCGAAAGGTCAAAGAGGTTCTGCATTACAGGGACTCCTGTCGATTGGAGGACACAAGGAAGGCGTGACCGACCGGCACGCCGCTTAAATGACGAACAACATTTATTGAACAAATTATGGCCATCATCTAAAATTCGTCAAGGATCAATTTCCGAAGGAGCCTTCAGATGGCGCGTGCATCACGGGAACAAGCCGACAAGAATCGGGAAGCCATCGAACAGGCGTCGTCGCGCCTGTTCCGCGAACGCGGACTGAATGGCGTCAGCGTGGCCGAGCTGATGGCTGGCGCCGGGCTGACGCACGGCGGCTTCTATGGGCACTTCGCCTCGAAGGACGCACTCGCGGCGCAGGCCTGCACGCACGCATTCGACGAGGCGGCGGCACGCTGGGAACGCCGCATCGATCGCGCGGCGGGCGACCCGCAAGCCATGCTGGCCAACCTGGTCGAGCCCTATCTCACGCGGGCGCATTGCGCCAACCCCGGCGACGGCTGCGTGGCGGTGGCACTTGCCAGCGACGTGGCGCGCGAGCCGGCCGACAAGCCGGTACGGCTCGCTTACCTGGAAGGCTTCCGGTCGCTGGTCCGGGATATGGAAACGACCGTGGCCAGTGACAGCGCCGAGACGCGCCACAAGGAAGCCCTGATCCGCATGGCGATGCTGGTAGGCGCAGTTACGCTGGCACGTGCCATCGAAGGCGACACCATGTCCGACGGCATCCTGGACGCCGTGCGCGAACGGCTGCTCGGAACGTCTTCCGGCTAACCCGCCACAATTCCGAAACGCCCTGATTTACCGCTCTGCGTGCCCCACCGGGACACGCATGCCCTGGCTCATCCCCGCGCTCGCAAGCGCCCCGACAGAGAGACCCATGTTCGCCCAAGCGATTTCCAGCCGGCTCGACCGGCGCGGCATCCACTATGCGTGGCTCGTCGCCACCGTCACCTTTCTCGTCATGCTCACCACGTCGGCGGCACTCGGCCTGCCCGGCGCCTTCCTCAAGCCGCTGAGCAGCGAGATGGGATGGAACACTGACCAGATTTCCTCGATCCTGGCGTTCCGTTTCGCGCTGTTCGGATTGATGGCGCCGTTCTCGGCGCTCCTGATGGAGCGCTTCGGCGTGCGCAACGTGGTGTGCGCCGCCCTGGCGCTGATTGCCGGCGGCATGGCGCTGGCCACGGTCGTCACGGAGTTGTGGCAGCTGTTCCTGGCATGGGGCGTGATGCTCGGCATCGGCTCCGGCATGACCGCGCTGGTGCTGGCCGCCGTCGTGGCCAACCGCTGGTTCAGCGCGCGGCGCGGGCTGGTGATCGGGCTGCTCACCGCCAGTTCGGCCACCGGCCAGCTCGCCTTCCTGCCGGCGGCAGCCTGGCTGATCGAACACATGGGCTGGCGCGTGGCCGTGCTGCCGGTGCTGGCTGGATGCGCGGTACTGGCCGTGCTGGTGTTCGCGCTGATGCGCAACCGCCCCGCCGACGTCGGCCTGGCCGCATTCGGCGAGGTCCCTGCCGCGGTCCCGGTGGCTGCGGCCCCGCCACCCGCTCCCCTGACACTGCGCGGCCCCTTCGTCGTGCTGCGCGACGCCATGCGCAACCAGGCCTTCTGGGTGCTGGCCGGTACCTTTTTCATCTGCGGCCTGTCCACCAACGGTCTGATCCAGACCCACTTCATCGCGCTCTGCGGGGACTTCGGCATGGGCCCTGTGCCGGCCGCCTCGGCGCTGGCCATGATGGGCGCGTTCGACTTCGTCGGCACCATCCTGTCCGGCTGGCTGTCGGACCGCTATGACAGCCGCAAGCTGCTGTTCTGGTACTACGGGCTGCGCGGCCTGTCGCTGTTCTGGCTGCCCCATTCCACCTTCACCCTGTACGGTCTGTCGATCTTCGCGATGTTCTACGGCCTGGACTGGATTGCCACCGTACCGCCCACGGTCAAGCTGGCCGCCACCGCGTTCGGCCGCGACCGCGCGCCGATGGTGTTCGGCTGGATCTTTGCCGCCCACCAGATCGGCGCGGCCACGGCGGCGTTCGGCGCTGGCCTGAGCCGTACGCTGCTGCTGACCTACACGCCCGCCTTGTATGCCGCGGGCGCGGCGTGCTTCGCGGCGGCTCTGCTGGCGCTGTTCGTCAGGCGTGCCGCGACGTCGGGCAACGCCGCCGCGGTGCAACCGGCAAACGGCTGAGAGCTCGCCACGCGCTCAGAACTTCGGAATCCTCAGTGTCTTGCTGACCATCAGCGAGCCGGACAGCGCGAACAGCAGCACTAGCGGATGCAGCTCGGCCGGCCCGATCGTCCATGCGCCGCCGGGCAGCGCCGCGCCGATGCGGTCCTGCGCGGCGCACCAGGCCAGCACGCCGGTCAGCAGCACGCTCGTGGGGATGGGCGTGCCCTCGAAATACTTCACCTTGCCGCTGCCGGCCGACAGCGTCTCCGCGGTGACGTTGAAACGCGCGAGCCGGCTGACGCCGCAGCAGACAAAGACAATCAGCACCGCCAGGTCCCAGCCGCCGCGCATGCCGGCGGCAAACGCCAGCGTGGCCGGGCCGACGCCGAAGGAGATGATGTCGGCCAGCGAATCCAGCTCGCGCCCAAGCGCCGAATGCTGGTGCCGCCAGCGCGCGATGCGCCCGTCGAGCACGTCGAAGATGAATGCCAGCGGCGCCAGCGCGGCCGCCGTGAAGAAATGCGCCGGCGTCGGCGTGGCCACGTAGAACATGGCGAAGAACACCGACGCCATCCCGCAGGCCGCATTGCCCAGCGTGAACACATCCGCAAGCTGCAGCTCGCGCAGCATGGAGAAATGGCGGGGCCGTTCCTGAGGTGCCGACATCTGGTTTGGCTCAGAGTACCTTGGACACGTGGCCGACCTGCGGCGCAGCCGCGAAGCAGTCGCTGACCAGCGCGCGCCACTCCTGGAATTCCGGCGCTTCGCGGAAATGCACCATGTGGTCTTCGACCGTTTCCCACTCGACTACTAGCGTGTATTGCTGCGGCTGCTCGATCGAGCGGAACAGCTGCACGCCGTGACACCCGCGCGAACGCAGGAACAGCGGTTTGGCCTTGGCGACGCCCTGCTCGAACTGGCCTTCACTGCCAGGCTTGACGGTGATTTGCGCGATTTCCTTGATCATGATGTCCCTGTATCTGGTTGGGTGGCTGCCGGCACGTGCCGGCGGATGACATTACCTTAGCACGATCACGCGGGTGGATCGCGTGGCCGCAATCCTTTCGTGACTCGTGCACCGTAGCATCGCAGCTTCTGTTGAAGCCATCATGAACCGCCATGCCAATGAAGCCGCTGAATGCCCTGACCGCCGGACTGCTGCTCGCCGGCCACACCACCCTCGCCCTTGCGGCCACCGCGGCGTGCGGGTCACCGTCGACGCTGATTGCCGATGTGCAAGGCGCGGCGGCCGTTTCGCCGTTCGTGGGCAAGCCCGTGGAGATCGAGGCCGTGGTCACGGCCGACTACAGCGGCCCCGACGGCTTCATGGGCTTTTTCATCCAGCAGGGCGACGACAAACGGCAGCACCGGCCGGGCGTATCCGAGGGCTTGTTCGTCTACGCGCCGCGCTACGCCGCACGTACCGGCGACCTGCTGCGGCTGGCCGGCACGGTGGAGGAGCGCTACGGCCAGACCCAGCTGGCCTTGTCGGGCATGCCCTCGCTCTGCGCGACGGGGCGCTCCGTCACTGCGGCCAGTCTTGTGCTGCCCTTTCCCAGCGAGATGGCACTGAGGGCACACGAAGGCATGCTCGTCACCCTGCCTCAGACCCTGACGGTCAACGACACGCATGAACTGGGCCGCTACGGCAGCCTGCTGCTCGGGCTCGGCCGGTTGCGCACGCCTACTGCCGTCGCCGCGCCACGCGAAGAGGCTGCGCGGGCTGCGGCCGAGAACGCGCTGAACCGGCTGGTACTGGACGATGGTTCAAGCCACCAGAACCCGGCGGTAGTTCCCTACCCCGCTCCCGCCCTGAGCACCGCAAACCCGGTGCGCGCCGGCGACACCGTGACCGGCCTGCGCGGCGTGCAGGAAAAGCGCTATGGCAGCTGGCGCGTGCAGCCCGTGCCCGGTGCCGCACCTCCCCGGTTCACCGCCGCCAATCCTCGCCAGCCTGCCCCCGTCCGCGCTACGGGCACCGACATGCGCGTAGCCGCATTCAACGTGCTCAACTACTTCAACGGCAACGGCCAGGGCAGCGGCTTCGACGCCCCCGACAACCGTGGCGCCAAGAGCCCTGCCGAGTTCGCGCGGCAGGAAGCCAAGCTGCTCGCGGCACTGCGCGCGCTTGACGCGGACGTGATCGGCCTCATGGAGGTGGAGAACAACGGCTTTGGTCCGCGCAGTGCCGTGCAGCGCCTGGCGGCCCTGCTCGGACCGGACTGGCGCGCGGTCGAGCCCGGCACGCCAAGGCTTGGCCTGGACGCCATTGCCGTCGCGCTGCTCTACAACCAGCGGATCGTGAGGCCGATTGGCGCGCCCGTGACGACGGTGCTCGAGGCGCGCAGCCGGCAGCCGCTCGCACAGGTGTTCGCGCCTGTTGGCAATCCCTCGAATGCCTTCACTGTCGTGGTCAACCACTTCAAGTCCAAGAGCTGCACCGATGCCGAAGGGCCCGACCGGGACCAGGGCGACGGCCAGGGTTGCTGGAACGCGACCCGGTTGCAGGCAGCGCGGGCGCTGGCCGAGTGGCTCAAGACCTTGCCGGCCGGCCCCGCGGGCGCAGGCACGCTGGTGATCGGAGACCTCAACAGCTATGCCGGCGAAGACCCGGTCAGCCTGCTGGCACGCGAGGGCTATGCGGACATGATCGCAAGGCTGGCCGGACGCGACGCGTACACCTATGTCTTCGACGGGCAGGCTGGCTACCTTGACTACGCCCTGGCCGATGCCGCTCTCGCCACGCGTGTCCGGGCTGTCAGCATCTGGCATGCCAACGCCGACGAACCTTCAGCCTTTGGCTACGCGCAGGCCTATCGCAGCGCGGCCCAGCAGCAGCGCTACTACGCGCCGAATGCCTGGCGCGCCTCGGACCATGATCCGGTGTTGGTCGACCTGTCCTGGCGCGAGCCCGTGCCGGACGCCGCGCCCGCCCATCCCGGGGGCGGCAATGCGGTGACCGAGCCCGACGGCGGTGGTGGCGTCGTAGGGACCGTCGCACTGCTGGCCATTTTGCTCGCCGCAGGCGCAACGCTTGCCATGCCGACAGCCCGGCGCCGGAAGGCACGGTAATCGCCCAGCCAATGATGCGCCGCCCTCCGCAATCCGCGCGGCACGGGCTTCGGCAAGGAAACACGCGGGCTTCTCCGGCAGCCCGCGTCTTTTATCTGAAACCCGCCAGGCTCCCCCCTCGCGCGATCAGGCGCGGACCTCGTGGCGTGCCAGCCCTTTGATCAGGTACAGCACCACGAGCACGTTCGCCACGGCGAGGCTTGCGTGCATCCAGCTCGGGTGCGCCAGCGCTTCATAGAGTTCCAACGGCAGGTAGATGCCTCCGGAAAACACCCCAAGCCAGTTGCCCCATGCCAGCCGGTGCCACAGTCCCCAGGCTTCGGCAAAGCGCATCAGGGCGTACACCGCGGCGGAACCGCCGATGGCCCAGAGGCGCGCGTCGCTCGGGTGTGCCAGCAGGGACAGGAAGATAGTGGGATAGCGGCTGGCCGGGTTGATGTGCAGGCGCATGATGATGGCTTCGGCAAGCGCCTGCGCATCACGATGCAGGAAAGCCACCAGCCCCAGGCCGGCCACGATAACCAGCGCGCCTTTGGCGGCTTCGAACAGCGCAATGGTCCTCAGGCCGAATACCTGCTGCTTCGCCATGAACGGGCTCCGGGGGTTGTGATCCGAGGCCCATATTGTGCAATATGGGCCGCCCCCGCGCACCACCGTCAATGGCAACGCCACGTCGTCAGCGCGTGTACTCGCGCTCCTGCATCGGGCCGTCGGCCTCAATGCCGCCGCTCGCTTCCAGTGGACCGTCGACGGTAATGGGCCCGTCGGCAGTGAGATCGCCGTTGACCACCATGGTGCCATGCACGGTCAGCGGTCCATTGAAGACCTTGAGGTAGCCAGCTGCATAGGGCACGCCTCGGGCCACGGCGGGTCCGGAGAAGAATGCGGCCGTGAGCGGCCCGCGCGCATGCACGCGCCCGGCGACGATCAACCTGCCGTGCACCACCACCGGCCCGCGCACATGGGCGGAGCCCGCCACAGTGATCGATCCGGTTTCCTGCGGCTGGGCCTGCAACGGACTGGCCGCGCACAAGGCCAGCGCCGCCAGCAGTCCCAGGCTCACTGCCCGCAGCTGACGCTGACTGGCATGTATCGGAAGAAGTTGGAGGGTTCTCATTCGGGCTTTCCGCGTTCCCGCTCAGTGCGCGTGCTTCCGGTAAGTACCGAGCAGTTCGGCCTGCGCCAGGATATGCCCCTGCATGGCGCGCTCCAGTGCCGCCTTGTCGGGCATGCCCAGGTCCGGCAATGCCACGTCGAGCGCATACAGCTTGAGGAAGTAGCGATGGCGCCCGATCGGGGGGCACGGGCCGCCATAGCCGGTCCGGTGCCAGTCATTGAGCCCTTCGCGGGCACCGGGCGGCAGTTCTTCGCGCCGCACGCCCTGGGCCAGTGCGCTTGCCTGCGGCGGCAGGTTGTACAGGACCCAGTGCACCCAGGTCTGGCGTGGCGCGGCCGGGTCCGGCGCGTCCGGATCGTCGACTATCAGGGCAAGGCTGGCCGTACCGGCCGGCATGCCAGACCATGCCAGCGGCGGCGAAGCATCTGCGCCCTCGCATGTGAAGCGGGCCGGGATTTCATCGCCATGGGCGAATGCGGAGGATGTCAGGGCAAGCGGCATGTGCGGCCTCGTCTGTGACTGTGACGCAAGGGCCAGCACCGCTGCGCCGGCCAGCAGCCAGTGCAGCCTGCGGAAAGGACGCCGGGCCATGGGATAGGTCATGTGATCCCAGAAGACTACAGCCGGGCTGGCCGCCGTCGGATGGTAATTCCAACTTAGTGCGGATCATGTCGCCGCGCAAGCGACGCCGCCCCGCCTCAGCGCGGGGCCTCGAGCTTCGCCTTGAGGCGCCTGACGGCTTCCGCCGATTCCGCCTCGATGCGCGGGCGCAGCACCAGGCGGTTCAGCAGGACAAACAGCAAGGTGGGCGACTGGTAGCTGAAAACCCGCTCGAAGCGCGTGCTCTCCTCGCGCGGCGTGAGCGATGGCGTCAGCGCCGGTGTCAGCGTGTAGGTCACGGTACCGGCCTTGCGTCCCTCGATCTCCCCTTCGATCATCCACGTCCGCGGTGGTTCGCTCTTCGTCACGGTCCACACCACAACGCCGCTGCGCCCCGCGACCACGAACGTCTCGGTCACGCGCTCGCCGGGTTGCAGCGAGTGATCCGTGGCACCCGCCACGCCCAGCGACGACGGGTGCCAGGCCGGCCAGTTACCGGGTGTGGACACGTAGTCGAACACTGCGGCCGGCGGCCGGGCAATCACCACCTCATTGTCGATGCGCGTGGTGTCGGTCCAGGGCAGCGGCACGAACAAGGCCGCGGCGCCTGTGGCCGCTGCAATCAGAATCCAGAACAGCGTCGTGTGTCGGGGCATGGAGGCGGGGGCCCGCGCAGGTCCGGGTGCGTGGCGCAATGCCTTCAGTGTAGCGAACCGTTTGCATCGCGCCACTCCCGCCAGCCGCCCCCACCTGCCGCAGCCCTAGGGCGCGGAAGCCAGCGAAGCTGCCGGCACGGTCGCCACCGCTTCCGGCGCCGGCCCCCATCCTCCGCCAAGGCTGCGCACCAGCGCCACCGTCGCCGCGGCCCGCAAGCCCGCCACCACGTTGGCATCGCGTTGCGATTGCAGCACCGTGCGGTCCGCGTCGATCACGGTCAGGTAGTCCACTGCTCCCGCGTCATAGCGGCTGCGGGAAGTGCGCTGGGCGCGCTTCGCACCGGCCAGCGCGCGGTCCAGCGCCGTGGCTTGCTGGCTGAGCCAGCGCACGTCGGCCAGGCTGTCCTCGACTTCGCGGAACGCCACCAGCACGGTCTGCCGGTAGCTCGCCACGCTCTCCTCGTGCGCGGCACGGGCGCCTGCCAGGTTCGAGCTGTTGCGCCCGCCGTCGAACACGGTCTGCGCAATCGTCGAACCCACCAGTGGTCCGAGCGCCCACGTGCGCGATGACCACTTGAACAGGTTCGATAGATCCGACGACTCGAAGCCGAACAGCGCCGACAGCGAAATACGCGGGAAGAAGGCCGCCTTCGCGACGCCGATCCGGGCATTGGCCGCCGCCATCTGGCGTTCGGCGGCAGCGATATCGGGACGGCGCTCGAGCAGCTCGGACGGCAAGCCGGCCGGCACAGCCACCGGCGTGGTGCTCAGCGACTTCGCTTCCAGTCCGAACTGCGACGGTGACACACCGGTCAATACGGCAAGCGCGTGCTCCTGGTTGGCGCGACGGCGCTCGGTAGCAGCCAGATCGGCGCGCGCCGTGCCCAGCTCGGCTTCCGCGCGGGCCGGATCGAGATCGGTGGTCTCACCGGCCTCATAACGCTTGCGCAGCAGCGTCAGCGCATCCTCGCGCAGCTTGATTGTCGCCTGAAGCAGCTCGCGGTCGCTATCCAGCGTACGCAGCGCAAAGTACGCTTGCGCGGTGTCGGCCTGCAGCGCCAGTTGCACCGAGCGGTACAGGCCCTCGGCACCCTTCTCTTCGGCGCGCGCGGCATTCACGCTGTTGGCCACGCGGCCGAACAGGTCGAGCTCGTAGCTGGCAAACGCACGTGCCCTGAGCACGGTCTGCGGCGCCACGCGCGTGCCGTCCGGCAAACCCTGCGACGCGGCCGACGGCTGCGAACGCGTCGGGTCCAGGCCGACGCTCAGTTGCGGATACAGGTCGGCTTCAGTGGCGCCGGTGAGCGCGCGCGCCTGCTTCAGCCGCGCCGCCGCGGCGGCGAGATCCTGGTTATAGGTGTTGGCCGCGTCGATCAGCCGGTCCAGCTCGGCATCGCCGAAGATCTTCCACCAGTCGCCGCGATGCTGGCCTTCGGCCGGCGCGGCGGTCTTCCATTGCGCGCCTTCCGCGGCAGCGGCATCGGCCTCCTTGAAGGTCGCTGCGGTGGGCGTCTCGGGCACCTTGTAGACCGGTGCCAGCGAGCAGCCGGCGAGCACCAGCGCGGCAGCCAGCGTGGCAAGCCTCGGCAGGTATTGCGTCATCACGTTATTCATCTTGGTCACCATCACTCTGCGGACGGCACGGCGCGCGAGGCCGATGCATCGTTTGCCAGGGCCTCGCGGCGCTGCTTGCGCGTGGCCAGCAGGCGCAGCGCCACATAGAACACCGGCGTCAGGAACAGCCCGAAGAAGGTCACGCCGAGCATCCCGGCGAACACGGCCACGCCCATCGCATGGCGCATTTCCGCACCGGCGCCGGTCGACACCACCAGCGGCACCACGCCCATGATGAAAGCGAACGAGGTCATCAGGATCGGGCGCAGGCGCAGGCGGCTGGCTTCGATCGCTGCCTGCACCACCGTGCGGCCGTGGTGTTCCAGCTCGCGGGCGAACTCCACGATCAGGATCGCGTTCTTCGCCGACAAGCCGACCAGCACGATGAAGCCGATCTGCGTGAAGATGTTGTTGTCCCCACGCGTGAGCCACACGCCGGTCATGGCGGCCAGCAGGCTCATCGGCACGATCAGGATCACGGCCAGCGGCAGCGTCAGGCTTTCATACTGCGCGGCCAGCACCAGGAACACGAGCAGCACGCACAGCGGGAAGATCCACACGCCCGCGTTGCCGGCCAGGATGTCCTGGTAGGTCAGCTCGGTCCATTCGAAGCCGATGCCCTTTGGCAGCGTTTCCGCGGCAATCCGCTCGGCGGAGGCCTGGGCCTGGCCCGACGAGAAGCCCGGGGCCGGGCCACCGTTCATGTCGGCAGCAGTGAAACCGTTGTAGCGGCTCACGCTGTCCGGACCGAAGCTCTGCCTGACCTTCACCATCGATGACAACGGCACCATTTCGCCGCTGGCGCTGCGCGCCTTGAGCTGCAGGATGTCCTCGGCATGCTGGCGGAACTGCGCGTCGGCCTGCACCTTGACCTGGTACGTACGGCCGAACTTGTTGAAGTCGTTCACGTAGGACGAGCCAAGATAGGTCTGCAGGGTATCGAACACGTCTGTCACCGGGACGCCGAGCTGCTTGGCCTTGGTGCGGTCGAGCTGCACGTCGAGCTGCGGCACGTTCACCTGGTAGTTGCTGAAGATGCCGGCCAGCTCGGGCGTGGCGCGCGCCTTGGCCATGAAGGCATTGGTGGCGTCGAACAGCGCGTCATAGCCGAGCGCGGCGCGGTCCTCGATCATCATCTTGAAGCCGCCGATCGTTCCCAGGCCCTGTACCGGCGGCGGCGGGAACACCGCGATGAAGGCATCCTGGATCGACCCGTACTGCTTGTTCAGGTCCGCGGCGATCGCACCGCCGGACAGCTCCTTGCCCTTGCGCTTCTCGAACGGATCCAGCGTGACGAACACAATGCCGGCACTCGGGCTGTTGGTGAAGCCATTGATCGACAGGCCCGGGAAGGCCACGGCCGATTCCACGCCCGGATGCTTGAGCGCGATCTCCGACATGCGGCGGATCACGTCCTCGGTCCGGTCCAGCGTGGCGCCGTCGGGCAGCTTGGCGAAGCTCACCAGGTACTGCTTGTCCTGCGCCGGCACGAAGCCCTTCGGCACCATCTGGAAGATGCCCCAGGTGGCAAGCAGCATCACCGCGTAGACGCCGAACACCGACCCCTTGCGGCGGATCACACCCTTCACGCCGCGGCCATAGTTGTCGGAGCTGCGGCCGAAGAAGCGGTTGAAGCGCGCGAAGAAGCCGCCGAGCACGCGGTCCATGCCGCGCGTGAGCCAGTCCTTGGGCGCGTCATGCCCGCGCAGCAGCAGCGCGGACAGCGCCGGCGACAGCGTCAGCGAGTTGAAGGCGGAGATGATCGTCGAAATCGAGATGGTCAGCGCGAACTGCTTGTAGAACTGGCCGGTCAGGCCGGTCATGAAGGCGAGCGGCACGAACACGGCGATCAGCGTCAGCGCGATCGCGATGATCGGGCCGCTGACTTCGCGCATGGCCTTGTAGGTGGCCTCCTTCGGCGACAGCCCTTCCTCGATGTTGCGCTCGACGTTCTCCACCACCACGATCGCGTCGTCCACCACGATGCCGATCGCCAGCACCAGCCCGAACAGGCTCAGCGCGTTGATCGAGAAACCGAACGCATGCATCAGCCCGAACGTGCCAACGATCGACACCGGCACCGCCAGCAGCGGGATGATCGATGCGCGCCACGTCTGCAGGAACAGGATCACCACCAGCACCACCAGCGCGATGGCTTCGAACAGCGTATGGACCACGGCCTCGATGCTATGGCGCACGAACTGCGTCGGGTCATAGACGATGCTGTAGTCCACGCCTTCCGGCATGTTCTGCTTGAGCTCGGCCATGGTCTTGCGCACGTCGTTCGAGATCTGGATGGCGTTCGAACCCGGCGACTGGAAGATCGGCAGTGCCACGGCGGACTTGTTGTCCAGCAGCGAACGCAGCGCATATTCCGACGCGCCGAGTTCGATGCGCGCGATGTCCTTCAGGTACGTGACAACGCCATCGGGCGAAGTCTTGACGATGATGTCGCCAAATTCCTCCACGGTCTGCAGTCGGCCTTGCGCATTCACCGACAGTTGCAGGTCGGTGCCCGGCAGCGACGGCGACTGGCCGATCACACCCGCCGCCACCTGCACGTTCTGCTCGCGGATGGCCTTGACCACGTCCGATGCCGACAAGTTGCGCTCGGCGATCTTGTCCGGATTCAGCCAGACCCGCATCGAGTAATCGCCCGAACCGAACATCTGCACCTGGCCCACGCCCTGGATCCGCGCCAGGCGGTCCTTCACGTTGATCAGCGCATAGTTGCGCAGGTACGTCATGTCATAGCGGTCGTTCGGCGAGACCAGGTGGACCACCATGGTCAGGTCGGGCGAACTCTTGACGGTGGTGATGCCCAGGCGGCGCACGTCTTCGGGCAGGCGCGGCTCGGCCTGCGACACGCGGTTCTGCACGAGCTGCTGGGCCTTGTCCGGGTCGGTGCCCAGCTTGAACGTCACCGTCAGCGTGAGCGAGCCGTCGCTGTTGGCCTGCGAGTTCATGTAGAGCATGTCCTCGACCCCGTTGATCTGTTCTTCCAGCGGCGTGGCCACAGTCTCGGCGATCACCTTCGGATTGGCGCCCGGGAATTGCGCGCGCACTACCACCGACGGCGGCACCACTTCCGGGTACTCCGAAATCGGCAGCTTGAACATCGAGATGGCGCCGATCAGGAAGATCAGCACCGACAACACGCCCGCGAAGATGGGACGGTCGATAAAGAATTTCGAGAGATTCATCTTGGTTCTCGGCCTGTTTTCGGCAAGAAGCCCCCCTGGCGGCCCGCCGTGGCGGGCGCCATGCACATCAGGGGAAGCAAATGCGATTGACTGTCTGTGGCGGGGCTTCTGGGCCTGCTTAGCTCACCGGCTTGCCTTGCGCCTCGGCGGACGCCTGCTTGCGGTCAGGCGCGGATGGCCGCGGCTCCAGCTCGCTGCGGAACGCCATCGACACCGGTTTCGGCGCCACCGTGTCGCCGGGGCGCACGCGCTGCAGGCCGTTCACGACGATGCTCTCGCCCGGCTTCAGGCCCTTGCGGATCACGCGCAGTCCTTCATAGGTCGGCCCGAGGTCCACCTCGCGATATGTCAGCTTGTTGGCCTGGTCGACCACCAGCACGAACTTCTTGCCCTGGTCGGTGCCGACGGCGCGGTCGTTGATCAGCACGGCGTCGTGCGGCGCGCCGCCACCGAGTTTGACCTTCGCATACAGGCCCGGCAGCAGGCGCCCGTCCGCGTTGTCGAACACGGCGCGCACGCGGATGGTGCCGCTGCGCGTATCGAGCCGGTTATCGACCGAATGGATCTTGCCCTCATGCGGATTGCCGTCTTCGTTCGCCAGGCCCAGGAATACCGGCAAGCCGTCCTTGCCGCCGCCAGCGCCCGGCGCCGTGTAGCGCAGGTAGCTTTGCTCATCCACTTCGAAGCTGGCGTAGACCGGCGAGACCGACACCACCGTGGTCAGCGGCGGCGACGCCGCGCCGGCGGCCACGAGGTTGCCCACGGTGAGCTCCGCGCGCGACACCTTGCCCGAGACCGGCGCCACGATGCGCGTATAGCTCAGGTTCAGCTTCGCCACCTCCAGTGCCGCCTGCGCCCCGCGCACGTCGGCCGACAGTTCGCTGGCCGCGTTGATGCGCTCGTCGAATTCGCGCTTCGAGATGGCGTTGTCGTCGAGCAGGCGCTGGGCGCGGGCCTTTTCCGTCTGCGCGTGCGAGGCGCGCACCTGCGCCGCGGCCAGCGCGGCTTCGGCGCGGGCTACCTCGGCGGCATATGGACGCGGGTCGATCGTGAAGAGCGGTTCGCCCTTCTTCACGATCGAGCCTTCGCGGAAATGCACCGTTTCGATCGTGCCGGACACGCGCGGACGGATTTCCACGCGATCCACCGCTTCGATGCGGCCCGAGAACTCGTCCCACTCGGTAATGGTCTTGCCGACCACGCTCGCCACTTCAATGGCCGGGGCCGGCGGCGGCGTTTTGGCATGCGCCTCGCCGCCATGCCACGGCCGCAGCATGGAGGTGGCGACGCCGGCGCCCAGGACGATCACGATGGCAATCGCGATCCACGTGCGTCGATTCTGGATACTCATTTTTCTTCACTCCTGTTGCGGGTTTTCTTCAACTGGGAAAGCAAAAGCGCGAACGCCGCCCACCGGGCCGCGAAATGCGGTCCGGACCATGTCGGACAGATCAGCAAGACTGTTTGCCGGATGCCGCGCAGTCCGTCTTGGCGGCATCAGTACCGGCTGGCGGTTTTACCCGGATGGCCTCAGCCGGCAGGCTCGTTCCGGGTCAACTTCAGGGCCGGCTTTCGCGCCGGGTTGAGGTGTCGTCGGCCGCGGCCAGACATCGCCGCAGGAACCGCGCACCTTCGTCGACCCACGACTGACAATCCTCGTGGGTCTCTTCCACGCCGTCGCCACAGGCGCCGGGCATGATCATGGCCTCGGCCGGCACCCCGGCCTTGGCAAGGCGCCCCGCGAAGGCTTCGCCTTCCGCGCGCAGCGCATCCACTTCAGCCACCTGCACCAGCGTGGCTGGCAGCCCCGCCAGCCGCGAGGCCAGCGCCGGTGCGGCATACGGATGCACGCTGGCGGCCGGCGTCGGCAGGTATTCGCGATAGTTGCAGGCCAGCCGCTGCAGGGTTTCCAGCGGCACCTGGCCGCCGCCCGCGCCCGCGCACGACGCGTGCTGCAGGCACGGGTCCGTCACCGGACGGATCAGCCATTGCCCGCGCGGCTGCGCGGCGCAGCGGTCGCGCAGCATCTGCGACAGGGCGATCGCCAGGTTGCCCCCGGCCTCTTCGCCGACCAGCGCAAAGCGCGTCTTGTCGACTTTCAGCCGGCGCGCGTTGCGCAGAACCCATTCCACGGTGCTGTACGCGTCTTCGGGCGCCGCCGGGAACGGGTGGTCCGGCGCCAGCGAATACGCCGGCGTCACCACCACCGCGGGCACCGATGCCGCCAGCGCCTGCACCAGTCGCCGCGTCTTTTCGAGCCCGCCGTCCACGAACCCGCCCGCGTGCAGGTACACCAGCCAGGGCAGCAGCGCACCGCCCGCGGCGGCCGGTGCCGGATAGCCGGGCGGATAGCAGACGCACACCGAAATCTCGCGCCCGCCGCTTGCCACCGTGTGTTCCACGACGCGTGCCTGCCCGTTGCCATTGGCCGGCGGGGCGGCGGGAGAGCGTTGGCTGGTCGACTGAGGCATGGGCACCGGTCCGGCGTGCTGAAAATCGCCAGCGCGCCTATGATGTGTTGCGATGGAACGGATTATGGTGATTGACGCCGATGGGATAAAGCGAGAGATAGCCAATGCACTGTTCCGTGTTTGGAATAATCGGCCTGCTGAGACCCCACGCATGACAAGGTCTTGGGAAATGTGATTCACTCCCGCTCTCGCGGCTGCGCACCTCCTGCCAAGGGCAGCCGGCCAGCGCCCAGTCCACGGGTCGGCAAGCCTGCAACGGCGGCCGACCGGCACATCCTCCAGGCCTCAGTCTCTCAACCAGCCAGTCCGGTTGCCCGTTCGGCGCGCAGTCAGGAAACCTTCGTCGGAAGCTCATCATGGATCGTCTCGTCTCAATGCAGGCCTTCACCCGGGTGGTCGACATGGGCAGCTTCGCGCGTGCCGCCGATTCGCTCGACCTGCCCAAGGCCACCCTCACCCGCCTGATCCAGAACCTGGAAACCCATCTTGGCGTCAAGCTGCTGCACCGGACCACGCGGCGCATCAGCGTGACCAGCGACGGCGCGGCCTACTATGAACGGTGCGTGCGCATCCTGGCCGACGTGGAAGAAGCCGAGCAGTCACTGACGCGCCATAACAACTCTCCCAAGGGCACCCTGTCGGTCGACACCACGGCCGCACTGGCGCGGCTCGCGCTGATCCCGAACCTGCACGATTTTTTCACGAGCTATCCGGAACTGAAGCTCGACCTCACCATCAACGGCAAGCCGATCGACCTGCTGCAGGAAGGGGTGGACGTGGTGCTGCGCGTCGGCGAGGTGGACGAATCCATGGTGGCGCGGCGCGTCGGCGAGCTCAAGCTGGCGTTTTTCGCGTCGCCGATCTACCTCAACCGCTTCGGCACGCCGCACGAACTGGCCGACCTGGCCCAGCACAAGGCCGTGAACTACCTGTCCAACCGGAACGGACGCGAGTGGCCATGGGACCTCGCGCGGGGCCGCGAACATGCCGAGATCCTGCTGCCCTCCGCCATCTCGACCAACGACGGTGACATCTACGTGGAATGCGCGCTGGGCGGCCACGGACTCGCCTGCCTGTCGCGCGCGATGGCGGAACCCTACGTGGCCAGCGGGCGACTGGTCGAAGTCATGAGTGACTGGCAAACCAAAGCGCTGCCGATTTCAGCCATGTACCCGCAGAATCGCCACCTGTCGGCCAAGGTCCGGGTCTTCGTCGACTGGGTCGCTGACATTTTCGGGCGGCATCCCCATTTTGGCGCCGCGGCGCAGAAAGGCCCGGTCTCGCAGATGGCCGCGTGACCTGTCCAGTCAAGTAGCCCAGTCAGCACCCCTGCGTAAGCGTCGCATCCTATACTGTTGTTTCTTCCGCAATAACATCAAAGGGAGGGTTCGGATGAAACGCGTACTTTTCGGCCTGGCGGCCACGGCAGCGGTAGCGATGACCCTGGCGGGCTGCGCCGGCACGGGGACCACCAGCGGCGGGGCCAAGGCCACCGCGACGCTAGAGCCGAAGAGCGGCACGAACACCGGCGGCACGGTCACCTTCACGCAGCAGAGCGGCGGCGTGATGATGGTGGCGTCGGTCACCGGCTTGCCGCCCAACACCACGCATGGCTTCCACGTGCATGAAAAGGGCGATTGCTCGGCACCCGACGCCATGACCGCAGGCGGCCACTTCAACCCGGCCGGCAAGCCGCACGGGCAGATGAACATGCCCGACCACCACGCCGGCGACATGAACAACCTGACGGCGGATGCGAACGGCAATGCGCGCGCGAGTTTCCTGCTGCCTGACCTGAGCGTGGGCACCGGCCCGAATGGCGTCATCGGGCGCGCCGTGGTCGTGCACAAGGATCCGGACGACTACAAGACGCAGCCGACGGGCAATTCGGGCGGACGGATTGCCTGCGGCGTGGTGGCGGCGTCCTGAGCCGGACCGCGTGCCCGTGCCGGCGCAACGGTTCAATCCGCCGTCGCGCCGCTCTCACTGCATCCGTCCTGGCTTTACCATAGCGGGCCGCTTCCAAGTCCCTGTCATGCCTCGCCCGCTCCGCCACGCCCTGCCCCTCCTGACTGCCGCCGGTCTCGCGCTATCCGGCCATGCCCGTGCCACGGATATCGACTGCGATCCTGCGGCGGCGCCGGCCAGCCAGATGCCGTCGCACCGCCTGATCTGCGAATCCGCGCTGTTCTCGATGGGCTACCAGCGCATCTTTGCGGAGCAGCAACGCCTGCTCAAGGCCGGGCAACTGACTGAAGCGGAACTCACCGCATTCCGCGCGAAGCGCGACGGCTGCCAGTCCGCCTCATGCCTGGACACGGTGTTCCGGGAGTGGAAGGCAAAAGCCGCCAACGCCAGCCGCAAACCATGAACCATCGGCGCATGGCGCTCAGGCCTCGCTGAATACCGCGGCCGGCATGCCGGCCTGGGCCTGGGCCTCGGTATCGCGCTCGAAGCGCAGGCGCGGCAGGTGCTGGGGGAACTCCCGCTGCATGAAGTCGATCAGCGCCTCGCGGATCCTGCAGCGCAGGTCCCACGCCAGCCCCGACGAGGCAGCGGTGCACAGCACGCGAAGCTGCATCGTGCGCTCGGTGGCATCGGAGACGACGAGGTCGAAAAACCGCCGATCCCACTCCGGCGCGGCGTGCACCACCCGCTCGAGTTCCTTGCGCAGCGGTGCCAGCGGCATGCCATAGTCGACGTGGAAAAAGACCGAGCCCATGATCTGCGCGCTGTTGCGCGTCCAGTTCTGGAACGGCTTCTCGATGAAGTACTGCAACGGGACAATGAGCCGGCGCTCGTCCCACAGCCGCAGCACGACGTAGGTCCCCGTGATTTCCTCCACGCGGCCCCACTCGCCCTCGACGATCAGCACATCGTCGAGCCGGATCGGCTGCGTCAGCGCGAGCTGCAGCCTCGCGATCATATTGCTGAACACCGGCTTGGCCGCGAAGCCCGCGATCAGCCCGACCACGCCGGCCGAAGCAAGCAGGCTCGCCCCGACCTGCCGCGCTCCGGGAAACGTCATCAGCAGCATGGCCGCGCCCATCACCGTGACCAGCGTCATCGCAATGCGCGAGAGCACGCGTGTCTGCGTATGAATACGCCGCGCGCCCATGTTGTCGGCCACGTCGACCGGGTGCCGGTCCATCACGCCCTGCGCAAAGCCGGCGATGATCCGGGCCACCAGCCATGTCGTCGCGGCGATTATCAGCAGGCCATTGAGGTGGCGCAGGCTGTCGATCCAGGGCAATGCGTCCGGCGCCGCCTGCCACACGGTCTGCAAGGCGAGCAGCGGCAACACGACGCCCGACGCCACGCGGGCTTTCCTGACGATCGCATGCAGCACGGCCGCGGGCCGGGTCACGCGCAGCAGTACCAGGCCGCCGAGGCGATGCGCGATCAGCGCGACGAACACGGCGGCCACGGCCGCTGCCCATGTACCGAACCAGGGGTGTGCGAGGAGGATTCCAATATCCATCGGTCATCCTTGAACAAGGCTGGTGAAATGCGCGGGCAATGTCCGGAACAGCGTTCCGGATCCGGTGACCGGCCGGTCTTAGGTACGAATGCCGAACAAGCCGTGCCAGAACGACTCGAACGTGCCCGGGTGACGGTTGGCGCGCCTGGTGTCTTCGGCCTGTGGCTCCGCCGGCTCCTCTGGCACGCCATCATCCGACGCCTGCGCTGCCTGCGCGTGTGCCCTGCGCGATACCTGCAAGGCCCATACGCTGTCCGCAATGCGCGCGGCGAGTTCAGCCTCGCACTCCTGGCCCAGCAGCACGCCGAAGAGCACGTCGCGATTGTGGCCGTCGTCGGCAAAGCGCATGGCGATGGCAACCATTTTCTCGTAGTGCTCCTGCGCGGCGCGCTGGGCTTCGCGTTGCGCCGCCTGCTCCTGCGCTTCCTGCTCCGCATGCTCGGCCTGCCAGCGGCGCATTTCCTGCTCGAACACCTCGTCGTACACGCGTCGCTGTTCGTCGTCGGAAAGGATGGCGTAGGCGTCGCGGATGTCCTGGAATGCCGCATGCGCCTCGGCCTCGCGGCCAGGGTTGCGGTCGGGATGCCATTTCATGGCGGCACGGCGGTAGGCGCGCTTGATCTCGTCCAGGGTAGCGTCGGACTCGACGCCGAGGGTCGCGTAAAGGGTAGTCATGGCCGATGGGGCGGCGGCTGCGGAAGGGTTCATCCTAGCATGCGATATCGGCGTCCCCGCTCCCGCATGGCCACATGCAGGCCGATGCGCGGCATAAACCAGCATAAACCGGCGCAAGCGCTACTTGGCGTCGTTGCAGACCTATGTGCACGGCCAGCTTTGCATGCGGCAAGAACAGACATTACAGTGTTCGACTTGACTGGGCCGGCCCTGCAGGACCGAGCCCGGACCTTCATCCACTGGCTGAACGGACCCTCCCATGACCACACTGGATCTCCCCACCTACGCAGACGTCGAGGCCGCCGCCAGGCGGCTCGAAGGCGTCGCCCATCGCACGCCGGTCAATACCTCGCGCACCCTGAACGACATGCTTGGTGCCGAGGTCTTCATCAAGTGCGAGAACTTCCAGCGCATGGGCGCCTTCAAGTTCCGTGGCGCCTACAACGCCTTGTCGAAGTTCAGCCCGGAGCAACGCCGCGCAGGCGTGGTGGCGTTCTCGTCGGGCAACCACGCGCAGGGCATCGCACTGTCGGCCGGGCTGCTGGGCATTCCCGCCACGATCGTGATGCCGCATGACGCGCCCGCGGCAAAGGTGGCGGCAACCAAGGGCTATGGCGCCAACGTCGTGATCTATGACCGCTACACGGAAGACCGCGAGGCGATCGGGCGCCGCCTGGCCGAGCAACATGGATACACGCTGATTCCGCCGTATGACCACCCGGACGTACTGGCCGGACAAGGCACTGCGGCGCGGGAATTGTTCGAGGAAACCGGCGCGCTCGACGCATTGTTCTGCCCGCTCGGCGGCGGCGGCCTGCTGTCGGGCATGGCGCTCGCGACACGCGCGCTGGCACCGCAATGCAAACTCTATGGCGTGGAGCCCGAAGCGGGCAATGACGGCCAGCAATCGTTCCGCAGCGGTTCGATCGTCCACATCGATACCCCGAAGACGATCGCGGATGGTGCGCAGACCCAGCATCTGGGCCAGTACACGTTCGCCATCATCCGGCGCGATGTCGACGACATCCTGACCGCGTCCGATGCCCAACTCATCGAGGCGATGAAGTTCTATGCTTCGCGCATGAAGATGGTCGTCGAACCCACGGGCTGCCTGAGCCTGGCGGCGGCCTTGCAGGACAAGGACGCGCTCCGGGGCAAGCGCGTGGGCATCCTGATCAGCGGCGGCAATATCGACCTGGAGCGCTTTTGCGCGCTGGTCTCGGCATAGGCCATCGACCCGCGCGCCGGCACCTTCGCCCCTGGCCCCTGTCAATACGGGGGATTCACCACCACGTATTGCGATCCCTGCGGCTGGTACCACGTGGTTCCGCACTGCTGGTAGACCATGCCCGCGTAGTTGACCGGCACGCAACCCGGCGGCACCGTGCGCACCATGGAGCCGATCACCGCCGAAGTCACAGCGACTGTGGCGGTAACGGCGGCGGCCGTCGCCACGGGGTGGTAGTCGTTGTCCCAGCCGCAGCAGCCGCCGTGTGACTCGACGTTGACGTTGACGTTGCGGTTTGAATTGACATTGACATTGCGGCTGGCATTGACGTTGTTGACGCTCGTGCTGCGCACGTTGTTGGTCCGTGCGTCGGCGCGCTGGTTGTCCACCTGCCTGGCGCCGCCGCCACCGCCGCCTGCCTGACGAGCACCACCACCACCGCCGGCTTGGGCAGCTGCGGCGCGTCCGCCGCCGATTGCCTCAGCCGCCGGCGTCCATCCCGCCGTTGCCAGAACCAGCACGGCCGTGCCCGCCGCGAAGCGCTTTCCGAATGCGTGTCTCATGGCGTCGCTCCTTTACCGGGACTTGAGGGGGACGAACTCGGCCTGCTTGGTTCCCGGCGGCGGCTTGAAGGCGAAGGCCGAGCTGCCGGGCCGCGGATTCAGGTTCCACTTGTAGAGCGTGACCGACTGCGGCCGCGCTTCGTCGCCGCGATTGGTGATGACGAGCTTGCGCGGCAGCGGCCGGCCGCCGGCGGCAATCCAGATCTGCCAGTCGATCTCGCCCTGGCGAAACGCGTAGTGGTCGCAGATCTCGCCGCCAATGATGTCCTGACCTGCGTTCATGGCCGACTGCATATTATCGAGCGGGGCGGCATCGGTGCCCCACAGGAACAGGTCGGCGGACGGGATCTCGACACCGAACCGCGCCCGCAGGCGCTCCGCAAGCGCACCGAGGTTCTCCTTGAATGGTGCCTGGGAGTAAGACTTCTGCGCCGGTGTATAGAGCGTCACGGTCGTGCCGTCGTAAATCAGCTCACGCTGGGAACGCGCGCTGCGCATCTGGGCTCGCAGCTTGTTCGGGCGCGCGACATCGAGGTCGGCCGTCGCGGTGTGCTGCAGCTTCTGGCCGTCGGCCAGCACGCGCTCGCCAGACAAGTCGATGACGACCTCGAACGCCTTGAGTGACTGCAGGTACTTGCCCATGTTATTCAGCGCCTGGATCGCTGCCGGGTCGACCGCGTTCGCTGCCGGTTGCGCGCTGGCCGCCGGCGCCGGCGCCGGTGCTGGCGCGGGAGTCCCGGCTGACGGGCCCGCGGCCGAACCGGAGGCGGTTGGCGGCGCACTGCTGCAGGCGGCAAGGCCCACGAGCGATGCCTGGACGAAGAGCGTTCTCAGTTTCATCTCTTGTTCTCCTTATCCTTGCTGGGCGAACGGCAGACAGGCCATTGCACACCGCTCATCCGGCGCAATGTCTCCAGTGAATTTATGGCAACCCCTTCCAAAGCCGTAGTGAATGTTCGCGAGGACGATCTGAAATTTTTCGCTCAGGCCGTCGTCAGGGGAACGCCCCCTTCACGCCAGCGTGCGGCGTGGCGGAACTCGATGGGCATGGCGGAAGGATCTTGATTCGCCGACGCAGGCGGCGCGCCACGGTCACCTCGCGGTGCAATCCCGTGGCCAGGGCAACGCGATAGCGTGCCGGGAGGGAGTCATGCCAGGCAGGGCAGCCGCTGCCGGCCTGCCCTGCCCAATGTGGCGCCGGCCATGCCGGCGCCAGGTCAGGCCTTGGCGGAAGCCGCCTTGCCTGCCGCGGCCGCGCTGGCGGCAAGGTTGCCGCGCGCGAACTCGGTCATCTGGTTCGAGACTGCCTGAGCCGAGCGATAGGTGTTGCCGGCCGCGTCAACCGTCGACTGCAGCAGCGCGGAAATCGCTTCCGATCCGGCCGGGGCATTCTTTACGAAGGTGTCGACAAAGGCCTGCAGATTGCGGTGATGCTGTTCGTATTGCTCTTCCACCGCGCGGGCCAGCTCCGCCTGCGCCTGCGTGGCGATTTCGCACACCTGGCGCGCATACGTAATGGCCTTCTCTGCCGCGGGCTGGGCCACGCTGCCCTGCACGGCGAGCACGTCCCTCGGGTCCTTGCCCGCCAGCACGGCTTTCAGGCTCTCCTGGCCCTCGGTCAGCGCGGATTTGGCGGTCTGGAGATTCAGCTCGGTTAATTTCTGGAAGCCGTCGATGGTCGACTTGGACATCATGGCCAGATTGGCCAGGTTGGTCTTGTGGAGCGCCGCAAACTGATCAGGCGTGAAGGCGGACATGCGTGGTTCTCCTTGAGAGCGACCGGCCAGAAAGGCGCCATGTGCCGCCATGGCGTTCTGACCGAGGTTGGGTTTCTCGACCACGGCGCGTCGGCCAGAGGCGCACCGCATCGAGCTGCAAAGATTAGAAGAAATGCTCTAAGTCGATCCCTAAGTAATTACCCAAACCTCGTCGTCGTGGCGCAGCATTTTGTGCACCATAGGTCATGTTTGTAACATTCAGTTACGATTAAATGCTGCGACGCGAGATGCCACCGTCGCTCGCACCAAGCCTCCCAAAGGGCTCAAAATCGTACGACCGTGCTGCGCCGCAACTGCGCGGCGGCGGTCTCGGCCCGTTGAACTGCGAATGGCGTGGTGCCGCGGCTGCAAGCTCAGATCTGGTCGAGCAGGCTGCGCACGACATCGGCCAGCCGGCCAGCGCGCTGGCGCCCGTTGGCGTCCAGATCCACGGCGCAGCCGCCGGCCAGCGCCTTGAGACCGAACAGCGCATCGCCAACATCGCGCCAGCCGGGAAAGTCCGCATGCAAGCGTTCCAGCGCGGCGGCGCCGGACGCCACCCTGGCCGGCGCGGGTTGCCTGCCGGCAGCGAGTTCGTCGAGGGAGTCTGCGGCATCAAGCAAGCCCTTGCGGTTCATCTGTGGTGTCCCCAGGAAATGATCTGTCGTAGCCGCTGCGATGGCGGCTGCCGCGGTCATGGCCGCAGCTGTGACTGTAGCAGGACACACCTTGCCATGAGCACCGGCGCATGCTGCCCGCGCCAGGGGTGGACCGCCGCAGCAGCCCGGCGTGGCTTGGACAACGCGCAAGCGGCGCTGCTATATTACGGCGACCATTTCGACCTTGATTCCATGGCACGCTCGCTTGCGCTTCTCGCGCTGGCCGCTTCGCTTTATGGTTGCGCCGGTGCCCCGTCATTCGGATTGTTCGGCGCGTACTTCCCGCTCTGGCTGCTGAGCGCGTTGGCCGGCATCGCGGGGGCGCTCGTGTCCTACCGGATCTTCGTCGCGACAGGCTGGGCCGAGATCGTGCGCGCCCAGCTTCTGGTCAACACCGCGATCGGCCTCATCCTCGCGGAGCTCGTCTGGTTACTGGGTACGGGACACCTCCTATGAAAATGGCCGGCGAACGTGGCAGCCCCAAGCGCGGCAAACTGATCACGCTGGCCATTGTCCTGGTGGCCGTGCTCCTGTCCGTCTACGCCTACCATCGCACCAGCCGCTATCCGTCGACCGATGACGCATCGCTCGACGCCGACATGGTGCACGTGGCATCGCCGGTCGGGGGCCGCATCGCCAAGATCCACGTCGCAGAGAACCAGCTGGTAGCCAAGGGCGACGTACTGTTCGAAATCGATCCCGTCCCTTATCAACTGGCCGTCGCGCAGGCGCGGGCGGACCTCGAGCTGGCCCAGGCCGCGCTCGGTACCCGGCGTCGCACGATCTCCACCGAACGTGCCACGGCGTCGCTTGCGTCGGAGCAGACGCAGCGGGCCGAGCAGAACTACGCGCTGACCGCACGCACCGTCGAACGGCTGCGGCCGCTGGTCGCTGACGGCTACGTGCCCGCGCAGCAGCTCGACCAGGCGCAGGTCGCACAGCGCGATGCCAGCGTGTCGCTGCGGCAGGCCCACACGCAACGCACCGCTACCGCGCAAGCGGTCGGCAATGAAGACGATGCCACGGCCGCCGTGCACGCGCGCGAGGCGGCGCTGGCGATCGCCCAGCGCGCGCTCGACGACACCACGGTCCGCGCCCCGCATGCCGGACGCGTCAGCGGCCTGACCGTGCTGTCGGGCGAAGTCGTGATCCCCAACCAGTCGCTGTTCCTGCTGGTGCATACCGGCGAATGGTTCGCGATGGCGAATTTCCGGGAGACCGCACTTGCCGGCATCCATGTCGGCGACTGCGCCACGGTCTACTCGATGATCGACCGCGGCCAGGCCCTGCGCGGCAAGGTGGAAGGCATCGGCATCGGCATTACCGACACCGACCGCCTCAACCTGCCACGCTCGCTGCCCTATGTGCAGCCGTCGGTGAACTGGGTGCGCGTGGCCAGGCGCTTCCCGGTGCGGATCCGCCTGGAGGATCCGCCCGAGACGCTGGCCCGCGTGGGCGCGAGCGCAACGGTCGAGATCCGGCATGGCGCAGCCTGCCGCTGACAAGCTGCGCCTGGGGCTGGCCGATATCGGCGCGCTGCTGGCGCCGTTCCCGGGCCGCACCGCTGCCGCGACGCGCATCACGGTGGCCTGCACGCTGACGGTACTGGTCACCAGCATCTATGGCACGCCCGAGGCGGCCATCTCCGCCTACATCATCTTCTTCATCAACCGGGCCGACCGCACCACCAGCATCATCATGAGCGCGGCCGCGCTGGTGCTGATCAGCCTGATCATTGCGCTGGTGATGTGGCTCGCCGACCTCAGCGTCGACGACCCGATGCTGCGCGTGGCGTGCATGGCGGTGCTGTCCGCAGCCATGCTGTTCCTGACATCGGCCAGCAAGCTGCGACCGATCGGCGCCATCGTCGCCATGATCATCGGCTTCGGGCTCGATGAACTCGGGCTTGTGCCCGGCGGCGAAGCCGCTACGCGCGGGCTGCTCTACGCGTTGCTGATGGTGGCGATCCCGATCGGCGTGAACATCGTCGTCAACCTGCTGATCGGCCCGTCGCCGCGCCGGCTCGCAACGGATCGCCTGGGTCATTGCCTGCGCGTGGCCGCACGCTGCCTGCGCGGTACCGCGGACCACAGCGGCAATGCGCAGGCCCTGCATGCAGCGCTGCACGACGGCGTCCAGCCCGTTGCCGGCTGGCTCAGGCTTGCCAGGGTCGAAGGCACGGTCAACGCGCAGGATCTGCGCGCGCTGCAGCAGGCGATGGCATCGACCATGGCGATCCTGCTGGCCGTCGACGTGGCGCAACGGGCTGGCGCGCCAATGCCGGCGGCAACCGCAGCGCCCATCGCCGATACGCTCGACGAGATGGCCCGCATGCTGGACGCAGGCGGCTATCCCGTCGAAATCGGCCTGCCGGCGTCGCTGGCCGACCACCTTGCGCCGGTGCAGCAGACTGTCGTGCGCGAACTGGTCGCCGCGATCAATGGCTACGCCGATGCCGGCGCGGCAGCCCCACCGGCGCCGGCAGCGGAATCCGGAAAAGGCGCCGAAAACGGCACCGGACACGGCGGCTTCCTCAACGCCGACGCCTTCACGAATCCCGACCATGTCCGCTATGCGCTCAAGACCACCGGCGCGGCAATGTTCTGCTACCTGCTTTACCAGCAACTCAACTGGCCCGGCATCCATACGTGCTTCATCACGTGCTACCTGGTGTCGCTCGGGACCATGGCCGAGACCGTCGAAAAACTCTCGCTGCGGCTGGCCGGCTGCATGATCGGCGCGGCGATCGGCACGGCAGCCATCGTGTACGTCGTTCCCGGCTTGTCATCCGTAGGCGGCCTGATGCTGCTGGTGTTCGCCGGGACATGGGTCTCCGCCTGGGTGGCGCAGGGCTCGCCACGCATCGCCTACGCGGGCTTCCAGATCGCGTTCGCGTTCTACCTGTGCGTGGTGCAGGGCCCGGCGCCCGGCTTCGACCTGACCATCGCGCGCGACCGCGTGATCGGCGTGATGCTCGGCAATCTCGTCGTCTACCTGGTGTTCACGCGGGTCTGGCCGATCAGCATCGCGGGCCGCATCGGGCCGGCGCTGGCGGGGCTGGTGGGCCAATGGCAGGCGCTGATCGACACGCCGCAGCCCGCGGCAAGGCGCCAGCACGCCGCGACCGCACTGGCCCTGCATGGCACGATCACACAGGACCTGATCCTGGCCCACTATGAACCGGCAAGCGTCGGGCCGGCGCCGGAATGGGTCGACAGTCATCGCGAACGGCTGGCCAGGCTCGATGCCATCTCAGCGCCCATATTCCTGCTTGCCGAGCGCTTTCCTGGCGACCCGGCACTCGCGCAACGCCTGAACCGGCTCAGGGCCGACGGCCCGCCCCTGCACGCCGCGCCACCCGCCGAAACCATGCCGGCCGATCTGCATGATATCGAGGCACGCCAGGCACTGCTCGCCATCATCGACCACCAACTCGACGCGTCCCATGCCGACGCGCCGGACACGGCTTCCCCGTCCTCCATCCATGCGCAAACCTGATCCCCTGGCCGCGCTGGCACTGTGCACGCTGGCGCTGGCCGGCTGCGCGACATCGTCGCTCGATCTGGCACCGGAGCAGCCCGACCGGCCCTGGCAGCCGCTCACCACCGCGTCTGGCGAAATCGTGCCGGGCGCGGCCGCCGGCCAGCGGGCACCCGCGCCATCCGACTACACGCTGCCGGCAAACCCGGCACTCGCGGCGGTTTCCCCGCCCGCGACACTCGATCCCGCGCATGCCTACACGCTGCCCGAGCTGATCGACCTGGCCGAGTCCACCAACCCGCTGACGCGCATTGCCTGGAACGATGCGCGCAACGCGGCGCTGGCGGCCGGCATCGCCAAGGCCAGCTACCTGCCCTATATCTCGGCCGCCGCCATGGGCGGCTACCAGAACGGGCACAGCGCCACATCGACGGCGCTGGGGCCGCTCGCCGCGAACGCGTCCACGCACGGCGCCATCTCCGTGCTGTCGCTGCAGTGGCTGCTCTTCGATTTCGGCGAGCGCTCCGGCATTGTCGAAGCCACGGAACAGCTTTCGGTGGCGGCGAACATTGCGTTCACCGCCGTGCACCAGAAGATCATCCACGACGTCAGCGTTGCGTTCTACCGCTACCAGGCCGCGCGCACGCGTGCCGGCACGGTGCAGCAGGCCATGGACAACGCCGACGCGGTGCAGGCCGCGGCCAAAGCGCGCTACCAGCGCGGCATCGGCACCGTGGTCGAAGTGGCACAGGCCACGCAGAACCGCGCGCAGACCAACCTGGCGATGGTCCAGGCCAGGGGCGCCGAGACCGACGCCTACCTGGCACTGGTCAACGCCGTAGGGATCTCCCCGCTGTCCCGGCCGCGCATCGCGGAGATGCCGTTGCGCCCGCTCCCGCCGACGCTGCGCAGCTCGGTCGAGCAGATCGTCGACACCGCAATCGCGCGGCGCCCCGATGTGCTGGGCGCCTATGCGGCGCAACGCGCAAGCCAGGCCCGCGTACAGGCGGCCGAGGCCGGCTTCATGCCGAAGGTCTTCCTGTCGGCGTTTACGTCCTATGCCTCGGGCGGCTCGGCCATTACGGCGATACCGCCGATCGGCCAGCAGCCGCCGACGGTCAACCTGAACGGCTACCGCTATGGCGCAAGCGTCTTTCTTGGCGTCACGGTGCCGATCTACGACGGCGGGCTGCGCTCCGCCGTGCTGGCGCAGGCACGCAACGATGCCGACAGCGCGTCGACCAGGCTCACCCGCGCGAAGGACGAATCGGTGCGGCAGGTGGTGGTCAGCCAGAGCGCGCTGGAATCGAGCCTGGCCGCCTATGATGCGGCCCGGGCACTGGCCGATGCGGCCCGGATCACCTATGACGCGGCATTCGCCGCCTATCGAAAAGGCGTGGGTTCGGTGACGGAAGCCAACCTTGCGCAGAACCAGCTGCTGCTGGCGCAGAACGCCTCGGCCGACGCCTACAGCGGCGCGCTGTCGGCCGCGGCGGCGCTGGCGCTGGCTACCGGGTCGATCGGGTCGATTCGGGATGAGGGCGCGTGGCCTGGGCGGTAGGGTTCAGCCGATCTTGGTACCGCGGCAAGCAGGACCGCACACCGCCGGCTCCCGCCTTACCAGAACCCCAGGATCTTCCACCAGACGCCACCCACCACGGTGAAGATGATCAGTTCCAGCACGCACATCACCGCACCGGCCCGCCACCACTGCCCCAGCGTCGCATAGCCGCTGCCGAAGATGATCGGCGATGTGCCGGTGGCGTAGTGGGTCAGCGTCATCATGATCGCGGAGCCGGCCGCCATCATCAGCATGAACGGCGGGACATAGGGTGGCGGGATCAACTGCACGCCCACGGTAAGAAAGGCCAGCATCATCGCGCTGATATGTGCGGTCGTACTCGCGAACAGGTAGTGGGAAAACACGAACGCCAGCACCAGTACGGCGGCTGTCGGGAGCCAGCCCACGCCACTGGCGACGATGGCATCGCGCATATTGGTCGAGAACCAGGCAATCACGCCAAGCTTGTTGAGCTGCTCGGCGAGCATCACCAGGGCGCCGAACCAGATCAGGGTGTCCCAGGCGCTTTTTTCCGATAAGACGTCGTCCCAGTCGAGCGTGCCGGTAATGATCAATGCGAACAGGCCGAGAAAGGCGACCACGGTCGGGTCGAGCGTGTATGCCTGGCCAAGGATCATCGCCGGCACGTTGGCCCACAACACCAGCATCATGGCGAAGACCCCCATCATGACCCGCTCCTGGCCGCTGAGCGGGCCCATGCGGGCCAGTTCGCCTTTGGCATAGTCGACCGCGTTGGGCGTCGCCTTCAACTCCGGCGGGCAAAGCACGTAAATGACAAGTGGCATCACAAACAGGCAGAGCAGGCCGGGCAGGAGCATGCATAGCGCCCAGGTGGTCCAGCTCAGGTGCAGCGACTGCCCGCTGGCCTTGGCCACATAGTCCACGACCAGCGGGTTCGGCGCGGTGGCTGTCACGAACATGGCCGAGGTGATCGGGTTGGCGTGGTAGTTGACCAGTGCCAGGTAGGTGCCGACCTTGCCCTGTGTCCCCTTGGCCGGATCGGAGTCGAAGGCCCCGGCGATCGAACGCATGATCGGATGCACGATGCCGCCGCCGCGCGCGGTGTTGCTGGGGGTGAATGGTGCCAGCACCAGCTCGCAGATCGCGAGCCCATAACCGATGCCAATCGTGCGCTTGCCCAATAGCTCGATGAACATCAGGCCGATGCGATTGCCCAGCCCGGTCTTCTTCAGCCCGCGCGAGATCAGGATCGCCACGACGATCAGCCAGATCAGCGGATTCGAGAAACTGCTGAGGGCATCCGCAATGGCACCTTTGGACGAGTTCGAGGTCACCTGCGCCAGCGACACGATCACGATCGCCATCATTGCCATGACGCCGATCGGCATCACCTTGAGAATGATGGCGACGATCGTGGTCAGGAAGATTGCCACCAGGTCCCAGGCGTCGGCCTTCAGGCCAGCCGGCGGGGGTATCAGCAGCAGCGTGACCAGCACGACTGTACTGATGATGGCCGGCGTCAGCCGGAACGGCACCACCGACATGAAATAGCGATAGATCGCCACGATCTTTGCGAGCATCTGTGAAGCTCCTCTAAAAGGAGATCGGGGATAAAAGCCAGCCGAAGTCCCGCGCCACTCGAGGCGCACCGAGCGCCCCCCGCGACGTAGCACTCTTCCAAAGTCAGGGTGACCGATGTGCCTCGCGAGCAGAAGTGAATCTTTTCGAGGGGAATATGAAAAGATTACGAGGACCCGACTTTTGGCGACGCGTTGTCAGGTCAGGCCATCAGGGCCATGGCACCCCTACCGCAGGCCGAGCGTGAACGGCAGCAACAGTGCATTCAGGAACAGCAGGCCATACGTAATCATCACGACCGGCGGAATTTGCCGGCGCTGCGCGATCCCGGCCGCCCGAGGCACAGCACGCCTGCGGTTCCATATGTAGCCCGTTCCCACGCCCAGGACGGCAAGCCCCGATACCAGGCTTTCCACGAGCAACAGCGCCGGCCAGGCCTTCACGCGACGCTCGGGCGTGCCACTGAATACAGGCAGCGCGGCGGCGTTTGCGTCAGGCAAGCCTCCCTGCCAGGTCGCGGCGGATACCGCTGGAGCCGCTGGAGCCGCTGGAGCCGCTGGAGCGGCCGGAGCGGCCGGAGCGGCGAATAGCACCGGACCAGCGGCTGCCAGCCCCGGCGCGGAGCCGGGCGCATCGCGCAATGCGGTCCTCCCCGGCGACGGCATGGCGCGCGCAGGCGCGGGCGCGGGTGCGGGTGCGGGTGCCCTCGATGCCGCCACATGATTTGCCGCGCCCGGGCTCTCCGTTACGCCCTGTCGGGCCATGGCCGGCCTGGCCGGCGTTTTCGGCATGGCATCGCGCTGTCGCCAGAACTGATGGAAGACCTCGTCCATGCACCGCACGGAATCGCAGGCGTCCCGCCTGGCACGCCATGCCGCGATGTCGGCGGCCTGCATCGCGCCCTGGCGCAGCATTCTCTGCTGTTCGGCATAGATGTGCTCATAGCGCTCCGACAGCATGGTGTACTCGCAGATCAGGTGCTCCTTGCGGGCACCGGCATGCGCATCGGGCCGCCCTTCGCAGCCCACGCCAATGCCGTAGGGCTCATCGCATCGGGTCGACCGACCGCCCACGGGAGCCTTGCAGACAATATCCGACGCGTGCGCGCCCGTCCCGGCCAGCAAGGCCGGCACTGCTGCCACGAGCAGCAGGCCCAAGCGCCCGTTGCGTCTCTTCATCGTCAGCCCTCGAAGCAGCGATGCGGACTTTCAACGTTAGTCGATGGTGTGCCGGGGCCCAAGCTGCCATGGCAACTTGCGTGCGGTAGGCCACGTCGTGCTGCCGCCGGCCGCAGGCGTGCCTTGGCGGTCTCGTCCTGGCGCAGGCCCGCGCCGGATCAGCGCGATCCGGTGCGCGCCCGGCGGTATTACGAGCCCGCCTTGTAGTTCGTCTCCTTCACGATCTTCTTCCACCGCGCAGTGTCGTCGGCAATGGTCCTGGCGAACTGTTCCGGCGTGCTGCCCACGGCGTCGTAGTCGATGGCGGCCAGCTTTTCGCGGATATCGGGCTGCGCCACGATACGGGTCACTTCCTTGTTCAGGCGCGTGATGATTTCCTTCGGTGTTCCCGCCGGGGCAAGCAGGCCTGCCCAGGAACCGAATGCCATGCCGCTATAGCCGGCCTCCTGCATGGTCGGCACATCCGGCAGCGCCGGCGAGCGCTTGTCGGACAGCACGGCAAGCGGGCGCAGCTTGCCGGCCTTGATCATGGCGACCGAGTTGAACGGGTCGATCGTCATGTCCACCTCGCCCGCCACCACGGCCTGCATCTGCGGGCCGGTGCCACGGTAAGACACGGTCACGATGTCCGGCGTGCCGGCGGTCGCCTTGAAGCTGGCGCCAATCAGCTCGATCATGCTGCTGCCCGCCGACAGGCTCAGCGGCCGGGTCCTGGACTTGGCCAGTGCCACGAATTCCTGCACGGTCCTGGCCGGCACCGACGGGTGCACCACCATCACGAAGCCGATATTGCTGATCAGCGAAATCGGCTCGAAGCTCTTCAGCGGGTCATAGCCGGCCTTGTAGATCAGCGGGCTGAGCGTCTGCGCCCCAGCCGTGTTGAGCAGCAAGGTATAGCCGTCCGGTGCGGCGCGCGCGACGACATCGGTGCCGATGATGCCATTGGCACCGGGCCGGTTCTCCACCACCACCGATTGCTTGAGTGCCTCGCCAAGCTTCTGCGAGATCAGGCGCGCCACCACGTCGGTGGCCCCGCCCGGGGCAAACGGCACCACCATCCGGATCGGTTTGTTCGGATACGTATCGCTCCAGGCCAGTGCGGGCATCGCGCCCAGCACAGTGGCACAGAGCATCAGGCGGCGACGGAAGTTCGGCTTCATCAGATGTCTCCAGTACAGCGTTGACCGTGGCGCGGCCACCTCCGGCCAGTACCACGCGGTATTCATGTTTATGAATTTATTTTTACGCACATGAAATTGACCGTCAATGTGGGTATCCACGGACGCGCGGCGTCGCCGGTGTCGTCGCTACGCAAACAGGAGGGCCAGATGTGTTGGGAGCGACCACACAGCGCCCACGGTCTGAAATGGCGGGATGACGTGCCAATTCGCAAGATTTCTTATTTAATTTCAATGACTTGACGACTCGATTCGGGGCTGAGACGAGAGCTGGCACACCCCATGCGTATATGACTGCGAGCGCAACACCCGATGCTCTCTAAGCCAAACCAGACCAGCACCCCAAGGAGTTACATCATGTCCCTCACCATCCAGAACCTGCCCGTCGAACAAGACCTCGACCACGCCAGCATGAGCGCCGTTCGTGGCGGCAGCCTGTTCCTGAATAACGGCATCAACGCGATCCTGGGCGGCTCCGGCGTTTCCTTCGCCAGCCCCAACATCATCGTCGCCCCGGTGACGCAGGTCGATGCCTCGACCCGCACCAACGTCAACCTGTCGAGCATCAGCAACCTGCTCAACAACGTCGGCGGCATCGTGCAGGCCGTGCAGCACTGATCCCGATCCAACCCGTTCAGCCCAACCAGCCCAACCAGCCTGCCCAGGAGACCATCATGTCCTTGACCATCCAGAACCTG
>NZ_JBYOJR010000034.1:0-88651 GCF_057798915.1 Cupriavidus sp. 22TCCZM01-5
ACCGTACGTTTCTTCTTCATCGGCATATCCATGGTCATTACCTCTCATGATATGCCTCGTACAAAAATTTCCGGATAGGTCCCCCGAAACTGTCCGTGGTCCCTGCTGCGACCGACATCGTGTAATCGCCTTCGGCTGCGCTACGCGCAGAGCCCTGGTCTGGGCACCCAGGCCGCAGGCAAACCGCGCCGCAGCGAAGCGGAGAAACCGAACCGTTGGCACGGGCGACGATGATGCCCCGTGCATACCGACGAGGACGTGCGCGCAGCGCAGCCGAAGGCGTCCCACCGGTGACGCTGTTGGAACGCTGTACCCGAGCCCTGCATGGGGGTCGTACAAGAGCCGGTTATCGCAGGCACTGTTTCGGAATCACTATGCATAGCAGGCTCGAACGGCGATCACGTATCGCGAGACCAAAGCCGCTTGAAAACAAGAAGCGTATCGTTGATGGCCAGCCGCCAGGCGACGCGTTTTTTGGTTACTTCTTGTCGCTCGGACAAGAAGTAGGTCGCCGGCTACGCCGGCGAAACAGCGGCGCCTGCCAAGCACCAACCCTTCCCCATTAATCCCAAAAAAACAATGCCCCCGAAAGGGGGCTCAAGGAGGTGGGAGCTAGTCGCTTTGGCTATCCCAGGCCAGTTGGCATCTCGCCTCGCTATAGATAGCGTGTGTGTCGTCGCGAAATTTATGAACCATCCGTGAACGTATCCCGCTTGTCGATGACTCGGCCACCCTCGGTGAATACATCCCTCTTGTCAGTGATGGCCCTGCCCCCGTCCGTATACGGGTCGCGCGGGCCCATCACGCTGGAGCCATCGGTGTAAACGTCCGGTTTCGCGGTGCCTGCCGCATAAGCCGCACCAGCGGCGAGCGCAGAACTTGTCAAAGCAAGCAATAAAGCGGTTCTTAGCATTCTTCCACCTCCTAGTAGGCGATTAGAACGTCCCTCCTCTCGCGCAAAAACTTGTTTCAATATAGTTTGTGCGTCGCAACTATGGACGGCGCCTTTATACAGTTTTCTTGAGTCAGATATGACGTTGAATAATATCCCCGTGTAATGGGTACGATGCGTGAACTATGGAATGGCAGCCGGGACTTGCACCCCGGCATTCTCATCCACGGTGCATTCGTAGACATTGGGGTTGCCGCTTTCGCCATTCCACCAGTAATGCTCTGCGCATTGGCGACGCAGGCAAGGCGCGCCTGATCGCCGGAATGCGGCGCTGGTGTCATCGTCGACGTCAGGGCCGCTTCAGCGTATCGCCAATGGCGAAGCTCGACAGTTGCTCGATCGCCTTGACCAGCGCTGAATGATCCCAGCCCGCGCCGCCCTGTGCCACGCACACGTTGAACAGTTGTTGGGTCGATGCCGTATTGGGCAGGCCCAGCCCAAGCTGCTTCGCCGTGGACAGCGCCAGGTTCAGGTCCTTCTGGTGCAGTTCGATGCGGAAGCCCGGATCGAACGTGCGCTGGATCATCCGTTCGCCATGGACTTCCAGGATCTTCGAGCTGGCAAAGCCGCCCATCAGTGCCTGGCGCACGCGCGCCGGATCGGCGCCGGCCTTGGCGGCCAGCACCAGTGCCTCGCTGACGGCCTCGATCGTCAGGGCCACGATGACCTGGTTGGCCACCTTGGCCACCTGGCCATCGCCCGCCTTGCCCACCAGCGTGATGTTCTTGCCCATCAGCTGCAGCAAAGGCAGCACCTTGTCGAAGGCGTCCTTGTTGCCGCCGGCCATGATCGAGAGCGTGGCTGCCTTGGCGCCGACTTCTCCGCCTGACACCGGCGCATCGACATAGTCGCACCCCAGCTTCCCGATCTTCGCGGCGAACTCGCGGGTCTCGATCGGCGAGATCGAGCTCATGTCCACCACGATCTTGCCCTGGCTCAGACCCTCCGCGACGCCGTCGTTGTCGAACAGCACGCGCGCCACGTCGGGCGTGTCGGGCAGCATCAGGAAAATGACTTCGGCCTGCCGGGCCACCTCGGCGGCACTGGCACATGGCTGCATGCCCTGGTCGAGCAGCGCCTGCGGCACGCCGCTGCGCGTGTGCGCGTAGACGGTATGGCCGCCCGCCTGCAGATGTTCCGCCATGGGCTTGCCCATGACGCCCAGTCCGATAAATCCGAGCTTGCTCATGTTTTCATCCGGTTGAGTTGGCTTCAGGACGCAAAGCGCGCGCGCAGCGCGCGTGCCGCATCGCGCGACCGGCCGCGAGCGCGGAAAGCGGAGCGGCTGCGCCTTTCAGGCAGAATTGCGGGTGCTGAATCAGAAATGCACGATAAGCTGCGCAGCCTTACGCGTCAAACCGAACTATTGCAGACATTGTCTGCCGGACTCCCCCAGACATTCGCCCGACCGGACCTTGCCATGACTTCCACACCTGCCCAGGCCGCCCGCACCGGCGGCCGCGTTCTTGTCGACCAGCTCCGCATCCACGGCACGGAGCGCATCTTCTGCGTGCCGGGCGAGAGCTTTCTCGACGTCCTGGATGCGCTGCACGACCAGCCCGCCATTGACCTCGTCGTTTGCAAGCACGAGGGCGCTGCCGCGAACATGGCCGAGGCCGATGGCAAGCTCACGGGCCGCCCCGGCATCTGCTTCGTGACACGCGGGCCGGGCGCGACGCATGGCAGCATCGGCGTGCATATCGCCCAGCAGGACTCCACGCCGATGATCCTGTTCGTGGGCCAGATCGCACGCGAGCACAAGGGCAGGGAGGCGTTTCAGGAAGTGGACTATGCCGCCGTGTTCGGCTCGATGGCCAAGTGGGCGGCAGAGATCGACGATCCCGCGCGGATTCCGGAGATGGTGGCGCGTGCGTTCCAGGTCGCCACGTCGGGCCGGCCCGGCCCCGTGGTGCTGGCACTGCCCGAAGACGTGCTCGATGGCCTGGTGGAGTGCGCCGATGCCGCGCCCTACCGGCCGGTTGCTGCCGCACCGCGCGCCGAGGATGTGCAGGCACTTGCCGCGGCCTTGCGCGCCGCGCAGCGTCCGCTGGTCATCGCGGGCGGGGCCAACTGGACCGGGCAGGCCGCGCGCGATTTCGCCGCGTTCGTCAAGGCGTGGGATCTGCCCGTGGCCTGCGCGTTCCGTCGCCAGGACGTGATCGACAACCGCGATCGGCACTACGTGGGCCACCTGAGCCTGGGCGTCAATCCGAAGCTGGCGGAGCGCGTGAAGACGGCGGACCTGATCGTGGCGTTCGGCACGCGGCTCGGCGATATCGCGACCGACGGCTACACGCTGCTGCAGGCCCCGCTGCCCGCGCAGAAGCTGGTGCATATCCATGCGGACAGTGCGGAACTGGGGCGCGTGTATCAGGCCGCGCTGCCGATCCACGCGGGCGTGGCGGCCGGTGCCGCGATGCTCGCGTCGCTGCCCGCGCCGCCCGCCGCGCCGTGGACGGAGTGGACCGCCGGCGCGCGTGCCGACCATGAGGCCTTTGTCATGCCACCGAAGCCCCATGCCGAACTGGCGGGCGTGGACATGGCGGCAGCCATGTCGCACCTGAGCCAGGTCTTGCCCGAGGATGCCGTCGTGACCAACGGCGCCGGCAATTATGCGGTCTGGCTGCACCGCTTCTTTGCCTACAAGCGGCCACGCACGCAACTGGCGCCGACCTGTGGCGCGATGGGCTATGGCCTGCCAGCGGCCATCGCGGCCAAGCTGCGCCATCCCGGACAGACCGTGGTCTGTCTTGCCGGGGATGGCTGCTTCCTGATGTACCCGCAGGAAATCGCCACGGCCGCCGCGCATGGCGTGAACCTGATCGTGATCGTGGTGAACAACGGCATGTACGGCACGATCCGGATGCACCAGGAGCGTCGCTATCCGGGCCGCCAGAGCGGCACGACCCTGCTCAACCCGGATTTCGTAGCGATGGCAAAGTCTTGCGGTGCCTGGGCCGAGCGGGTGGAGCGGACCGGGGACTTTGCCGCGGCGTTCGAGCGTGCGCGGCAGGCGGGCAAGCCGGCCGTGCTGGAATTGCTGACGGACCCGCTGCAGATCACGCCGGCGATGCGGGTCAGCGATTTGCCGAAGTAATCAGGCAGACGGAGTCGGGCGGGCCTTGTATAGGCCTCGACGTACGCATGGATGGAGTTGCGTGGTACACCCGCGGCCGCACAGTCCGACCGCACCTGAGTCTTCTGCAGGCGACAGCGCCACGTCTGTCGCACTGCACTGATTTTGCAAAGAACGCCGGCGAAATTTGTCGGACGGCATCCGATACCGGGCAGAAAGCGGAGCGCAGAGACTGGCAGTATCAACATCAAGGAGACTGCCATGCCGAACATTCATGTTGTCCCCGCATCGGATGGATGGACCGTCGAGCACGCCGGCGGCAGGGACCGCAAGTTCTATCCAACCCAGGAAGAAGCGATCGCTGCCGGCACCCAAAAGGCCAGGCAGGAGAAGGTTGAACTGTTGATCCACGGCCGCGACGGGCAGATCCGCGAGCGGAACTCCTTCGGTCACGACCCGCGCGACGTCAAGGGGTGATGCCGCGCCAGGCGCCCTTGCCTGCGCCGCCACGGCTCGCGTCTATGCTGTCCACATGGCGCGCAACTCTCTTGAACGATACCGCGAGAAACGTGATTTTGGCATCACGGCCGAACCACCGGCGCGCGCGCGCGCCCGTCGCGGCAAGGCGCCGCTGCGCTTTGTCGTACAAAAGCACTGGGCCAGGCGCCTGCACTACGATTTCCGCCTGGAACTCGACGGCGTTCTGCTGAGCTGGGCTGTTCCCAAGGGACCGAGCTTCGACCCGTCCGAGAAGCGCATCGCCATCCACGTCGAAGATCATCCCGTCGATTACGCCGGCTTCGAGGGCGTCATCCCGCCGAAACAGTACGGAGCCGGTTCCGTCATTGTCTGGGACAACGGCACGTGGGAGCCCGTGGGCGATGCGCATGCCGGCATGGCGCAGGGCAAGCTCGAATTCGCTTTGCACGGGCAGAAGCTGGCGGGCCGCTGGGAACTGGTGCGAATCGCGAAGCCCGGAGAGTCCGACGACCAGTGGATGCTTTTCAAGAAGCGCGACCGGTGGGCGAGGCCACATGCTGAATACGATGTCATCACGGCCTTGCCGGACAGCGTCGTCGCCCATCCGCTTGGCCCGCTCGAAGCCCGCGAGGACAGCAGCGGTACGGTGCCCCGTCAGGACGCCGACCTGTCGGCCGCCGTGCCAGGCACGGCGCCGGCGCGCCTGGTTCCGCAACTTGCCACGCCGACGGCGAAGCTGCCGGCCGGCAACGGCTGGATCATCGAGACGAAGTTCGACGGCTACCGGCTGCTGGCCCGGATATCGGATGCCAGGGTTCGCCTGATCACCCGCAACGGCCATGACTGGACGCGCAAGCTGGCCAGCCTCGCCAGGGAAGTCGAGAAGCTCGATATCTCGGAGGGCTGGCTCGACGGCGAGATTGTCGTCCTGCGCGATGGCTTGCCTGACTTCAATGCCCTGCAGAATGCGATCGACGGTGGCCACAACGAGCGGATCCTCTACTTTGTCTTTGATATCCCGTACTGGGAGGGGAGGGATCTCCGGCGCGTGCCGTTGCAGGAACGGCGTGCTCATCTTGCGCGGCTGGTCGACGATCGATCCGAGCGCGTGCGTTTCAGCGAGAGCTTCGACGCGCCCGCGGCGCAGGTCTTCCAGGCTGCTGCCGAACTGGGCCTGGAAGGCCTGATGCTCAAGCGGGCCGACTCCCCTTATACCTCCTCACGGAATACCGACTGGCTCAAGGCCAAATGCAGGTTGCGCCAGGAGTTCGTCATCTGCGGCTTTGCCGACCGGGAAGGCGCGCCCGGCGAGATCGGCAGCCTGCTGCTCGCGGTGAACGAAGACGGGAAGCTGCGTGACGTGGGCAGCGTCGGCACGGGCTGGGACAGCAAGACCGCCGCCGCGCTGCGGACCAGGCTGGCGAAGCTGACGGTCGATGCCGCGCCGTTCCCGGTTTCGCCCACGGGCCGCAGCAGGTGGGGGCCGACGCGGACCAGCGCGCCGCACTGGGTCAAACCGTCTCTCGTGGCCGAAGTCGAGTTCGCCGACTGGACGCCCGCTGGCCAGATACGCCAGGCATCGTTCAAGTCCTTGCGCAGCGAAACGCCCGCGAGCGACGTTCGCCGCGAGGCGGTGCGGGTCGATCCGGGCGCAGTTGGCGTTACCGTGAAGGTCACCAACCCGGAGCGGGTGATCGACGCGAC
This sequence comes from Cupriavidus sp. 22TCCZM01-5, assembly GCF_057798915.1. Taxonomy (NCBI): domain Bacteria; kingdom Pseudomonadati; phylum Pseudomonadota; class Betaproteobacteria; order Burkholderiales; family Burkholderiaceae; genus Cupriavidus; species Cupriavidus sp. 22TCCZM01-5. The sequence continues at coordinate 6,213 of NZ_JBYOJR010000034.1, forward strand.
CACCGGCATCACCAAGCTCGACCTCGTGCGCTACTACGAAAGTGTGGCGGACTGGATGCTGCCGCATCTTGCCGCACGGCCGGTGGCGCTGCTGCGCGCACCGGATGGCATCGCGGGCGAGGTCTTTTTCCAGAAGCACGCCGAGACCACGAAGCTGCCCGGGTTGCGCGAGCATCCGGCAGCGCTGTGGCCAGGGCATGGCCGATTGCTGACGGTGGATTCGGCCGAGGCGCTGCTCGCGGCCGCTCAGTTGAACGTGGTCGAGTTCCACACATGGAATTCAACGGTGGCCGATATCGGCCACCCGGATCGCGTGATCTTTGACCTCGACCCCGGCGAGGGCGTGTCGTGGCAGCACGTGCAGGAGGCGGCATTGCTGATGCAGACGCTGCTGGGTGAACTCGGCCTGGCGGCCTGGCTCAAGACGAGCGGCGGGAAAGGACTGCACGTTGTCGTACCGCTCGTGCCGGAGCTCGATTACGACACGGTGAAGGACTTCTCGCGCGCGGCAGTCCTGCACCTGGCCAGGACCATCCCCCAACGCTTCGTGTCCAGGGCGGGCGCGGGCAACCGCAAGGGGAAGGTGTTTGTCGACTACCTGCGCAATGGCGTGGGCCAAACCACCGCGGCCGCTTTCTCCGCGCGGGCACGACCGGGCATGGGCGTATCGATGCCGCTATCATGGGACCAGCTGCCTCAACTCAGGAGCGCGGACCAATGGAGTGTACGAAACGCCCGGGAATACCTGAGTTTCCGGACGCATGACCCGTGGAGTGACTTCTGGTCTACGGCACAAAGCCTCAAGAGCGCCATCGAGCATCTGGGCTGATGGAGCCGGTTCTTCTTACCATCGTGACGTGGAGATAGCATTATGGCTGCGCGATCACTTGCTTCGCTTTCCCTTTCATTCGGCCTCGTGTCGATACCGGTCAAGCTGTACACGGCGACCGATTCGGAGTCCGCGGTGCGGTTCAATCTGCTCAGCAAGGATGGCTCCCGGCTCAAGCAGCAGTACGTGTCCGAGCAGACGCGCGAGGTGGTGCCGCGGGAAGAAATGGTGAAGGGCTACGAATTCGAGAAGGACCAGTTCGTGATCTTCAGCCCGGACGAACTCAAGGCGCTCGAGGAAGGTGCGAGCCACATCGTGGAGATCGTCGCATTCGTGCCCGAGAAGGGGGTTGACCCGATCTACTACGACAAGACCTATTACATCGCCCCGGACAAGCGCGGCGGCAAGCCCTACAGCCTGCTGCGTGCCGCGATGGAAAAGACCGGGCGGTGCGCGATCGCGAAATGGGCCTCCAAGGGCAAGTCCCACATGGTCCAGATCCGTCCGATCGAGGGCGGGCTCGTCTTTCAGCAACTGCTGTTCGCGGACGAGGTTCGATCCATCGCCGACCTGCATGTCGAGGACGCGGCCGTGTCCGACGCCGAGCTGAAGCTTGCCATCCAGCTGATCGAACAGGCATCCGAGGATCATTACGATGCCAGCCAGTATCGCGACGAAGAGAAGCAGCGGGTGCTGGCGGCGATCGATGCGAAGATCGCCGGCAAGCAGATCGTCTCGCCGGAGCCGGTCGAGGTCTCGCCGTCCGGCCAGGTCATCGATCTGGTGGAGGCTTTGAAGAAGAGCCTGTCGGCAGGCAAGCGCACAGGTGCGGCCACGACCAAAGCCGCCGCCGCGAAATCCGCAGCCGCGGAGTCGCCCGCACCACGCAAGAGTGCAAAGCGCACTGCGGCCACTGTGGCGGCGATGCCAAAGCGCGCGGCGAAGAAGGCATGAGCGCGCAGTCGTACACGCTGCAAGCCGTGCTGGCGCTGGTGGGAATCTCGCGTTCCGTGGTGAACGCCATGCTGGCGGCCCGCATCGTGATTCCCGCCCGCGGGGCGGGCAACCGGTACCTCTTTTCCTTCCAGGACCTCCTGCTGTTTCGTACCGCGCATTCCTTGCGCGCCGCGAACGTTCCGACCGCCCACGTGATTCGATCCCTGAAGCGGCTCGAAGCGCTCGGCAAGGGGAGGCCGCTGACCGGCATTCGGGTGACTGCGCTGGGCGGCGCAGTGGCCGTCAAGGACGAGCACGGTCACTGGCACGTCGAGACAGGCCAACGGATCATGGATTTCGACGCGCCGGGGAGTCCGGCGCCCGTGGTAACACTGAACCCTGCTTTCGCATCGGCCACGACGCTTGATGGCCATGCGCTGCTCGAGATCGCCCGGGAGCTTGAGCACGATGATCCCGACGAAGCCGAGCGGGCCTACAGGAAGGCGATCGCCGCCGATCCGGCGCTGGTCGATGCCTATGTCAACCTGGGATGCATGCTGTGTGACCGGTCATGCCTTGCGGACGCGATCGGACTGTATCGGGATGCGTTGGCGAACGGCGTCGACTCTCCGCTGGTCCACTTCAATCTCGCGGTGGCACTGGAAGACAGTGGCGCCATCGAAGCGGCGCTGGCCGAATACCATGCGTGTATCCAGCTGGCTCCCGATTTTGCGGATGCGCATTACAACGCTGCCCGGCTGCACGAGACGATGGGGGACGACCGGCGGGCCATCCGGCACTATCAACAGTATCGAAGGCTTGAGGGCGGCTAGAACGTTGAATCCATCCGCGACGGCAAGGCCGTTCCTCGAAGCCCTTTCTGGGAATGCGTCCTGCGGCGCCCCGCTGGGAGATCAATCCAGCCAAGGATTCGCTAGAAGGATGCCCACACCTTCGAAGTCTTTGCTGTTGCGTGTGGCCAGCGTGGCGGCGTGGTGTCGGCAGATGGCTGCAATTTGTGCGGCGGCCATGCTGATCGGGCGGCCCGCGCGGTCGCGCTGGGAGACGAGCGCGGCATAGTGCACGGCAGAGTCCTCGTCGAACGGCAAGACCCGGTCGGCGAATTCCTCATCGAGCATCTGCGAGGCGGCTTCCTGCAGCCTCGACCTCCGGGAGCAGAAGCGCCAGCGCGCCTGTGGCCGAGAGGATGCTTTTATACGAGACGGTTCTGAGTTTGGAGTGGCATCCCGGCCCTCGTACGTCACCAGAAAAAAAACCTTGCAGATAAGAGCATATGCACCTATCTTCCATATAAGAGCATATGCTCTTATCTCACCGAGGATTACAGCCATGAAAGACACATCCATTCTCATCAGCGGCGCAACCGGCCGTACCGGCGGAGCCGCCATCGATGAACTGTTGCAGATGGGCCAGAGCGTCCGCGCATATGTGCGCTCGGATGACGAACGCGCAGCGGCGCTGCGGGCACGCGGTGTCGACATCGCCATCGGCGATTTCACCGATATCGACCAGATTCGTGCCGCTATGGAAGGCGTCAGCGCCGCATACTTCCTGCACCCTATCGCGCCGGGAATTCTCGGGGCCGCGGCCTATTTCGCGCAGGCCGCGAAGGAGGCCGGCGTTGGTGCAATCGTCAACATGTCGCAGATATCTGCGCGGCGAGAATCGACCAGCCATGCGGCACAGGACCACTGGGTGTCCGAGCGGGTGTTCGACTGGTCCGGTGTGCCGACGACGCATCTGCGCCCGACCTTCTTCGCGGATTGGCTCGTCTACCCGCATTTCGCGAAGGAGATCTGGGCCAAAAAGAAGATCGAGTTTCCTTTCGAGGACGGACGCCACGCCCCGATCAGCACGGACGACCAGGGCAGGGTCATTGCTCACCTGCTGGCAAAGCCCGAAGGCCATGGGGGCAAGATATACACGCTGCACGGCCCAGTGGAAATGAACCACACGGAGATCGCTGCAGCGATGAGCGAGGTGCTCGGCGCCAAGATCGAATATGCTCCGACTTCGATCGAGGCGTTCAAGCAGAAGATGGAGCAGCTATACAAGTTCCCTCCCTTCCTGGTGCAGCACCTCGTCGAAGTCGCCCAGCACTATCGGGAGGGCGTTTTCCAGGGGACTAACGATGTTATCGAGAAGATCACGGGCACACCGGCGCTGTCAGTGCCTGCCTTCATCGAGAAGTACCGAAGCGCATTTGCCTGAAATGCGACGAACTGAGCCAGTTGACAACGTTAAGGAGAAGTGGAGATGCGGGCGGAAAGCCAACCCATCGGTGTGGATCAATGCAACTGCTTCACGGTGAGGAAGGCTGCCCGCCAGATCTCGCGTCTTTATGACGCGTATCTCCAACCTTCCGGCCTTCGCATCACGCAATTCCTGATCCTGGCAACGTTGAACGAGGGCGAATCCGCCTCGGTCAATGCCCTGGCTGAGCGACTCGACATCGAGCGCACCGCCATGGGAAAGATGATTGGATTTTTGGAGCGCGATGGCTACGTAAAGGTACGCCCCTCTCCTGAGGACGGTCGTATTCGCATCGTCGAGCTTACCCCGGACGGAAGGAAGCTATTCGAACGGGCAGCGCCGCTCTGGCAAGAAGCGCAGCGTCAGTTCAGCGTCATGAACGGAGCGACAAATGTGGAGGTGTTGCGTCGCAGTCTTTCGGAGATGAAGGTCAGCGTTGGGCCCTCATCTCCCGTGGAATAGTCACTGTTCTGGTGGGGCACCCTGAGTCGCTGAACATTTTTCGAGGTAAGAAAAAGTCGAACCATTTTGTGATTAAGCCAAGTCCTGGCGGATAAGGGTACACGTGCGTTGAAGCAAACGCTCTTGTCCGATGTTCCAGCGTACATCGCTCCCGAGGGCTCGAGACGAAGAACTCATAAACTGAATTCGACGGGATTGGCGCGATGTGCCGGTCGCCCGGCCCGGGGTCTCCGAAGTTGAGTCCGGTCCGCGCGGCCGGCATTGATGCGGGCACAGGCGCCGCCATTGTCGCTCAGTCAGTTCCGCTTTGACGCGGTCTCCGATTCGAATGCCTTCAGCCCGTGTGATACGCCAGGGCGCCGTGCGACTGCCTCATACCACTGCATAAGTGCCGGGTGATCTGCCCACTGAATATTGCTGCTGAAAGCCTTGGTGATCGTGAATGCAGCGATGTCGGCAAGCGAAAACATATCGCCAGCCATGAACGCTGTCGACTCCAGGAATCGCTCCGCCTCGATGAGGGAGGCTCTTGCCAGATCATTGATGAGCGAGGCCTGTGCATTCGCGCCGAGTTGTTCGAGCCGGAACGCGCCGTGGCTGACCGCGATAACGTCAGTCACAAAATAGAAAAAACGCTCATAGACTCTTGCGCGTGCCACGGATCGGCGGGCATGAGCGTGTTCTTGGAACGCTCCGCCGCAAACAGCATGATGGCGTTTGACTGCGTCAGCACGAAGGTTCCGCCGCTCCGGTACTCGATAAGCACCGGAACCTTGCCGAAGGCATTCAGGACACGATGTTGCTCGCTGTGCTGTTCGCCTGCAGCCAGATTGACCCGCTTGACTGCATACGGAATGCCCGCCTCGTCAAGAGCAATCGCGGCACGGATGCAGTTGCCTGTCAACGCTCCATACAGTTCGATTGAACCTTGCATGCGCTCTGCCTCATTGTTATCCATACAGTCTTACTGCGCTGGCGCACAGGTAGAAAGGGGTGTACAGCATCGGTCCGACATCTTCCTGAGGCGCTAAGTAACCCTCGATCCGCCTCAACTCTCAAAAGGAGCGAAGAGGAGCAGGTCGCAGACGTTCGGAATTTCCAAGTCCGGAACGAGGCGCCGCCCAATGTCGGCCAGCCCCGTGCCAATTGCCGTGTGCGGCTTCTTCCTCGCCACTTCAGCCAGCGCTTGGGTGAAAGCTTGCTTGAACCCGACGCGCGGGTACAGGGCAAGCGTATCCTCAATGAGTTGGGGAGAAATTTCCTCGATCCTGAGGCCCATCACGTCGACGTGCGCACCGAAATGAACGAGGGCAACCTCGGGCTCTCTGCGATCGGCGATATCGGCCGCGGAGTGAAGCGCAATGGCATCCCAGGCGATGCCGGTCTTCGCGGGCGGGTAGTCGTTCGCCAGTAGGAACCGACTCGCCGCATCGGCCCCGTCTACTTCGAAGCGCTTGTCAGCCGCGTGCTCGTGCGAAAGGCCAAGGTCGTGAAGCAGGGATGCCACGTACACGAGTTCCCGGTCAAACTTCATCTCGCGCTTCCTGGCGAGAAACTCGGCAAACCAGTAAGTTCGATGAACGTGATTCAGGATAGCCGGTGCGTGGGCTTGCGCGGCGAGCGCCGCAGCCTTGCGCGACAGCTCCGAATCGGGCGCGGTAATTCCGCCGATAGTGACAGGTTTGCTCATATGTCCTCGCCAGTCTCTGGGCCACGCAAACACTTGCCTGGCAGGTTTGGTGCGATCAGGCAGTGGCCAGCCAAAGCTTTTCCGTCCCGATCTTCTCCGCATATTGGATGGCCGCTTTGGGAGTAAGCCATGTCGGTCTTCCTTGATGTTGAGCCGGCCCAGCTGGGCCGCTTCGCAGTCCAAGGTACGGCAGGTCGAAGTTGGCAGCAATGCCGTTGACACCTCGTTTTCTGCCATCATGAACGGAGACGCGTTGGTCTGTGGCCATGGTCGCGGATGGGGCTCGCGCGGAAGGCAAATGCCCGCTCAGGGATGGTCGATCGCCGCGAAGCACGGCGGACGTAGCAAAGTGTGTCGCTCGATCCGGTAACTTCATCTACCTTGAGTCTCCGGGGTTTCGGTCTGTCTGCAGATCGCCGCTTCGCTGTTACCCACCGAGAACAGTTAACCGCACCGTAACAATCGTACGACGCCGGTTGATTGATGCATGTGGGCGCGACTCCTAGAGTTGTCTGCAAATGGCCGGCCCGCCTTGAGGTACGGCGCCTAAAGCACCACATGGAGACAACATGATCATCTACGGAACCGCGCTACTGGCCATCTGCCATCTGGTGGGCCTGTACCTTGGCGACCTGCTGGGCGCCGCCATCGGCGTCAAATCCAACGTCGGCGGGGTGGGCATCGCCATGCTGCTGCTGATCTTCCTGCGGCTCTACCTGCATGACCGGGGCCTGATGCCGAAGGAGACCGAGGCCGGTGTGGGCTTCTGGGGCGCGATGTATATCCCCGTGGTGGTGGCGATGGCGGCCCAGCAGAATGTGGTGGCAGCGCTGCGCGGCGGTCCGGTGGCATTGCTGGCGGCCGTCCTGGCGGTGGCGGCCAGCGCCTGCCTGATTGCGCTGCTCAGCCGTACCGGCGACCACGAGCCCCTGCCGCCGCTGCAGGCCAATGCCGTGTCGGAATAAGACGGAGACCGCCATGACTATCGCTGCTCCGGCCACGATGTTCGACAATGTCCTGCTCCACAACGGCCTGGTGACGGCGTTCGCTGCCGTCGGCATTGTGATGTGGGTGTCCTCCCAGATCTCGAAACGGCTCACGAAGGGGCGCCTGCACGCCTCGGCCATCGCCATCATGATCGGCCTGGCGCTGGCGTATTACGGCGGCGTGGTGACCGGCAAGGAAAAAGGGCTCGCCGATTTCGCGCTGTTCTCGGGCATCGGCCTGATGGGCGGTGCCATGCTGCGCGACTTTGCCATTGTGGCCACGGCCTTCGAGGTGCAGGTGCGCGAGGCACGCAAGGCAGGCATGGTGGGTGCCGTGTCGCTGCTCCTGGGCACCCTGGTGCCGTTTATCGTCGGCGCGCTGGTGGCGCGGGCGTTCGGCTACAGCGACGCCATCAGCATGACGACCATCGGTGCCGGCGCGGTGACCTATATCGTTGGCCCCGTAACCGGCGCGGCGCTGGGCGCCAGCTCCGACGTGATTGCGCTGTCGATAGCCACGGGCCTGATCAAGGCCATCATCGTGATGGTCGGCACGCCGTTCGCCGCCGGCTTCCTGGGCCTGAACAACCCGCGCGCCGCGATGGTGTTCGGCGGGCTTGCCGGTACGGTCAGCGGTGTGTCGGCAGGTCTGGCCGCCACCGACCGCCGGCTGGTGCCTTATGGCGCGCTGGTGGCCACGTTCCACACGGGGCTGGGTTGCCTGCTCGGGCCGTCGGTGCTGTACCTGGCCACCAAGGCGCTGGTGGGCGGCTGATCAGCCGGGTGCGCGGCGGCCGGTCAGCGTCCGCATGCATCCATTGCGCGACGAATCATGAGCCTTTCACATACCCAGATCCGCCTGGCGTCCCTGCTGGGCAGCGGTTATCAATTGACGATAAGACGGTCGCCTGTCGACGCGCAGCCAGTGTCCGTTGAGGTGGTTCAACCGGCATCACAGGAGGTGGCAGGGCAGGTACCGTGGCGGTACATCCAGGAGCTGCTTCGCGCGAGAAAGGTTGTATTGGATACGGGCGATGCGATGACAGCGACAGCAGTTGTGGCGCCCTGAGGGGCATATCGCTCGGCGCGATGTGCCCCAGGATCACCGGGCAACATCTGAGGGCATAAACGATGAGGTGACGCGTAAGGCAACACATGGTTTATGCCCTCGCAATCACCCGTTGCTTTTCCCACATACGTACATTTACGTAATGCTGCAACGCGACAAATCCTTTGCTACAATCAGGGAAAACCCCATAAGGGTAATCCCTGTAAGGAAGGACGTCATGAACACCCAATCCGATATCAAGCTGACCGACCAACTGGAACGCGACCTGATCGAGCGCGAACTGGGCTACCGTGGCCTGGGCATTTCGAACGACGTGAAGCGCGCTATTGCCTTCGTGCAATCCGTGCTGACCCGTCTGCAGTCGCAAGCCCGCAAGGCCAAGGTTAGCTACGCCAACGGTTGAGCTGACACGCTCCCTGAACGTGCAGGTCTCCTGAGGGGACCAAAAGAAGCCGGCGAACGCTGCCCTTGCGGGTGCACAAAGCCGGCTTTTCCATTGCTGGGTCTGCCGAGCGCGCGTAGCGCTGCCGTCACTTGTGAGCGCAATTCACAAGTCTTGCCAGACCTTTTCGTTTTGAGCCGGCATGGCGCAGGGCTATCTTTGAAGCCTTTCGCAGTCCTCTGCTTGCCATGCCGCCGCTCGTCCCATTCTGCCTGCTGATCACCTATGTGGTCTGGGGCACGACCTACCTGGCTATCCGCTTCACGCTGGAGAGCTTCCCGCCGTTGCTGATGACGGCCTCGCGCTTCCTGTGCGCGGGCCTGTTGCTGACCGCCTGGCTGGCCTGGCGGCGCACGCCCATGCCCACGCGGCGCCAACTGCGCAACTGTGCCGTGCCGGCGGTGTTCCTGCTGGTGGGCGGCATGGGATTGACCGCCATCGCCGAGCAAACCATCTCTTCCGGCGCGACCACGGTCATGATTGGATCGATGCCGATCTTCGGCCTGTTCTGGAGCGCCTGCTTCGGCACGCGGCCGCGCTGGTATGAGGGGCTGGCGATTGCCATTGGCAGCGTCGGCATCCTGGTCCTGACCGGAGGGGCCGAGTTTCGCGTGAGTACCACGGGCGTGGTCGCACTGCTGCTCGCGGTGGCCAGCTGGTCGTTCGGCTCTCAGCTGACCCGCCGGCTGGAGCTGCCGGACGGCGCCGCCGCATTCGCGGCGGAGATGCTGATCGGCGGGGTAATCCTGATGGGTCTGTCGGCGTTGCGGCAGGAGCCCTGGCCGGCAGCGGCCAGCGCGCAGGCCTGGTGGGCCTGGGGCTACCTGGTGGTGATGGGTTCCCTGGTGGCGTTTTCCGCCTACATGTACCTGGTTGCGAACGTGAGCCAGACGCTGGCGACCAGCTATGTCTACGTCAACCCGCCGGTGGCGCTGGCCGTCGGCGCCTGGCTGGGCGGGGAACGCATCGCCCCGCAGACTCTGGGGGCAATCGTGCTGATCCTTACGGCGCTGACTGTGCTGGGCATTGGCAGCCTGCGCACCGCTCGCGCCGAAGCGGCGGCCTGAGCCGCGCGGTCCCGGTCAGGTCGACGACTGTTCTTCGATCCAGAGCGACAGGCGTACCTTGTAGGCCTGCTGGATATGGCGGCGCGTGATCTGCTCGGCGAGAGTCGGATCGCGTTTTTCCAGGGCTTCGACCAGTGCCAGGTGTTCTTCGTAAGAGATGCGGGCCCGGCCCGGTACCGCAAGCGTGGTACGGCCGAGCAGCGCCATCGACTCATGCAGCGAACGCAGCGTCTTGAGCAGGTAGCGGTTGTGCGCGCAGCGATGGAGGGTTTCGTGGAACAGCCGGTTGTTGGCGGCCAGGCGGTCGGGGTCGTCGGCCATGGCCAGGTCGCGCTCGACGATATCGCGCAGCAGCGAGATCTCGACGTCCGTGGCGTGGCGGGCGGCCAGCGCGGCCGCGGTGCCTTCCAGCACTTCACGCATGACATAGAGCTCGCTGACCATGCTGGCATCGAGCTGCGTGACCATCATGCCGCGGTTGGGCTCGTTGACGACCAGTCCTTCGGATTCCAGCCGCGACAGCGCTTCACGGACCGGCGTGCGCGACAGCCCCAGCGATTCGGCCAGTTCCACTTCCCGCAGGCGCGTACCCGGGGAAAGCTGGCCCGCCTGGATGGCCGCACGCAACTGCTGGTAGGCGCGCTCGGAACGTGGCAGTGACGAAGCCTGCCCGGCATCGGCGCCGCCGGAAAATTCGGTGGAGATCATGTGAAGCTGGCTCGTTGACCCATGTAAGCGGTCATCATACCCGCTCGCAGGCCGCTGACATCACTGCGACGCAATAGTGTGCACCGCGACCGAGGACTTGCCAGTCGCTGCTAGTGGGCCGGCCTTGTGGCGACAGGCCGGTCACGCGCCGTAGCCCGTTGGCGACTGGAACGGGTGGTACTGGTAGAGCCAGGTTTCCGACAGCGGCTTGCCGCCGAGCCGAAGGAACAGCCGCAGGTCGACGGGTTCCTTGCCGTCGGTGGTCAGGTCGAACTGCGCGCGCCAGTGGCCCGGCACGCCATTGGGCACCGCTTCGGTGAAGACATAGGAGAACTTGCCGCGCGATGCGCTCAGCACGGCTTCGGGTTTGACGCCGAATGGCAGCTTTTCCAGCGGGGCGCCCCTGAACTCCACCATGAACTTGCGCACGCCCTGCGGGCGCGGCTGTCCCGGCTGGCCGCCGTTGCCCATGCGCGTGGCCACGCAGCGCGCCAGCGGGCTCGGGAAGGGTTCGTCGGCAAGCCAGTGCAGGCGATAGCGCAGGCGGTACGTGTTGCCGGCGCGCGCCGGTGCCTTGGGCACCCACATGGCCACGATGTTGTCGTGGATCTCGTCGTCGGTGCGCAGCTCGACCAGCTGTACGGCACCCGCGCCCCAGCCGTCGCGCGGCTCGACCCACAGGCTGGGCCGGCGCTCGTAATTGACGCCGTCCTGATAGTGGTCGAACTGGCGGTCGCGCTGCAGCAGGCCGAAGCCGCGCGGGTTGTCGTCGGCGAAGGCCGATGCCAGGGTCCGCGGCGGGTTGTTGAGCGGGCGCCAGATGTGCTCGCCGGCGCCGTTCCAGATGGCCAGGCCGTCGGAATCGTGGACTTCGGGGCGCCAGTCTACCGCGGTGCCCTTCATGGTCTCGGAGAACCAGTACATCGAGGTGATCGGCGCCAGCCCCAGACGCGCCACGTCCTTGCGCAGGAACAGCGCGCATTCCACGTCCATCACCACGGCTTTGCCACGCTGCATGACGAACTTGTAGGCGCCCGTGATGCTGGGGCCGTCCAGCAGCGCATAGACGGTGACTGTGTCGCCCTTGCCCTCGGGCGTCTCGAAGTAGAAGTGGGTGAAATTCGGGAATTCTTCCGCCTTGCCGGCCTCGGCCACGTCGATGGCGATGCCGCGCGCGGACAGGCCGTACTGGTATAGCTCGCCGATTGCGCGGAAGTATGAGGCGCCCAGGAAGGCGACCCAATCGTTCTTTTTCCAGTCACGCACCTTCTGGTCGCCAAGGCGGCTCTCCTGGAAGCGGAAGCCCGCGAAGCCGCTGCCGCGCGGCAGCTTGTGCGCGGGGCTGTCGGCGGGCATGTCGAAGTAGCTTTCTTCGTAGACGATCTCGCGCGCATTGCTCTTGCCATCCCGGCCGCGGTCGATCACATGCATGCGCACCGGCGTGCGGAAGTAGGTGCCCAGGTGGAAGAACGTCACCGGGAACTGTCCCGGACCCTCGGCGAACAACGCGTTGTCGGGGCGGAAGCGGATCTTGCCGTGGGCGTCGTAGTCGATGCGGTCGAGTATCTCGGGCGGGGGCGCCGGCGGCGCTGCAAAGGGTTTGCCGGCCAGGGCGCGGGCCTGGTCGATGAGGGCGTCGAAGCTGAACGGGTGTGCGTCGCCCAGCTTGATCCCGCTGGCGGCCAACGCAGAAGGAGTGATGCCCAGTGCGGCCAGGGCAGCGGAGGCGGTGGCGGAAACCAGCAGGGTGCGGCGGTTCATCATGTGGCGTCAGCGTCCTTTTTCTCGTCTTAGGTCAGTGCAGAACTGTAAGAGACGCCACGGCCGGGCGAAAGTTCGGACACTGACTGTTACAGCAGGCGGCGATCCGGTCACTCGGCGGCGCGGGCACGGCGCTGCGCCCGCCGCTTCCGCGAGATCATGTTCAGCCCCTCCACCGCGGCCGAGAACGCCATCGCCGTATAGATATATCCCTTGGGCACATGGGTGCCGAGGCCTTCGGCGACCAGCGTCATGCCGATCATCATCAGGAAGGCCAGGGCCAGCATCACGATGGTGGGGTTGCGGTTGATGAAGTTGGCCAGCGGCGTGGCGGCGAACAGCATCGCCGTGACGGCGGCGATCACCGCGATGAACATGATCTCGACGTGTTCGGTCATGCCCACGGCGGTGATGATGCTGTCGATCGAGAACACCAGGTCCAGCACCAGGATCTGGCCGATGGCACTCGCGAAGCTCTGGGTCGCGCTGGCCTTGCCGCTGTCCTCTCCCTCGGGCTCGCCCGAGACATGGTGGTGGATCTCGCGTGTGGCCTTCCAGACCAGGAACGCGCCGCCGGCGATCAGGATCAAGCCGCGCCAGGAGATGCCGCGCCCGAGCACGGTAAAGAGCGGTTCGGTCAGCGTGACGATGACGGCAATGGTGGCCAGGAGCGCCAGCCGCAGGATCAGGGCCAGGCCGATGCCTACGCGCCGCGCCTTCTCGCGCATGGCTTCCGGCAGCTTGTTGGTGAGAATGGAAATGAAGATCAGGTTGTCGATGCCAAGCACGATCTCCATGGCGACCAGCGTGGCCAGCGCGGCCCAGGCGACGGGATCCTGCAGCAAAGCGAGGGACGATTCCATGTCAGCTCCGGTCAGGGGGAGGGCCGGTGCCGCTGGCCCGCAAGCGCAGTGTTGCCGACATGGTAGCAAGCGCTTTTGACCGGTGGAAATCACGAACGCAAAGATTAGGGTTGTCGTCGGCCTTGATGGAATATAGTATGTGATATATCAGTAAATACTATCGAGCCATCAAGGAGACAGGCAATGAAAGTGTGCATCTATGGGGCAGGCGCCATCGGCGGCTATGTCGGCGCCCAGCTGGCGCGGGCGGGGGCAGAGGTCAGCTTCGTGGCGCGCGGCCCGCACCTGGCCGCCATGCAGGCCAACGGCGTCCGGCTGCTGATCGACGGCGAGGAGCGCGTCGCCAAGGTCAATTGCACCAGCGACCCGCGCGAACTCGGGCCGCAGGACTATGTGTTTGTCACCCTCAAGGCGCATTCGGTGCCCGGCGTGGTGGACCTGATGCAGCCGCTGCTGGGTCCGCAGACTGCGGTGGTCACGGGCGTCAACGGCATACCGTACTGGTACTTCTATAAGCATGGCGGCAAGCTGGCTGGCTCGACGCTGGAAAGCGTGGACCCGGGCGGCCGGCAGTGGCGCGGTTTCGGGCCGGAGCGCGCGATCGGCTGCGTGGTCTATCCCGCTGCAGAAATCATCGAGCCCGGCGTGATCAAGCACGTGTACGGCAAGAAGTTTCCGCTGGGCGAACCTGACGGCAGCCATTCCGAGCGCGTGACGCGGCTCAGCGAGATGATGATGGCCGCCGACCTCGATGCGCCGGTGCGCGACAACATCCGCGACGAGATCTGGCTCAAGCTGTGGGGCAACCTGTGCTTCAATCCGATCAGCGCGCTGACGCACGCGACGCTGGACGTGATCACCGCCAACCCGGCCACGCGTGCGCTGTCGCGCCAGATGATGCTGGAGGCCCAGAGCATCGCCGAGTCCTTCGGCGTGAAGTTCCGCGTCGACGTCGAACGGCGCATCAATGGCGCGGGCGCGGTGGGGGCCCACAAGACATCGATGCTGCAGGACCTGGAAGCGGGCCGCGCGATGGAAATCGACCCGCTGCTCACCGTGGTGCAGGAAATGGGCCGGCTCGTCGGCCAACCTACGCCAATGTGCGACGCGGTGCTGGGCCTGATCAAGCAGCGCGACGAAATGGCCCGCCTGGCAGCCTGATCCGGAAGGCCTTTACCAGCCGCCCGGTCCCTGGCCCCGCATGGGAGCGGGCGGCGCTTTCCGCTGCAAAGCTGGCGGGGAAAGTCGCGTTTTCGTGGCTTCGCCATCCGGAATGGATAGCCATTGTGATATACCATATACGACAGACCGGGCACCGGGCGGACGCCGCCATCACGCTCCCATCGGGGTTTGATGCAATTCGGGAATGACTCCAGGCGATTTTGCTAAGCTGTGCAGGAATGCGGCGGGCAGCCATCGTGGCCGCTGCGCCACCGGTCTCACACGAGCTTATTCATGTCTGCGCAAAGCCAACCTATCGTCCAGTCTCCTGGACTGACCCTGTCCGTGCAACCGATCAACGCCGGTGCGAGCCTGCGCGACCAGGCCTACGCCATGCTGCGCCAGGCCATTGCCGACGCGGATATCTACCAGTCGCGCGACGAGATCCGGCTCGATGAGCGCGTGCTGAGCGAAGCCATGGGCGTGAGCCGCACGCCGATCCGCGAAGCCATGACGCTGCTGGAGCAGGAGGGCTTCCTGCGTACCGTGCCGCGGCGCGGCATCTACATCATGCGCAAGACCAAGCGCGAGATCGTAGAGATGATCCAGATGTGGGCGGCACTGGAAAGCATGGCGGCGCGCCTCGCCACGCTGCATGCCACCGATGCCGAGATCGCCCAGTTGCGGCGCATGTTCGACAGCTTCCGCGATTCGACACCGGCCGAGCACATCGAGGAATACTCGGACGCCAATATCGTGTTCCACCAGGCGATCGTGCAGCTGTCGAAGTCGCAGATCATCATGGACACGATCCGCAATATCTTTATCCACGTGCGGGCGATCCGGAAGATGACCATCTCCCAGAGCGACCGGGCGGCGCGCTCGATCGTCGACCACCTGCGCATCATCGAGGCGTTGGAAAAGCGCGACACCGAGTTGGCCGAGCGGCTGGTGCGGCAGCACTCGCTGGACCTGGCCGACTACGTCGAGAAGCACTGCGATTTCCTCGACTGAGCTGCCGCAAGAGGGCAGTAGCTAGCAGTGAGAACGGCGGACCTTGTCCGCCGTTCTTGTTTTGGGCTCCGCTCGAGCGCCTCCCATATTGGTATGTGATATATCAACGAGGGGAGTGCAAAATCATCCACATGATTTACTCTTTCGCCACTTTGCTACCGCCTTGCTCCCCGTTGGCTTAAGCCAGACAAGGCTTAGCGCTGGGACGACGTCATCACTGCCGACGTCGGCTTTGCTGCATTGCAACGACGAAAGTTCGCAGCCGAGCAGGAAAATAGCTTGCCGTCTTCTGATATATCACATACCGTATGTCATCAGAGCGGTCGAGATGACCCGCACAGGTTAAACAAAAGCAGAGGAGACATTGCGATGGAAAGAAAAGCGCTGGATGGCATCCGTGTCCTGGACATGACGCACGTTCAGGCAGGCCCTTCCGCCACGCAGCTAATGGCATGGATGGGCGCCGACGTGATCAAGGTGGAAATGCCGGGGCGCGGTGACATCACCCGCAGCCAGCTGCGCGACGTGCCCAACGCCGACAGCCTGTACTTCACCATGCTCAACAGCAACAAGCGCAGCCTGACGCTGAACATGAAGACGCCCGAAGGCAAGGCGCTGCTCGAAGACCTGGTCCAGCGCAGCGACGTGCTGATCGAGAACTTCGGCCCCGGCGTGCTCGCGCGTGCGGGCTTCGACTGGGACCGCCTGCAGGACCTGAACCCCCGCCTGATCTATGCGTCGATCAAGGGCTTCGGCCCGGGTCCGTACCAGGACTGCAAGGCGTATGAAAACGTGGCCCAGTGCATGGGCGGCTCCGCCTCCACCACCGGCGATGCCGCTGGCGTACCGACCGTGACCGGCGCGCAGATCGGCGACTCGGGCACCGGCGTGCACTGCGTGGTCGGCATCCTGGCCGCGCTGCTGCAGCGCGAGCATTCGGGGCGCGGCCAGCGCGTCGAAGTCGCCATGCAGGACGCCGTGCTGAACCTGTGCCGCGTGAAGCTGCGCGACCAGCAGCGGCTCGATGCCGGCCCGCTGCGCGAGTACCCCAACGAGCAGTTCGACGACCACGTGCCGCGCGCGGGCAATGCGTCGGGCGGCGGCCAGCCGGGCGCCGCGCTGCGCTGCTCGCCCGGCGGCCCCAACGACTACGTCTACGTCATCATCCAGCCGCAGGGCTGGGAGCCGCTGATGCGCCTGTGCGGCCGCGAGGACCTGATCACCGATCCGGAGTTCGCCACGCCCGAGGTGCGCCTGAAGAAGCTGGCGCAATGCTTCGGCATCATCGAGCAATGGACTATGGGTCGCACCAAGTTCGAGGTGATGAACGCGCTCAACGAAGTCGATGTGCCGTGCGGTCCGATCCTGTCGATGAAGGACCTGATCGAGGACAAGTCGATGTACGAGCGCGGCTACCTCGTGGAGCTGGACCACCCGACGCGCGGCAAGTACGTGCAGCTGGGTTCGCCGATCGCGCTGTCCGATTCGCCGGTGAAGGTGGAGCGCGCCCCACTGCTGGGCGAGCACACCGAGGAAATCCTGGAGTGGCTGGGCCGCACGCCGGCGCAGATTGCTGCGATGAAGCTGGCCGGCGCCGTCTGAGCGCCGGCAGTCCCTCCCTCTGTCTCTCACACTGAGCGGGCGCGCCTGGCGCGTGCCCGCCGGAGGAGTATTTGCTGTGCAATCCTGGATTCGTTTTCGCCGTGCCGACGGCAGTATCGGTCATGGCCGCACCGAAGGCGACGGTAGCGACCGCGTCATTGAATACGATGGTCCCGGCTATGTCGACCCTCGACCCACTGGCGCCGCTTACAAGCTGGACGAACTGCACCTGCTTGCCCCGTGCGAGCCTGGCAAGGTCGTGGCGCTGTGGAACAACTTCCACGCGCTGGCGCGCAAGCTGGAAAAGCCCGTGCCGACCCACCCGCTGTTCCTGATCAAGCCGGCCACTTCGCTGGCGGGCCCCGGCGATGCCGTGGAGCGGCCGCGCAGCTATGACGGCAAGATCGTCTACGAGGGCGAGCTTGGCATCGTGATCGGCAAGAAGGCGCGCAATGTGTCGGTGGCCGAAGCGGCGTCGCACATCTTCGGCTACACCGTCGTCAATGACGTGACCGCGGCCGAGCTGATCGCCGCCGACCCCAATTTCCCGCAGTGGACTCGCGCGAAGGGCTTCGACACTTTCGGCTGCGTGGGCCCGGCCATCGTCCCCGGCTTCAACTGGCGCGCAGCCAGCGTGAAGACGCGGCTCGACGGCGTGGAGCGGCAGAACTACCCGCTCTCGGACATGATCTTCACGCCCGAAGAACAGGTCAGCCGCATCTCGCAGGACCTGACGCTGATGCCGGGCGATGTGATCGCCGTCGGCACTTCGCTGGGCGTGGGCTCGATGAAGGATGGCGCGGTGGTGGAGGTGAGCATCGAAGGCATCGGCTCGCTGGTGAACCACGTGCGCGGGTAAAGATCCGCCCAACAATCAAAGGGAAAGCCATGCCAATGACAATTGGTGTACCCCGGGAGGTCCATCCCGGGGAGCGGCGCGTTGCCGCGACCCCCGATTCGGTCAGGGAACTGACCAAGCTCGGTTATGAGGTGGCGGTGGAGTCCGGCGCCGGCGAGCAGGCCTCGTTCTCGGACGAAGCGTACCGGGCCGCCGGCGCAGCCATCGTGGATGCCGCCAGCCTGTGGGCGTCGGTCGACGTGGTGATCAAGGTGCGCCCGCCGCAAGTGCATCCGGGCCTGGGCGTGGAAGAAGCGGCGCTGCTCAAGAAGCATGCCGCGCTGATCAGCTTCGTCTGGCCCGCGCAGCATATGGCGCTGCTGGAGCGGCTGTCGCAGCGCGGCGCCACGGTGCTGGCGATGGACTGCGTGCCGCGCATCTCGCGTGCGCAGAAGCTCGATGCGCTCAGTTCGATGGCCAATATGGCTGGCTATCGTGCGGTGATCGAAGCCGCGCATGCATTCGGCCGCCCATTCGCCGGCCAGATCACGGCGGCGGGCAAGATCCCGCCCGCGCACGTACTGGTGATCGGCGCAGGCGTGGCGGGCCTTGCGGCCATCGGCGCGGCGCGCAGCCTGGGCGCTGTGGTGCGCGCCTTCGATACGCGGCCCGTGGTGCGCCAGCAGATCGAAAGCCTCGGTGCCGAATTCCTGACCGTCGAAATCGAGGAAGACGGCAGCGGCAGCGGCGGCTATGCCAAGGAGATGAGCCCGGCGTTCATCGAGGCGGAGATGAAGCTCTTCGCCGAGCAGGCGCGCGAGGTGGACATCATCATCACCACCGCGCTGATTCCCGGCAAGCCTGCGCCACGCCTGCTGGAAGCCGACACGGTGGCGCTGATGCGACCCGGCAGCGTGGTGGTGGATCTGGCCGCGGAGCAGGGCGGCAACTGCGTGCTGACCGTGCCCGGTGAAGCGGTCACGCACCAGGGGGTAACGGTAGTTGGCTACACCGACCTGCCCAGCCGCATGGCGGCGCAGTCGAGCCAGCTCTACGCCACCAATATCCGGCACCTGCTGACGGAGCTGACGCCCGGCAAGGACGGCCAGCTCGTGGTCGACATGGATGACGAAATGATCCGTGGCGCCACGGTGCTGCACCAGGGCGACGTCACCTGGCCGCCGCCGCCGCTGAAGACCTTGCCGCCGCCAGCGCCCGCGGCCGAGGCGCCGGCGCAAGTGGAACCCGCCGCGCCGCCCAGCCGCACGGGCTCGACGCTGGTCGCACTGGCCATCGCCGTGATGGCGTTGCTGGCGCTCGGTGCCGTGGCACCACCAGCCTTCATGGCCCACTTCACGGTATTCGTGCTGGCGATCTTCGTCGGCTACCAGGTCGTGTGGAACGTGACCGCCGCACTGCATACGCCGCTGATGAGCGTGACCAACGCGATCAGCGGGATCATCGTGGTCGGCGCGCTCGTGCAGCTCGGCAAGCCGTCGCTCGTCACCGCCATCGTCGCCGGCGCGGCGGTGCTGATTGCCACCATCAACATCGCGGGCGGCTTCCTGGTGACGCAGCGCATGCTGAAGATGTTCCAGCGCGACTGAGGAGACAGATATGCCTTCGGGAATCAGCAGTATTGCTTACCTGGGCGCCAGCGCGCTCTTCATCCTCAGCCTGAGCGGGCTGAGCCATCCGGCCACGGCGAAGCGCGGCAACCTGCTGGGCATCGCCGGCATGGCGATCGCGGTGCTGACCACGGTGCTGGCCGGGAGCCCTGACGGGGTGCCCATCATCATCGGCGCGATGGTGCTCGGCGCGGCGGCCGGCGCCGTGCTGGCCCGGCGCGTCGAGATGACGCAGATGCCGGAGCTGGTCGCGGTGCTGCACAGCTTCGTCGGCCTGGCCGCCGTACTGGTGGGCTACGCCAACTACCTCGATGCCCATGCGCTCACGGGCGCCGAGAAAGCGATCCATGAGGTCGAGACCTATCTCGGCATCCTGATCGGCGCGGTGACGTTCACGGGCTCGGTGATCGCCTTTCTCAAGCTGCGCGGCACGCTTGGCGGCAAACCGACGCTGCTGCCAGGCCGCCACGTGCTCAATGCGCTGGCGCTGGTGGTGTGCGTGGTGCTGGCCTACCAGTTCCTGAACGCACCTTCAGTGCAGGACGGGCTGGTGCCGCTGGGCGTGATGACGGTGATCGCGCTACTGGTGGGCGCGCACCTGGTCGCGGCCATCGGCGGCGCCGACATGCCGGTGGTGGTGTCGATGCTGAACAGCTACTCCGGCTGGGCCGCCGCGGCGACCGGCTTCATGCTCGGCAACGACCTGCTCATCATCACCGGTGCGCTGGTGGGGTCGAGCGGCGCCATCCTCAGCTACATCATGTGCAAGGCCATGAACCGCAAGTTCCTGTCGGTGATCCTGGGCGGGTTCGGCGCGACTCAGGCCAAGGGCGCGGCAACGGAGCAGGGCGAAGTGCTGCCGGTCTCCAGCGACGAGGTCAGCGCGCTGCTGAAGGACGCGAACGAGGTCATCATCGTTCCCGGCTATGGCATGGCGGTGGCGCAGGCGCAGGGCACCATCAGCGAGATCGCGCGGCGGCTGCGCGCGCAGGGCGTCAATGTGCGCTTCGGCATTCATCCGGTGGCTGGCCGCTTGCCCGGGCACATGAACGTGCTGCTGGCCGAAGCGCGCGTGCCGTATGACATCGTGCTCGAGATGGAGGAGATCAACGACGACTTCGAGCATGCCGACGTCGTCCTGGTGGTCGGCGCCAACGATATCGTTAACCCGGGGGCGCTCGAGGATCCCGCCAGCCCCATCGCCGGCATGCCGGTGCTCGAAGTCTGGAAGGCGCGCACCGTGGTGGTGTCCAAGCGCAGCATGGCGGCCGGCTATGCGGGCGTCGACAACCCCTTGTTTTACAAGGAGAACACGCGGATGTGGTTCGGCGATGCCAAGGGCAGCGTGGACGCGCTGCTGCGCCAGCTCGAGGAGGTTCCTGCCTGATTGCCGCTGCTACGCGCCGCCGTTGATGACGACGCCTTATGTATCAACTCGCAGTCATCTGGTCGGCGCCCCGCGAAATTGATGCGGAATCCGCAATATATAAACGATCGTGAATACATACGATAAAAAAGTTTAAGCCTGACGAAATTAAGCATGGGGTAGCATCAATCCCCGGAGTTACGTGCCGCAATGTCAGGCGCCGATCTAGTTGTGAAGAAGGGTTCCGAATAGAGCAGCCCTAAGCAGTCCCGTCGAGGACGCAAAAAAGCACTAGGAGACACATAGATGGCGCATCAAGAAGGAGCCATGTCCGGCAATGGACATGGCTTGCAGAATCGTTGGTTCCAACTGGCCGTAGGCGTGGTTTGCATGGGCCTGGTGGCGAACCTGCAGTATGGCTGGACTCTCTTTGTGTCACCGATGGACGCCAAGCATCACTGGGGCACGTCCGCGATCCAGGTGGCATTTTCCATATTCATCGTGACCGAAACCTGGCTGGTGCCGCTGGAAGGCTGGCTGGTGGACAAGTTCGGCCCGCGGCCGGTGGTGGCCGGCGGGGCGATCTGCGCGGGCCTGGCGTGGGTGATGAATGCGTATGCGACGACACTGCCGGAGCTGTACGCGGCGGCGGTGATCGCGGGCATCGGCGCGGGCGGCGTGTACGGCACGTGCGTGGGCAATGCGCTGAAGTGGTTCCCGGACAAGCGTGGCCTGGCAGCGGGTCTGACCGCCGCGGGCTTTGGCACCGGCGCGGCGCTGACGGTCATTCCTATTGCAAACATGATCCACAGCGCAGGTTACGAGAAGGCGTTCCTGTTCTTCGGGATCCTGCAAGGCGTGGCGATCTTCGCGCTGGCATTGCTGCTGGTGAAGCCGCGGGCACCGAAGGGGGCAGTGGCGGCGAAGGCGGTGCTGACCAACCCGGTGGAGTTCACGCCGGGGCAGATGGTCAAGACGCCGGTGTTCTGGCTGATCTACGTGAGCTTCGTGGCGGTGGCCGCGGGCGGGATCATGGCGACGGCGCAGCTGGGCCCGATCGCGAAGGACTTCGGCTTCGCCTCGATGCCGGTGACGATGCTGGGCATGACGCTGCCGCTGCTGACGATGACGCTGTCGATCGACAACCTGTGCAACGGCTTTACGCGTCCGCTGTGCGGCTTCCTCTCCGATCGGTTCGGCCGCGAGAACACGATGTTCGTGATCTTCCTCGGTGAGGGCCTGGCCCTGCTCGGGTTGATGCAGTTTGGCCGCGACCCGTATGCGTTCATGTTCTTCGCGGCGCTGACATTCCTGTTCTGGGGCGAGATCTTCTCGATCTTCCCGGCGCTGTGTGCGGACACGTTCGGCAGCAAGTTCGCCGCAGCGAATGCAGGCACCTTGTACACGGCAAAGGGGACGGCGGCGATGCTGGTGCCGCTGGCGTCGATCCTGTCGGCGCGCGGAGGCTGGGATGCGGTCTTCACGGTCGCAGCGGTGGTGACGATTGCAGCGGGCGTGTCGGCAAAGCTGGTGCTGGCGCCGATGCGCAAGCGGTTCATCACAGGCCATTCGAAGTCGTCCATGTCCATGCCGGTGTCGGACGTGGCTTTCCTCGCGAGTGCATCGGCCAGGCGCGGCGATTAAGCGGGCATGACCTTATCTGCATGACGCATTGAGATTTTTGGAGGCCTGGCGCTTGCGCCAGGCCATCAGGCGCAAGCGCCTGGTACCGGACGCGAGACGTTGAGGACCTCGTCAAAGCATTTCAGAGGGCCTCAGAGCGTCTGAAAACATGGTATGTAATATATCTAAAGCCTGAAGTCCACGACATCGTTGACTTATGGAGCGGCTCCTTTCATCTGTGCGCAGCGTGAATCAATGGCACAGATTCAGAATTTGTGCTGATTTAGGCAAAGATCGAGGCGGATTTGCTGCAGTGCAGTGTCGAAAGTTGGCTGCCGAGTAGGAAAATAGCTTGCCGATCTCTGATATATCACATACCGTATGTCATCAAGGCAGTCGAGCAGACTGGCAGAGGTTGAAGCAAGCGGGAAGTCCCCGCGCACCACAAACACAAGTCTGATGAGGAGACCAAGCATGTCCGAAGTTGTAGCGAAGCGGGTCGAGAGCACCACCGCCTGAACTAGAAGAATTCCAACCCCAGTCAATTTGTATAGAAGGAAGCAACCATGGCAGAAGTCGGAAACGAGCTGCAGCGTCACGCTGTGGAAGAACATCAGGCACAAACCGATGGTTTTCATCTGGTCATCGACGCGCTCAAGCTGAACGGCATCGAAAACATCTACGGCCTGCCCGGCATTCCGGTCACCGATCTGGCCCGCCTGGCACAGGCAAACGGCATGCGCGTCATCAGCTTCCGTCACGAGCAGAACGCGGGCAACGCAGCAGCGATTGCGGGCTTTCTCACGCAAAAGCCGGGCGTCTGCCTGACCGTGTCTGCGCCGGGCTTCCTGAACGGGCTGACGGCGCTGGCGAATGCCACCACCAACTGCTTCCCGATGATCCTGATCAGCGGCTCGAGCGAGCGCGAGATCGTCGATCTGCAGCAGGGTGACTACGAAGAGATGGACCAGTTGGCCATCGCCCGTCCGCACGCCAAGGCTGCCTTCCGCGTGCTGCACGCCGAAGACATCGGTGTCGGTATCGCACGCGCTATTCGTGCCGCCGTGTCGGGCCGTCCGGGTGGTGTGTACCTGGACCTGCCGGCCAGCCTGCTGGGCCAGTCGATGGAAGCCGAAGCGGGCCGCAAGTCGCTGATCAAGGTGGTGGATCCGGCGCCGCGCCAGCTGCCTGCACCGGACTCGGTCGATCGTGCTGTGGAGCTGCTGAAGAGCGCCAAGCGTCCGCTGATCCTGCTGGGCAAGGGTGCCGCGTACGCTCGCGCCGACGAGGATATCCGCGCGCTGGTCGAGAAGACCGGCATTCCGTACCTGCCGATGTCGATGGCCAAGGGCCTGTTGCCCGATACGCACCCGCAATCGGCCTCCGCCGCACGCTCGTATGTGCTGGCGGAAGCCGATGTGGTGATGCTGGTCGGCGCCCGCCTGAACTGGCTGCTGTCGCACGGCAAGGGCAAGACCTGGGGCGGGCCGAAGCAATTCATCCAGATCGACATCGCGCCGACCGAGATGGACAGCAACGTCGCCATCGCCGCGCCGGTAGTGGGTGACATTGGTTCGTGCGTGAAGGCGATCCTCGACAAGGTCGGCAACGGCTTTGCCAAGCCGGGCGCCGAGTGGCTGAACGCGGTGGACGAGCGCAAGGACAAGAACCTGTCGAAGATGGCCGAGACCCTCGTCAAGGCCAGGGATGTCGCGCCGATGAACTTCCACGGCGCGCTGAGCGTGCTGAAGGATGTTGTCAAGGCCAACCCGGGCATCTCGTTTGTCAACGAAGGCGCCAACACGCTGGACTACGCCCGTGCCGTGATCGATATGTACCAGCCGCGCAAGCGCCTGGACGTGGGCACCTGGGGCGTGATGGGGGTCGGCATGGGCTACGCGGTCGCCGCGGCGGTCGAGACCAACAAGCCGGTGCTGGCGCTGTGCGGTGACAGTGCGTTCGGTTTCTCGGGCATGGAAGTCGAGACGATCTGCCGCTACAACCTGCCAGTCTGCATCGTCATCTTCAACAACAACGGCGTCTACAAGGGTATCGACAAGAACCCGACCGGCGGCAAGGACCCGGCGGTCACGACGTTCGTGCCGGGCGCGCGCTACGACAAGATGATGGAAGCGTTCGGCGGCGTCGGCGCCAACGTCACCACGCCGGCGGAACTCGAAGCCGCGGTGAACGAAGCCCTGCGCTCGGGCAAGCCCACGCTGGTCAACGCCGTCATCGACCCGTCTGCCGGCACCGAAAGCGGCCGCCTGACCAACCTGAACCCGCAAAGCTCGGCCAAGAAGTAACTCACCCGAACTTCACCCTGATCATCCAATAGGAGACGAAAGTGAACCTCCCGCTCAAAGGCATCAAGATCATCGACTTCACGCACGTCCAGGCCGGCCCCGCCTGCACGCAGCTTCTCGCCTGGTTCGGCGCAGACGTCATCAAGGTGGAACGCCCGGGCTCCGGCGACGTGACCCGCACGCAGCTGCGCGACATTCCCGATGCCGACGCGCTGTACTTCACCATGCTGAACAGCAACAAGCGCTCGCTGACGCTGGACACCAAGAAGCCGGACGGCAAGAAAATCCTGGAGCAGCTGATCCGCGAATCGGACGTGCTGGTCGAGAACTTTGGCCCCGGCGCGCTGGACCGCATGGGCTTTTCGTGGGAGCGCATCAATGAACTGAACCCGGGCATGATCGTGGCATCGGTCAAGGGCTTCAGCGACGGCCACCACTATGAAGACCTGAAGGTCTACGAAAACGTGGCGCAGTGCGCCGGCGGTGCGGCGTCGACCACCGGCTTCTGGGACGGCCCCCCGACCGTGTCGGCTGCAGCGCTGGGCGACTCGAACACCGGCATGCACCTGGCCATCGGCATCCTGACTGCCATCATCGGCCGCCAGCAGACCGGCAAGGGCCAGAAGGTCGCCGTGTCGATGCAGGACGCCGTGCTGAACCTGTGCCGCGTGAAACTGCGCGACCAGCAGCGCCTGGACCGCCTGGGCTACCTGGAAGAGTATCCGCAGTATCCGCATGGCGAGTTCAGCGACGTGGTGCCCCGCGGCGGCAACGCCGGCGGTGGCGGGCAGCCGGGCTGGGTGCTGAAGTGCAAGGGCTGGGAGACCGATCCCAACGCCTACATCTACTTCACCATCCAGGGCCACGCCTGGGAGCCGATCTGCAAGGCGCTGGGCAAGGAAGAGTGGATCAGCGATCCGAACTACAACACGCCCAAGGCTCGCCAGCCGCATATCTTCGATATCTTCAACACCATCGAAGCCTGGCTGGCCGACAAGACCAAGTACGAGGCGGTGGACATCCTGCGCAAGTTTGATATTCCGTGCGCGCCGGTGCTGTCGATGAA
Source organism: Cupriavidus sp. 22TCCZM01-5 (assembly GCF_057798915.1). NCBI lineage: Bacteria > Pseudomonadati > Pseudomonadota > Betaproteobacteria > Burkholderiales > Burkholderiaceae > Cupriavidus > Cupriavidus sp. 22TCCZM01-5. The sequence goes on from NZ_JBYOJR010000034.1 coordinate 31,904, forward strand.
GGAAATCGCCGCGGATGAATCGCTGCGCAAGAGCGGCTCGATCGTGGAAGTCCCGCACAAGGAGCGCGGCACCTACCTGACCGTGGGCAGCCCGATCAAGTTCTCGGGCATGAAGCCGGAAATCACCGGTTCGCCGCTGCTCGGCGAGCACAGCGAGGAAGTGCTGGCAGGGCTGGGCTACGCGCCGGAAGACATCAAGCGCCTGCGCGAGAGCCAGGTGATCTGAGCCAGGCCGCGAATGCCTGAACGGGCCTCAACGCCGGGGTGCGCGCAAGCGGTCTCCGGCGTTTTTTGCTGGAACGGGCAGCTGTGCCAAACTGTGTCGCTGCAAGCTGCCGTATTGCCACCATCCAATACACCCTGCCGCAATGTCCGGCACAGAGGGGATCCCCATGCCAGCCAGCATCGATTACGAGCAACTCGCATCTGCCATCGGCGATGCCATCATCATCTCCGACGCCAATGGCGCCATCACGCTCTGGAACCCGGCGGCCGAACGCATGTTCGGCTACACGCAGGCCGAAGCCATGGGCCAATCGCTGGACCTGATCATCCCGGAGCGGCTGCGCGGCCGTCACTGGGAGGGCTACGACAAGACCATGGCCACCGGCATCACGCGCTACGGGCACGACCTGCTGAAGGTGCCGGCGGTCGACAAGAACGGCAAGGCCATGTCGATCGCATTCACCGTGGCGCTTCTGCATGGGCCGGACGGAAAGATATCGGGCATCGTCGCGGTCATTCGTGACGAGACCGTGCGCTTCCAGGAAGAACGCGCCCTGCGCAAGCGGATTGCCGAACTCGAAGCTCAGGTGAGTACTGCGGCGTAGACGGGTGGTTGCCGGGGTGCCTGCCGGCGGCTTCCGTCATGTGGAAGGGCGTCTGAGATGCCCCTTCCACAGTCGGAGGACGTTCAGTCGTCCTCGCGCCAGTGGCGCCATTCGCGGTGACGCTCACGCCATTCGTGCTCGCGCCAACGCTGCTCGCGCCGCCATTCGTGCTCACGCCACTCGCGGTCGCGCCAGCCACCATAGTAGCCGGGCGCAACGACAACAGGCTGTGGCTGGACGACCACGGGCGGGGGCGGCGCGTAGACAGGCGCCGCATAGACAGGTGGGGCGGCGAACACCGGCCCGGGCAGCCCGATGCCGATGCCGACGTCCACGTGGGCTTGCGCGCTGGCCGATGCAAGGGCTGAAAGTCCGGCCAGCAGGCCGATGGTCAGGAGCTTCTTCATGGTCAAATGCCTCGTGAGGTCGGGAGGAGGGGCCGCCAGCCGGTCCCAGTCTGATCCCGCTTGATCCGCTAACGGGGCCGCGGCTTTGTCCGATGACGCGGAATCCTGGGCAATTTGTATCCAAATCTGTTCAGCCCACTGGCCGGTGTGCCGCTCAGCCCCGCCTGAGTCTTCTCCCGTACAACGTTTTCCTTTTCATCAATGCACTGGACCATCCAGCGGTCGCCACGGCGGCCGGCGCATTCTCGTTTGTGGCCGCATCGGAGGAAGCCCACGAACTGCAGGACGACGGTATCCTGCGGCATTTGCAAAGATGGCGCGTCTGGCCCGTCTCGCAAGCAGGGCTCGGTGGGAAATAATTTTCTATAAAAATTAATTATTGTTTCCGCATCGGCTGGATGTGCGCCCAAAGTTCCTTCAGGTGTTTTTCCGGCTCTCATCTCGCTGCAAACCTGCGACTTTACCTGCGGAATACGGGGCAAATCCCCATGTGAAGGCTATACCTGGGTGTGACAGACTATGTGTTTCCGGATGTCAACGAGATGAACATTTATTTCGTTTACAAACGATTACGTGCTACGTAGCAAATGTGCTGCGCAATGCAGCCGTGCAGTGCCTCGAATGAAAGTGAATAAGATAGTGGACGAAAAGTTGTTGGGTAGCGCGGTCACGGGGTCACGCAAGACAACGGCGGCTCTTTTGATCCATGGCCTCGGCGGTACCGAACATGAACTGCGGCTCGTGGAGAAGACACTGAAGGGAGAGGGGTACGAAACGAAGTGCGCTGTACTGCCCGGACATGGCACGCGCCCCGAAGATCTAGTCGGCGTGCGCTTCGAGCATTGGCTTGAAGCGGTATCCGTGCAATACCTTGAAATGCGTGCCGAGTATGAAACCGTTCACATCGTTGGCATGTGCATGGGCGCCTTGCTGGCGCTGGCGCTGAGCCAGCTGATCGGCGACAGGCGTGGCAGGGTTGTCGCGCTGGCGACGCCGGTATTTCTCGATGGCTGGTCGCTGCCCTGGTATCGGGCGCTGCGGCATCTGGCCTATCACATTCCCAAGGTGCGCAACAATTTCCGCGTGAAGGAATCCGAGCCGTTCGGCGTCAAGAACGGCGTATTGCGCGCGGCAATCAAGGCGCGCTTCCTGCGCGGCGATACCTTCCACTATTCGTGGACACCGCTCGCCTGTATTCGCGAACTCGACCGGCTGCGCAGCTATGTCCGAAAGCGCATCCGGTGTGTTACCCGGCCGGCACTTATCATCCATGCCCGTGAAGACGAACTGACGAGCCTGCGTTCAGCCTACTTCCTCAGCAAGCACATCCGTGCCGCAAAGCTGCTGGTCGTTGACGAGAGCTATCACATGCTCAGTATCGACAATGACCGCAGGCTGGTCGCCAACACCGTGGCACAGTTTCTCGCCGAAGATGAATGTTCCGGGCAGAGCAGGGCAGCCCGCCTTTCCGGCGCATTTCCCGAACCGGCAAACGAGCCGTTCGAGCCCGTGGCCGCCGGCGCTTAGTTAGCCATCGACTGGTTTCCCTGGCCGACGATGCGCCCTGACCCGGCCGCCATGGCTGGTCGGGTCAGGGGTTCCGCCGATGGTTAGCGATGAAATGCCCTCGGCGAGAGGCGGGAAAGCGGGATCCCGAATCTTACCGTTCCACGACATTCGCCGACTACAAACAAAAAAAGCGAGGGCGCCCCGTGAGCGCACTCGCTTCAAGTGGAGGTCGGGCGTCTCAGCGTCTCAGTTGAGATGTCCGACCGCTCGCAGGTACTCGTTCTTCTTGTCGAAGATCAGCTGGCTCAGGAAGGCCGCATCGTAAGCCTTGAGCAGATGGGTATGGTGTTCCTCGATATAGCGGGCCACGCGCTCTTTCTCGCATTCGATGCCGCATAGCCATTCGTACATGGCCTCGTCCCAGCGGAAGCGCAGGCCCAGTTCGATGAAGGCCGCGTTGTAGGCGGCAAGCTGGGTGGCGCGCGAAAGCGGTTGGTTGTCGCGGCCGAGCGTGGCGGCCGGCTGGCGTTCGATCTCGATCTGGTTCATGGTGTGCCTCCTGTCTTCTCTCTGGCGGTGCGTTGAGGGAAGCATAGAGGCGCCCATGGATTTACGATAATTAAAGTTTCATCTATAAACCATAAGATATTGTTTATATATCAGCCGTGACGGATAAGGCCCTCCACGCCAGTGATGCGCTGGATCAGCCCCGCGCCTTCCTCCATCAGGAATTGCTTGAACGCCAGTGCCACCGGAGGTAGCCGCTTATTCTTGCGGTGCACCACATACCAGTTGAGCATGACCGGAAAGCCCTCGATGTCGAGCACGGCGAGCTTGCCGGTCTGCAGTTCCAGCCCAACCGTATGGGCCGAGAGGAAGGCAATGCCCATGTTGGCGATGACCGCCTGCTTGATGGTCTCGGTGCTCTTGATCTCCATGGCGATGCGCAGGTTGGAGAGCTTGCCGGCAAAGCCCTCCTGCATGGAGTTCCAGGTGTCGGACCCTTTCTCGCGAGAGACGAAGGCCTCGTCGGTCAGCGTGGACAGGGGGATATTGCGTTGCCCGACCAGCGGGTGGCTCGGCGCGGCCACGATCACGTAGGGGTGCGGCGCGAAGGTCTCGTTGATCGTATCCATGCCTTCGGGCGGGCGCACCATCACGGCGAGGTCCGTGAGGTTGCCAGCCAGCTGGTGCAACAGTTCCTCGCGATTGTGCACTGCAAGATTCAGCGTCACGCCATCGTGGCGCTCCATGAATTCGGCCAGCAGCCGCGGGAAAAAGTAATCGCCCGCGCTGATCACGGCCACGTTCAGCCGGCCGCCCGAAATGCCCTTGAGCTGCGACATGGCGTCTTCGGCTTCGCGAAACTGCTGGATGATGCTGCGGCTGTAGTGCAGCATCTCGTGCCCGGCCGGGGTGAGATAGATCTTCTTGCCCAGCTGCTCGAACAGCGGCAGGCCGACGTGGCTTTCCAACTGCCTGACCTGCGTCGAGACGGCCGGCTGGGTCAGGTGCAGTTCTTCGGCGGCACGCGAAAAACTCATGTGCCTGGCAACCGTTTCAAAGACTTTCAGCTGGCGCAGTGTGGCGTTTCTCATCAGTCGTTCCGTGCAATATATAAACGTTCGTCAATGCATATGATAAAAAACTTTAAGCCGTCTGAATCTTAGATTGAAGTAGCATCAATCCCACAGATTTGCATGCCGCAATGTCAGGCGCCGATCTAGTCGTGTAGGGCCCACCTCACAGAGGCCCGGAAGGGTGTCCCGCCAGGGACGCATCAGACAAGCACTAGGAGACAGTAGATGGCGCAACATCAAGTGGCAGCCGCGACCGGCAATGGACGCGGCCTGCAGAATCGTTGGTTCCAACTGGCCGTAGGCGTGGTTTGCATGGGCCTGGTGGCGAACCTGCAGTATGGCTGGACTCTCTTTGTGTCACCGATGGACGCCAAGCATCACTGGGGCACGTCCGCGATCCAGGTGGCATTTTCCATATTCATCGTGACCGAAACCTGGCTGGTGCCGCTGGAAGGCTGGCTGGTGGACAAGTTCGGCCCGCGGCCGGTGGTGGCCGGCGGGGCGATCTGCGCGGGCCTGGCGTGGGTGATGAATGCGTATGCGACGACACTGCCGGAGCTGTACGCGGCGGCGGTGATCGCGGGCATCGGCGCGGGCGGCGTGTACGGCACGTGCGTGGGCAATGCGCTGAAGTGGTTCCCGGACAAGCGTGGCCTGGCAGCGGGTCTGACCGCCGCGGGCTTTGGCACCGGCGCGGCGCTGACGGTCATTCCTATTGCAAACATGATCCACAGCGCAGGTTACGAGAAGGCGTTCCTGTTCTTCGGGATCCTGCAAGGCGTGGCGATCTTCGCGCTGGCATTGCTGCTGGTGAAGCCGCGGGCACCGAAGGGGGCAGTGGCGGCGAAGGCGGTGCTGACCAACCCGGTGGAGTTCACGCCGGGGCAGATGGTCAAGACGCCGGTGTTCTGGCTGATCTACGTGAGCTTCGTGGCGGTGGCCGCGGGCGGGATCATGGCGACGGCGCAGCTGGGCCCGATCGCGAAGGACTTCGGCTTCGCCTCGATGCCGGTGACGATGCTGGGCATGACGCTGCCGCTGCTGACGATGACGCTGTCGATCGACAACCTGTGCAACGGCTTTACGCGTCCGCTGTGCGGCTTCCTCTCCGACCGGTTCGGCCGCGAGAACACGATGTTCGTGATCTTCATCGGCGAAGGCCTGGCGCTGCTCGGGCTGATGCAGTTCGGCCACAACCCGTATGCGTTCATGTTCTTCGCGGCACTGACGTTCCTGTTCTGGGGCGAGATCTTCTCGATCTTCCCGGCGCTGTGCGCGGACACGTTTGGCAGCAAGTTCGCGGCGGCGAATGCGGGCACGTTGTACACGGCAAAGGGGACGGCGGCGATGCTGGTGCCGCTGGCATCGGTCCTGTCGGCGCGCGGAGGCTGGGATGCAGTGTTCACGGTGGCGGCCGTCGTGACAATCGCAGCGGGCGTGTCGGCGAAGCTGGTGCTGGCACCGATGCGCAAGCGGTTCATCACGGGCCATGCGGATGCGGTGGCCGTGTCGGATGCCGCATTCATGGTGCGTCCCCGAAGGGAAGCGGAATAAGACGGAGCAGGGAGAAATCGGGTGAGCCGGGATCTCGCATCCGGGCCCCTGAATGCCCCCGGCAAACGGTCTGCGCATGGCGCAGGCCTTTTGCCATGTGGGCCACGGACACAACAACAACACAGCACAGGCGGACGGGCCGCCAGGGAGACAGCCGTGAGCAGACTGCAATCATCCACGCTTGCCGCAGGACCGCATCGCAGCCTCGCGCTGCCGTTGCCGTTGCCTCAAGGGAACCGGGGCGGAGGAGGGCGGCCATGAATATCTCGCTTCCCCAACTGAAGGCGTTTGCCGCGGTCGCGCGGCACAAGAGCTTCACGCGCGCGGCCGCGGAACTGGGCCTGACGCAGTCGGCGGTCAGCCGAAGCGTGCGCGAACTCGAAGAGGAGATCGACCAGCGCCTGTTCGACCGCACCACGCGGCAGGTGGAACTGACCGACGCAGGGCAGCACCTGTCGCAACGCATCTGTCACCTGATCGAAGAAGTCGAGCAGACCCTGCGAGACAGCCAGGGCGCGGCGCGGCCGTCGCAAGGCCTGGTGCAGATCGCGACCGATCCCGTACTGAGTTCGATGTCCGTGCCCGCGTGGCTCGCCGGCTGCCGCAAGGCCTGGCCGGCGATCGCGATCCACTTGAAGGACCGTTCGCAAGAGTCGGTGCTGCAAAGCGTGCGCAGCGGAGAAGTGGACTTCGGCATCGCCACCGATCCGCAGCCGGGCGACGATCTCTATTGCGAACCGTTGTGCATCGATCCGTATCACGCGGTGCTGCCGGCAGAGCATCCGCTCGCCTCGCGCGACGCGATTGCGTGGGGCGACCTGTGCAATGCCAACTTGCTCACGCTGGACCAGCAATGCGGCGTACAGCCCGTCGTGGAAAAGGCGCTCAGCAACCATCACGTGCGCGCGGGTTCTTTGCAGTTGCTGGGCCATTTCGCCGCCGTCTTCGGCATGGTGGCGCTTGGCCTCGGCATCGGCGTGGTGCCGTCGCGCGCGCAGGCGGGTGGCCTCCATCCCGCCGCGGTCATGCGGCCGCTGAGACCCCAGGTGACGTCGACGGTCATGTTGGTGCGCCGCAAGAGCCGGTCGCTCAAGCCGAATGCGGCCGCGATCTGGGATGCGCTGCGCGGGCTCGAGTACAAGGACGCGGCCGAACCCGGCTGGCAGCCGCCGATCGCGGTGGAGGCTTAGGAAAACGGGGTCAGGACCAGGCCTCCGCCGAGTGCTGTTGCATAGAAGCAAAACCCTATTGATATATTACATACAGGATATTTACACATACTGCAGCGCAGCATATAATGAAAACTCCTAACCACAACGCAATCGGAGTTTTCAAATGGAAGTCGCTCTTCTCTTCGTTCTCGGCCTTGGCCTGATCGCAGCCGGCGTCGGCATGACGACGCTGCTGGCTACGCGCCTGCCCGTCGATGTGCTCGTGACCGCGCAGGCGCATGGTCGCTTCGCAGGTCTGGGCTCGAACCAGGAAAGCGATGGCATTGGCCGCGCTCGTCCGTCACGCACGGTGGCTGCCGCCGGCGAACTGGCGTACGCCTGAGCCTGTTCGCACCCCGCGTCGTCCCGATTGAACGGCGCATCTGACAAGGGCTGTAGCGGCCGGCAACCCTTGGAGCAATACCCCAATCCCGCAACCTCACAAGCTGGCCTTGGCTATTCGACGCAAGGCCGCGAACGCGAGGCAGGAACCTGGCGGATACCCGGCCGCCATCCCCCTCGTAAATGCGCAACCGTTGAGCAGGCTGCAGGCTCAATCCGGCAGAGCGCCGGTATTTCCTGCATCGGTTTTGTCCATACAAACTAGTAATGTCTTAGTTGTATGGTTCTAGGGACTTTCCCCAGCCCGGTCGTCTTCCCCGATTTCCGGTCCTCCGAATCCCGTCACGGTGACGGCCGTCCTGGCTCGCCCGATTGATGCGGCAAGCGAGGGTAACCTCTTGATTTTCAATAACTCCTCAAGCTGCAAGCAGCGCCGTTGATGCATGCCGCGCACCAGTCGCGAGGCAGTCGCGGGGCACGGTCATTTTTTGCCGGAGAAGCCGTGCTGCAGGGCCGCGAAGAATACGCTTGACTTGGTTGATATATCACATACCGTATAGCACTAGAACGGCTCAGCTGTTCGGGAAAGTGCGATAAGCGAGAGGCGTCAGGCAGGCGCCCATATCTTCCACCACAGGCAGTCTTCGACTGCCTAGAAGGAGACATCAATGGAACTGCAGCAGAGGGAATCCACGTCGCGCTTTGCGTCGCCGTGGGTACAGCTGGTCTTCGGCGTCATCTGTATGGCGATGATTGCCAACATGCAGTACGGGTGGACGCTGTTCGTCAACCCGATCGATGACAAATACCACTGGGGCCGCACCGCGATCCAGGTCGCGTTCACCATCTTCGTCGTGACGGAGACGTGGCTGGTGCCGATCGAAGGCTACCTGGTCGACAAGTACGGTCCGCGTCCCGTGGTCGTGGGTGGTGGTCTGCTGTGCGCGATCGCCTGGGTGCTGAACTCGATGGCCTCGTCGCTGCCTATGCTGTATTTCGCGGCGGCCATCGGCGGTGTCGGTGCGGGCGCGGTCTATGGCACCTGCGTGGGCAATGCGCTGAAGTGGTTCCCGAACCGGCGCGGCCTGGCCGCGGGCATTACTGCGGCGGGCTTCGGCGCGGGTTCCGCGATGACCGTGGTGCCCATCGCCAACATGATCAAGTCGTCGGGCTACGAAGCCACGTTTCTGTGGTTCGGCCTGGGCCAGGGCCTGATCGTGTTCATCCTGGGCATGGCCCTGTATCCGCCGTCGGCCAAGATCCTGAGCGAGGTCAAGTCCACCCTCAAGGCCGCGGCGACCTACAACGCCACGCCGCGCCAGGTGCTGAAGTCGCCGATCTTCTGGATCATGTACGCGATGTTCGTGATGATGGCCGCTGGCGGCCTGATGGCCACCGCGCAGCTCGGCCCGATCGCCAAGGACTTCGGCCTGCATGATTCGCCGGTGTCGATCCTCGGCCTGACGCTGCCCGCGCTGACCTTCGCGCTGACCATCGACCGCGTGCTCAACGGCCTGACCCGTCCGTTCTTCGGCTGGATCTCGGACCACATCGGCCGCGAACGCACCATGTTCTTCGCTTTCGCGGTGGAGGCGGTCGGCATCCTGCTGCTGTCCAAGTACGGCCACAACCCGGTGGCGTTCGTGGTGCTCACCGGCATCGTGTTCTTCGCCTGGGGCGAGATCTACAGCCTGTTCCCGGCGACCTGCGGCGATACCTTCGGCCCGAAGTTCGCCGCCACCAATGCCGGCCTGCTGTACACGGCCAAGGGCACGGCCGCGCTGCTGGTGCCGTTCTCGAGCGTGATCACCGCGGCGACCGGCGACTGGCATGCGGTGTTCGTGCTGGCCTCGGCCATGGCGGGCCTGTCCGCGTTCCTCGCACTGTTCGTCCTCAAGCCGATGCGTGAAGCGCACGCCCGCAAGTATGTGCTTGCCAATACCGCGAGCCCGATGGGATACCGCGCCGTGCCGGAGGACCTGACCTGATGAAGAAAGCCGTACGGCGTGCCGCCGCCTTCACCGAACACAGGCGTCGCACCCGGTAGCACAATACGAGGAAGGAAAAAAGAAAGAGCGACAGGAAGGCTGCCCGCAAGGGCGCCTTCCTGAACGCCTTCATAGCGTCCGCAGGAGACAAAGCTTCATGAACCAGGTTGTCATTCCACTCGACGCCACCGGGCTTGGACGGTTGCGCAAGCGCCGCCAGCCCAAAGGCCGGCAGGTCGACGCCGCCGCGCTGGCGGAAGTGCGGGCCGCGCTTGGCGACATGCCGCGCCGCCGCGACCTGCTGATCGAGCACCTGCACTGCATCCAGGACCGCTACGGCCAGCTGGCCATGCCGCACCTGGTGGCACTGGCCCAGGAACTGGGACTGGCCATGACCGAGGTGTACGAGGTGGCCACCTTCTATCACCACTTTGACGTGGTGCGTGAAGACGCCGATGGGCACATTGCGCCGCCGCCTGCGCTGACGGTGCGCGTCTGCGAGGGCATTGCCTGCGAAATGGCCGGTGCCCGCACACTGATCGACAAGCTCCCCGCGTTGCTCGGTACGGACGTGCGCGTGGTGGCCGCCCCATGCATCGGCCGGTGCGAGAAAGCGCCGGCTGCGCTGGTGGGCCAGAAGCCGCTGGATGGCGCCACGGTGGCAGCCGTCGAGGCCTGCGTAACAGCTGGCACCATCCGCGATGAATCTGTGGCGCAGACCGGCTATGCCGCCTACCGTGCGGGCGGCGGCTACGCGCTGCTCGACGCGCTCGCGCAGGGCCGTCTCGATCCGGCCGGCGTGCTCTGCACGATGGAGGACTCCGGGCTGCGCGGCCTGGGCGGCGCGGGATTCCCGACCGGCCGCAAATGGCGCATCGTCGGCAACGAGCCGGCGCCGCGCCTCATGGCCGTGAATATCGACGAAGGCGAGCCCGGCACGTTCAAGGACCGCGTCTACCTGGAGCGCGACCCGCACCGCTTCCTCGAGGGCATGCTGATTGCCGCGGCCGTGGTGCAGGTGTCGGCCATCTATATCTACCTGCGCGACGAGTACGCGGGTTGCCGCGCCATCCTCACGCAGGCGCTGCAGGAACTGCGCGACGATCCGCCCGTAGCGGGCGCGGCCCTGCCTCAGATCGAACTGCGCCGCGGCGCGGGCGCCTATATCTGCGGCGAGGAATCGGCCATGATCGAGTCGATCGAAGGCAAGCGCGGCATGCCGCGCCTGCGCCCGCCCTATGTGGCGCAAGTGGGTTTGTTCGGCCGGCCGACGCTCGAGCACAACTTCGAAACGCTCTACTGGGTGCGCGACATCCTGGAGAACGGCGCCGAATGGTTCGCCTCGCAGGGCCGGCATGGCCGCAAGGGGCTGCGCTCGTTCTCGGTGTCCGGCCGCGTGCGCCGGCCCGGCGTGCACCTGGCGCCGGCCGGCATCACGGTGCGCGAGCTGATCGACGAATACTGCGGCGGCATGCTCGACGGACACAGCTTCTATGCCTACCTGCCTGGCGGCGCCTCGGGCGGCATCCTGCCTGCATCGATGGGCAACATCCCGCTGGACTTCGATACGCTCCAGCCGCACGGCTGTTTCATCGGCTCGGCGGCCATCGTGGTGCTGTCCGACCATGACAGCGCCGTCGGTGCCGCGCGCAACCTGATGCATTTCTTCCGGCATGAGTCCTGCGGGCAGTGCACGCCGTGCCGCGTCGGCACGGCCAAGGCGTCCGACCTGATCCGCGCGCCGCAATGGGACCTGGCTGCGCTGGAAGACCTGTCCGCCGTGATGCGCGATGCGTCGATCTGCGGCCTCGGGCAGGCCGCACCGAACCCCGTGGATTGCGTGATCCGCTACTTCCCCCATGAACTGCAGGCGGCAGCAGACCGCACGGAGGCACAGGCATGAATGCGCTGACACGCGCCGAGCGCGCGCTGGTCGAATCCACCGAGCCTGCCGTCACGTTCACGCTCAATGGCCGGGAGGTCTGCGCGCAGCCCGGCGAAAGCCTGCTGAAGGTGGCGCAGCGCGAAGGCTTCGACGTTCCCCACCTCTGCTACAAGGACGGACTCGAACCCGCCGGCAATTGCCGCGCCTGCATGGTGGAGATCCAGGGCGAGCGCGTCCTGGCGCCGTCGTGCTGCCGCTATCCGGCGCAGGGCATGACGGTGCAGACCGAATCGGAACGCGCACGGCGCGCCCAGCGCACGGTGCTGGAGCTGCTGCAGTCCGACATGCCGGAAGCCGAATACACGCGGCACAGCGAACTGGACCAGTGGTCGGCGCGGCTGGATGTCGGCAAGCCGCGCTTCGCGCCGCGCGAGCGCGTGGCGGCGGATCTCTCGCATCCCGCCATCGCCGTCAATCTCGACGCCTGCATCCAGTGCACGCGCTGCGTGCGCGCGTGCCGCGACGAGCAGGTCAATGACGTGATCGGCCTGGCATGGCGTGGCGACGCCGCCCGCATCGTCTTCGACATGGACGACCCTATGGGCGCGTCCACGTGCGTGGCCTGCGGCGAATGCGTGCAGGCCTGCCCGACCGGAGCGCTGATGCCCGCGCGCGACGTGGCGCTGGCGGTGCCGGACAAGCAGGTGGAGTCGGTGTGCCCCTACTGCGGCGTGGGCTGCCAGCTGACCTACAACGTCAAGGACAACCGCATCCTCTACGTCGAAGGACGTGATGGCCCGGCCAACCACAGGCGCCTGTGCGTGAAGGGCCGTTATGGCTTCGACTACGTGCAGCACCCGCAGCGCCTGACCGTGCCGCTGATCCGGCGCGAAGGCGTGCCCAAGCGCGGCGACTTCGTCATGGATCCGGACCACGTGATGGACGTCTTCCGCGAAGCGGCCTGGGAAGAAGCGCTGGCGCTTGCCACCGGCAAGCTGGTGCAGATCCGCGACATGCATGGCAAGCGCGCGCTGGCCGGCTTTGGCTCGGCCAAGGGCAGCAACGAAGAGGCTTACCTGTTCCAGAAGCTCGTGCGCACCGGCTTTGGCAGCAACAACGTCGATCACTGCACGCGGCTGTGCCACGCGTCATCGGTCGCGGCGCTGCTCGAAGGCATCGGTTCCGGCGCGGTGTCGAACCCGGTCATGGACGTGGACCGCGCCGAGGTCGTGATCGTGATCGGTGCCAACCCGACCGTGAACCACCCCGTGGCGGCAAGCTGGATCAAGAATGCGGTGAAGAACGGCACGAAGCTTATCGTGGCCGATCCGCGGCGCTCGGACCTGGCGCGCTTTGCCTGGCGCTTCCTGCAGTTCACCCCGGATGCGGACGTCGCATTGCTCAACGCGATGATGCACGTGATCGTCGCCGAGGGACTGGTCGACCAGGACTTCATCGACAGCCGCACCATCGGCTTCGACGAGCTGCAGCGCAACGTGGCCGCATTCAGCCCGGAACTGATGGCGCCGGTATGCGGCATCGATGCGCAGACCATCCGTGAAGTCGCGCGTGCCTATGCCACGTCCAAGGCGTCGATGATCCTGTGGGGCATGGGTATCTCGCAGCACGTGCACGGCACCGACAACGCGCGTTGCCTGATCGCGCTGGCGCTGATGACGGGCCAGATCGGCCGTCCCGGCACGGGCCTGCATCCGCTGCGCGGCCAGAACAATGTGCAGGGTGCGTCCGATGCCGGCCTGATCCCGATGATGTACCCGGACTACCGCCGCGTCGACGATCCTGATGCCATTGCCAGCTTCGAGAAGCTGTGGGGCATGCCGCTGGACCGCCAGCCGGGCCTGACCGTGGTCGAGATCATGGACGCGATCGGGCGCGGCGAGGTGCGCGGCATGTACATCATGGGCGAGAACCCGGCGATGTCGGACCCGGATGCCGAGCACGCGCGCGAGGCGCTGGCCGCGCTGGACCATCTCGTGGTGCAGGACATCTTCCTGACCGAGACCGCCTACCTGGCCGATGTGGTGCTGCCGGCGTCGGCTTTCCCGGAAAAGACCGGCACCTTTACCAACACGGACCGCACCGTACAACTCGGGCGCCAGGCGCTGTTGCCGCCGGGGCAGGCCAGGCAGGACCTGTGGATCATCCAGCAGATGGCGCAGGGCCTGGGCCTGGACTGGCGCTACGGCAGCGTGGCGGACGTCTTCGACGAGATGCGTCACGCCATGCCGAGCATCGGCGGCGTGACGTGGGACCGCTTGCAGGAGACGGGCGCCGTGACGTATCCATGCCGTGCCGAAGGCGACCCGGGCGAGCCGGTGATCTTCACCGACCGGTTCCCGACCGCTACCGGGCGCGGCCGCTTCGTTCCGGCGGACATCATTCCCGCGGACGAACGGCCCGACACGGATTATCCGATGGTGCTGATCACCGGCCGCCAGCTGGAGCACTGGCACACCGGCAGCATGACGCGGCGCGCGGGCGTGCTCGACGCGATCGAGCCGGATCCGGTGGCGCTGGTGCATCCGCTCGACCTGGCCGAGCTGGGCGGCCAGCCCGGTGACGTCGTCACGCTGACCTCGCGGCGCGGAGAGGTGTCACTCTATGCGCGCGCCGACGCCGGCACGCCGCGCGGCGCCGTGTTCGTGCCGTTCTGCTATTACGAGGCGGCCATCAACAAGCTCACCAACGCGGCGCTGGACCCGTTCGGGAAGATTCCCGAGTTCAAGTACTGCGCGATCCGTGTGGTCCTGGGCGGGGTGGCGCCGACGCAGTCGAGCTACGGCGGGGGCAAGGTGCTGGGGGCCTGACGGCCGGCGCGTTGCTACCCGGCCACTACCCGGCCCGCGGCTCAATACTTGATGTCGCGGGCCGTCTGCCGGCCTCCCTGCTTGGTATCCCGCTTGTCCTGGCGGCAATTCGCGTTGCTCTTCTGGTTGGCCGCGCGGCAATCCTGCTTGGTCTGCCGCGAGTCCTGGCGCGTATCCTGCCGGACGTCGCGCGCGTCGCGGCGTTGCTGCGCCTGCTCCGTGCCCCATGACATGCCGGCGCCGGCGGTCAGCGCCATCGCCAGCGCCAGGGCGGTGAATCGGGGATTCCATGCGGCCATGATGTGATCTCCCTTGGCAGTCGTCTGCAAGCCAGTCTCCAATTTAGTGGATACAAGCGGTCCGTGGGCTGGTTCCGCCGCAAATTTCGGCATGGTGCTGATGCGCGCTTGGCGCGAATGCGCCGCCAATGTCATGATGGCGGGGTTTGCGCCGCCTGCTGCGGCACCTGGCCGGCCGGACCGTCACTGACCGTGACTGACCGGTGTGCCGGCGCAGGCAAATACCCGGGGGAGAGATGACTATGCAGAGCAGGGAAACGCGGGGCATGTCCCGCGAGCGGCTTGCCCGCGTTGAACGTTTCATCGACGAATCCTATATCGCGACCGGCAAGCTGCCCGGCGCGCTGATCCAGGTCTGGCGGCGCGGCGAACTGGCGCTGAACTCGGTGCTCGGCCTGGCCGACCGCGAGCGGCAGGTGCCGCTGGCGCAGGATTCGATCTTCCGCATCTACTCGATGACCAAGCCCGTGACGTCGGTGGCGGTCATGATGCTGGTCGAGGAATGCAAGATCGCGCTGGACGATCCGGTCAGCAAATACATTCCGGCGTGGGAAAACCTCGGTGTCCATGTCGGTGGCTTCATGGAAAGCTTCCAGACGCGCCCGCCGGCACGCCCGATGCTGGTGGTCGACCTGCTGCGGCACACCTCGGGCCTGACCTATGGCTTCCAGCAGAACACCAACGTCGACGCGGCGTACCGCAGGCTGAAGCTTGGCGAGCTTGCCACCGAAGGCACTCTGGACGAGATGATCGAGAAGCTGGCCACGCTGCCGCTTGAATTCTCGCCGGGCGAGGCCTGGAACTACTCGGTCTCCACTGACGTGCTTGGCTACCTGGTCGGCAAGGTCAGCGGCATGCCGTTCGAGGACTTCCTGAAGGCACGCATCTTCGATCCGCTGGGCATGGTCGACACCGCCTTCCACGTGCCGGAAGACAAGGCATCGCGCTTCTGCGCGTGTTATGCCGTGGGCGTCCTCGGTTCGAAAGTCATATCCCAGAAGGGGCCCATGCTGCAGGACGACCCTCGCACCAGCCCCTACTTGAAGCCGCCGAGCTTTATCTCCGGCGGAGGCGGGCTGGTGTCCACGGCGGCGGACTACATGCGTTTCGCGCGCATGCTGCTGCAAGGGGGCGAACTCGACGGCGTGCGCTTGCTCGGGCCGAAGACCCTGAAGCTGATGACCGCGAACCACCTGCCAGGCGGCGTGGACCTGCCGCGCCTGTCGCGCTCGATGTTCAGCGAGGCTACCTATGATGGCGTGGGATTCGGGCTCGGCTTTGCCACGACGGTGACGCCGGAATCGACGCTGATCCCCGGCAGCGCCGGCGATTTCTTCTGGGGTGGGGCGGCCAGCACTTTCTTCTGGGTAGACCCGCAAGAGGAACTCATCGGTCTCTTCCTGACCCAGCTTCTGCCTTCTTCGGCTTATGCCGTGCGACGCCAGCTGCGCACGCTGGTCTACAGCGCTATCACTGAACCGGGGACGGCGGTGCGCTAAGGGGGTTGTGGTGGTGTATTGCGCTGTCGTGCTTGGCAGGCGTAAAGCGCTTTTTGGTTACTTCTTGTCGCTCGGACAAAAAGTGACTCGCCGGCTACGCCGGCGAAACAGCAGCGCCTGCCAAGCACGACAGCGCAATCATCCCCACAGCCCCCCGACTGTGCCAGCGTAAAATATAGCTCTATGGCACTTGCCGTGACGGCCGATACCAGGCCAATGAAAAGGACACACAGGCATGAGGCAGGCAAAGACTCTGATCATCGCGATCACCCTCGCTGCGGCGGCCCCGCTCGCGCAGGCGAGCCTGTCCGGGGATGCCCACGCATTCAAGGACAACATCAAGGCGGCAGGCAAGCAGGGCGGCCATGCCGTGCGCGATGCGACGTTCGCCATCGGCCGCGGCGTGAAGTCGGCCGGGCATGCGGTTGGTGACGCGACCAAACACGGCTATCACGCGACTAAGCGCGCGGTGACGGGGCACGAATAAAGGGGCTTGGTCTTCAGACCCGGCCATGACAAGCGGCACTCACCAGGCCTGAATTCCCATCCGCAAGCCCAGCAGGAGCAGTATGCCGCCTGTCACGCAGCGCTGCGCCAGCAGCCATTGCGGACGCTGAGCCATCATCGCCGCCGCGCGGCCCGATGACACCGCGACGAGCGCATTGACGCCGGCAAAGGCGGCGGTCAGCGCCAGCCCGAGCACGACCGATTGCCCCAGCACATCGCCGGCCTTGTCATCGATGAACTGCGGCAGGACGGACAGGAACACCAGCGCGAGTTTCGGATTGAGCAGGCTGGTCATCGCCCCCATGGCAAACAGGCGGCGTGGCCGCTCGGCCGAAGCCGCTTCGACCTGCAACGGGGAGCGGCCACCCGGCTTCAGCATCTGCCAGGCCATATAGAGCAGGTAGAGCGCGCCACAGACGGCCAGCACGCGCGCGGCTCCCGGGATCGCGAGGAACAGCGCACTGATCCCGAATGCCGCACCGAGCATATAAGACAGGTAGCCAAGCATCACGCCCGCGAGCGAGATCAGGCCCGCCCGGGTGCCCTGCGAGACCGATCGCGCCATCACGTAGACCATGTTCGGCCCCGGCGTGATCGCCAGCAGGCCGCCTACCGCCATGAACTCGTACATCGCTCTCATTCGCCCCTCTCGCAGACGATGGTGGCAGTATCGAAGCGCGGGATCGCTAAGTAAAACGAATTATACTGATCCAATTATTCAGGTTTTCTGACTTATTGCTGCCGCATGAGGAAACTCGATCTCGATGTCCTGGAGATGGTCGTCGCTGTTGCCGACACTGGATCATTCGCGCGCGCGGCCGAATCCCTGCATCGCTCGCCGTCGGCCATCAGCATGCAGGTCAAGGCGATCGAAGAAGCGCTCGGCAAGCCGCTGTTCGAACGGACGACCCGCAACGTCGCGCTGACCGAGGATGGCAGGGTACTGGCCGACTACGGCCGGCAGATGCTGGCCATGCGCGAGGAGGCCTGGGCGGCGGTGGTGCGTCCGGAGATCCGCGGACGGGTCACGATCGGCGTGCCCGATGACTACGCTTCGTCGCTGCTGCCCACGGTGCTGCGCAAGTTCGCGGTCGCGCATCCGCGCGTGGAGATCCGCGTGATCGGCCTGCCGAGCCATGCGCTGATCCCATTGCTGAAGGACAACACGCTTGACCTGGCGTGCATCACGAAGACGCGCGGCGTTACCGGGGAATTCATGCGGCATGAGCCAATGGCCTGGGCCGCGGCCCGTGGCAACCGGCAGGTGTGGAAGGAGCGCCCGTTGCCGATCGCGGTCTTTGCGCATGGCAGCGCGGCGCGCGGGCACGCCATCAGCGCGCTGCAGGGGGCGGGCATCCGCTACCGGATGTCCTATGAGAGCCCGAGCCTGCTGGGCTTGATCAGCATGGTCGAGGCGGGGCTGGCGGTAGCGCCCCTGGCTCGCTGCAGCATCCCGCAGCACCTGGCACTGCTTGGCGAAGCGGAAGGGCTTCCGCCGCTTCCTTCTCTGGAGGTCGTCCTGGCGCGCAGCGCCGGCTCCGCGCGGCCGCCCTGCGACTTCCTTGCCGAACAGATGCTGGCGGACCTGAGAGCCTGATCCGATGTGTCCAACCCGCCGCACCGGGGCAGCGACGCGTCCGACAGGGGGGACTCCACGCGAACGACTGACGGCTATGCCCTGACCACCGTCCTGACAGCCATCTGACAGCCGTCCGGTCATGTTCGGCTGATATCCTCACGCAAGCTACCGACCAAAACCTACCGAGAGATCTTCGAATATGGACCACGCCCTGCGCGCGAGCCTTGCCAACGAACTGCACGCAAGACCTTTCCTGCGGTTGTCGGGCTCCGTCGCCCTCGCTCACCTGGCGATCTATGCGGGGGACGACACCGCCGTGCATGAGCAGTTGCTGAGCGCGTTGTGCGATCTCACCGGCATGCCGGCGCCCGAGCCGGGCAGCACGCACTATGCCGCGCATTGGAGTGGCGAGCGCCAGCTGAAGTGGGAACGCCACACGGAATTCTCCACCTACACCTTCGTGGCCAGCCGGCACGACACGGACTACTTCTCGGGCCTGGCCACCGAGCATGTGCCGCAGGCCTGGTTCGAACAGATCGCGGGCATGCGCTTCGTCGCGATCCGTATGGAGCTGGTATCCGGCGAGCATGCGCCGATGGCGCGCCATAACTACCGGCAGTGGATCGACGGCCCGATCAAGGTCGGCAGCCGCGTGCTGGGCAACGGCGAAGTCTATTGCGACTGGACCATCAAGCCCGATGGCTTCTCGCGCTTCCTTGTCATCGACGAGGGCTTCCGCGAGGCGCAGGGCGGACGTCTGCTGCAGCGGCTGTACGAGATCGAGACCTATCGCATGATGGCCCTGCTGGCGCTGCCCGCCGCGCGCGAGCTGGGCCGCTCGCTCGATGTGCTGCAGCGCGCGCTGGCCGGGCTGATGCACCGCATGGACTCCGCGCCGGACGACAAGGTGGATGCCAATCTGCTGCAGGAGCTCACGCACCTTGCCGTGCGCGGCGAGGCGCTGGCGGAGTCGAGCCACCGCTTCAGCGCCAGCCGCGCGTACGAGCGCCTGGTGATGGCCCGTATCCAGGAGCTGCGCGAGGAACGCATCGAGGGCATCCCGACCATCGCCGAATTCATGGAGCGCCGCTTCACGCCGGCCATGGACACGTGCCGCGCCAGCGCAAATCGCCTGGAGCAATTCACCACGCGCGTCGCACGCGCGGTCGACCTGTTGCGCACGCGCGTCAGCCTGGCGCAGGAAGGCAATACGATGCGGCTGCTGGCGGGCATGGATCGCACCGCCCGCACGCAGCTTCACCTGCAGCACGCGGTGGAAGGGCTTTCCGTGGCGGCGATTTCCTATTACGTGCTGTCGCTGACGGCGGTTGGCCTGCGTTCGCTGCATGCCCTGCACCTGGGCATGGACCCGGAACTGGTCGAGGGGCTGCTGATCGCGCCGGTCGTGCTGCTCGTGTTCATGGTAATCCGGCGCACCAAGCGGTCCAACGGTGCCGGGCACGATGGCGCCAGGAGCGCAGGCTGAATCTGGCGCCGGCGGCGGGCCGTTCAGTCGCCGTGATCTTGCCCAGTTGGATTACCTTCTTCCAGCGCGCGAACTCCGACGCCTGGAACGCGGTGAACTGCTCCGGCGTATTGGCGACGATCTCGAAGCCGACTTCGAGCAGCTTCGCGATCGGCGTGTCGAACTGCGTTGCCAGCGCGGCATGGCCCTCGTGGTCGTAGGCGTCCAGCGGTTCCTCGATCCAGACGAGGTTGAAGGACTCGAACGTGCGGCACATGCGCTGCGCGGTGGGGCGGTCCCATTGCTGGTTGGCGTCGACCATGATTGGCACCGCATCGCCGAGACGCTCGCGCACGGCCGCCGAACGCGGCTGGACCTGAGCGGCAGATTCAGTGCCGTTGCGTCAGGAGCCGGTCGTCCGGCGTTGTCGATAAACGGTCACGCCGTCCTCTTCGCGCGCGGCCAATGCATTGCGCGCGCCGCAGATCGGGCAGCGGAACAGTGGGCCCTGGCCCTCGTTGACGACGACCACTTCGGTGGACTCCCAGCGGGTTCCACAGGACTGGTTCTGGCAGGTGTAGTAGATGGGCTTTTTCATTTGCGCGGATCGTAGCACGAGATGACTGCGCAGTCGTCAGGCTGACTGGTCACGCAAGTACGCCTTCGCCTCGGCCTCGGTCTCATAGACATAGGGAGCCAGCCCGCGCCGGGCGAGGGTATCGCCGAGCTTGGCGCGCATAAAGCCGCTGGTGGTGAAGCGGGTCACGCCGATATAAAAGCGCCGGACCATTTCCGCGATCATTTCGACATAGGCATCTTCCACGCTGCGGTCAAGCACGAAGCCTTCGTAGTTGACCACGGCATAGACCTTGTGGCCCAGTGGCTCGCAGACGCGGCATACCTGTGCGCGGATCGCCGCGATGTCCTCTGCGCGCTTCACCTCGAGCTGCTCGAAATTCAGGAACAGGATGTTCTTTTCGTCGTCATAGTTGACGCGCGCTGCAAGTGGCAGGCGCAACACGTCCGCGCGCAGCCCCATCGGCTCGGGGCTGAAGATGCGAGCATCCATCAGCGCAGGGGAGCGCACGATCGGTACGAAATCCATCTTTGCAAGGATGTCGCGCTCCAGATCGACGCCGGGCGCAATCTCGATGAGTTCCAGGCCTTGTGCGCCCAGTTCGAATACGCAACGCTCGGTGATATAGAGGACTGGCTTTAGCGCCGCAGCCGCGTGGGGTCCGGAAAACGTGCGGTGCTCCACTTCCTGGACGAACTTCCTGGCGCTGCCATCGCGGTGGATCTGGAGCTTGCCGTCGATGACCTCGATTTCGCTGCCGCCCGCCATGAAGGTACCGACGAACACGACCTTCTTTGCGTTCTGGCTGATGTTGATAAAGCCTCCTGCGCCGGCCAGGCGCGGTCCGAACCTGGATACGTTCAGGTTGCCCTGGGCATCGGCCTGCGCCAGCCCGAGGAAGGCGAGGTCAAGTCCGCCGCCGTCATAGAAGTCGAACTGATAGGGCTGGTCGATGATCGCGTCCGGATTGGTGGCAGCTCCGAAGTTCAACCCACCGGCGGGAATGCCGCCGATCACGCCAGGTTCCGCGGTGAGCGTCATGAGGTCGAGGATCCGTTCCTCGTTGGCGATACTGGCGACACCTTCCGGCATGCCGATGCCGAGATTCACCACGCTGTTTGGCTTGAGCTCCATCGCCGCGCGCCGGGCGATGATCTTGCGCTCGCTCATCGGCATCGGCGCCACGCTGCTCACCGGCACGCGGACTTCGCCGGAGAACGCCGGACTGTAAGGCGTGGCGAAGGTCTGCTGGTGGTTTTCGGGTTTCGCCAGGACCACGCAGTCCACCAGCACACCGGGGATCTTCACCTGGCGCGGATTGAGCGTGCCCCGTTCGGCGATGCGTTCCACCTGGACGATCACCAGGCCACCGCAGTTGTGCGCGGCCATGGCGATCGCCAGGGCTTCCAGCGTCAGGGCTTCGCGCTCCATGGTGATATTCCCGTCCGGATCGGCCGTGGTGCCGCGCACGATGGCGACATGGATCGGGAAGGCCTTGTAGAAGAGATAGTCCTGGTCGCCGATGCGCATCAGTTCGACCAGGTCCTCGGTGGTGCGCTCGTTCAGCTTGCCGCCGCCAAAGCGCGGATCGACGAAAGTGCCCAGTCCGACGCGCGACAGGTGGCCCGGCTTTCCGGCCGCGATATCGCGGAACAGATGGGTGATCACGCCTTGCGGCAGGTTGTAGGCTTCGATCTGGTTGCCGACCGCGAGCTGCTGGAGCTTCGGCACCAGGCCCCAATGTCCGCCAATCACCCGCTTCACCAGGCCGGGCAGCGCGAAATGGTTCAGGCCCCGGTCCTTGCCGTCTCCCTGCCCGGCGGCGTAGACCAGGGTCAGGTTGCCGGGCTTTTTCAGGCCGACTGGCGCCTCGTCGTCCTGTGCCAGGCAGAGTTCCTCGATG
This sequence comes from Cupriavidus sp. 22TCCZM01-5, assembly GCF_057798915.1. NCBI lineage: Bacteria > Pseudomonadati > Pseudomonadota > Betaproteobacteria > Burkholderiales > Burkholderiaceae > Cupriavidus > Cupriavidus sp. 22TCCZM01-5. The sequence goes on from NZ_JBYOJR010000034.1 coordinate 53,867, forward strand.
GCGATGGCGATTTCTTCCGCGAAGCCGATGCCGACGAAGCCGCCGGTCGCCACGGTATCGCCATCGCGGATCAGGCGCACGGCTTCGCGTGCCGAGACCAGTTTGCCGTTTTCGCGCGAATGGACGGCCAGACGAATCGTGCTTGCTTGCGTGCTCATGTTCTCCCCCCTTGCGAAAGTTGGATTCGGGACCGCTTCGCATGGTGCATGCTCCGCGATACTTTATTTTCAGGACACAGGCATGGGCGCCACCGCCCAGACGCCGCGAGGGCTTTCGCGACTACCAGCTTAGACGAACCCAAACTTCCCTGCCCAGGCGCGATCGCCGGGCCGCCGTGACCTGGAACCCCATATTTGCGGCATCTTTGACCGCCGCCCGACACGTCCGCAGGCCGTTCGGGGCCTATTGTGTCCTTGGTTGTATCTCAAGAGATGCAATATGGAAGCGAACGAAACAGGAGACGACTTGCGGCGTTTGCTTCCTGCCCCCGGATTCACCCGATGAGGGGATAATCGCATCCCCCTCATCCCCGCCGGCAGGCGAACCAAACCAGCTGTCATGCAGAGCAAGCGTAAAGCCACCCTGATCGGGTTGATTGCGATCGTATTGTGGAGTTCCATCGTCGGCCTGATCCGCGGCGTCAGCGAAGGCCTTGGCGCGACCGGCGGTGCCGCCATGATGTACTCCGTCGCATCGGTCCTGCTGTGGGTGACGGTCGGCTTCGGCAGGATCGGCGAATTTCCCCGCCGCTATCTGCTCTGGGGCAGCATCCTGTTCGTTTCCTACGAGCTGTGCCTGTCGCTGTCGATCGGCTACGCGCATAGCAACAGGCAGGCGATCGAGGTGGGAATGGTCAACTACCTGTGGCCAACCTTCACCATGCTGTCGGCCATCGCGTTCAACAAGCAGAAGGCCAGCTTCCTGATCCTTCCGGGCTTCCTGGTGGCCATTCTCGGCATCTGCCTGGTCCTGGGCGGCGAGCAGGGGCTCGATTTCACCGGCATGGCGGCAAACGTCAGGGACAATCCGCTCAGCTACGGACTGGCCTTCTTCGGCGCGTTGATCTGGGCGGCCTATTGCACGGTCACGAGCCGGATTGCCGGCGGCAAGAACGGCATTACGCTGTTCTTCATGCTCACCGCACTAGCCCTGTGGGCCAAGTATGTCTTTGGGGAACACGCGCCGATGTCATTCAGTGTCCACGCCGTCATTTACCTGGCCATGGCCGCCTCGGCGATGGGGTTCGGCTATGCGGCCTGGAACGTGGGCATCCTGCACGGCAATGTCACGGTCCTTGCCGGGGCGTCCTACTTCATTCCGGTCTTCTCCGCCTTGCTGGCGGGCCTGCTGCTGCATACCCCGCTGTCGCTGGCGTTCTGGAAGGGCGCGTCCATGGTCTGCGCGGGATCGATCCTGTGCTGGCTGGCCACACGCGGGCGGCCGTCGAAAGCGGCGCCGGTGCCGGATAAGATGCTGTCGCAGGAACGTGCCGGGGAGCCCTAGCCCGGGTTCCGGCTACCCCCGGCCACCGTTGTCCGTGCCCGGTTCACTTCCTAGCCCTTCGCCCCATACCATCGTTGCGAGCGGTTCACGACGCCGACGACGAACAGCATCACGGGCACTTCGATCAGCACGCCGACGACCGTCGCCAGCGCCGCGCCGGAGCGGAAGCCGAACAGGCTGATGGCGGTGGCCACCGCCAGTTCGAAGAAATTGCTCGCGCCGATCAGAGCTGACGGGCCGGCCACGCAGTGGGCGACGCCAAGCCGGCGGTTCAGCAAGTAGGCGAGTCCGGAGTTCAGCAGCACCTGGCGCAGGTAGTCGTTGTGAAACTCCGAGCGCAGCCTGATCGCCGAGGACATCCACGTTCTGGAGGAGACGTTCAGTGCCTTTGGCGAGGCCATTTGCCTGGTGTCGCAGGGCGGGGCGGTAGTTCGGATGTCGCCGCTGTGCGCCATGCTGCTCGATGGCAGGCAAGGCCTGGCCATCCGGCGCGGGCGCCTGTCCCATCCGAACGGGGCGGTCTGCTCGCACGTCCTCGATACCTTGCACCTGGCCATTCGAACCCGGTCGCGCATGAAAACCGCAGTCGCGCTGTCGCCGGGAGAGACGCTGTCGCTGGATATCGCTCCGGCCCCGGCGAAGCTGCAGATGGTCGGGGAACCGCTGACGCTCGTCCGGATTCGCAGGAACACCGCGGGCCGGACCCTCGATATGTCCTGTCTTGTCGCGGAGTTCGGCCTGACACGCACCGAAGCGCGCGTGCTTGCCGCGCTGGTCGGCGGCAGCACGCCGCTGGCGTATGCGGCGGAGAACGCGGTATCCGAACACACTGTCCGCAAGCAGATCGCCAGCCTGAAGGTCAAGCTGCACTGCAGCCGCGTCGTGGACCTGGTGCGGCCTGGCCATCCTGTTCCGCGCCTGACCAACCGGTTGCCGACGCCGGCGCCGGCGGCTGCATGCGCCGCATCTCCGCTAAAATCCTGCCGAGGCGGTTCCTTAAGGTTTGCGGCGTGGCATTTCAACAGGGTTTCATCCTGACCCGACATTGGCGCGATACGCCGGCAGGTGCGGAAGTCGAGGTCTGGCTGGCTACCGACGACGGACCGCGCCTGCTGCGTTTGCCTCCGCAACCGGCCATTGCCTTTATCCCCGAGGCGCAGCGCGAACGCGCCGAGGCGGTGCTGCAAGGCGACGGCAATGCCGAGCTGCGCGCGCTCAGGCTGCAGGATTTCCAGCGCCGGCCCGTTCTCGGCCTTTACTGCCGCCAGTATCGGCAACTGGGGCAGCACAGCCGCGCGCTGCGCAACGCCGGCGTGGATGTCTACGAGGCCGATATCCGGCCGCCCGAGCGCTACCTGATGGAGCGCTTCATCACCGCGCCGGTCTCCTTCACCGGCGATCCCGACAGCAGCGGCGTGCTCCGCCATGCGCAGATGAAGCCAGCGGCGGACTATCGGCCGACGCTGCGCCTGGTCTCGCTGGATATCGAAACCAACGCATTCGGCGAGCTTTATTCGATTGCGCTCGACGGCTGCGGCCAGCGGCAGGTCTATATGCTCGGCACGGCGCCGCCAGTCTCCGCGGAGGTCGCCGAGGTCGATTTTTCGCTCGAATATTGTCCGACGCGCGCTGCCTTGCTCGAGCGGCTGAACGCGTGGATGGCCCGTCACGACCCGGACGCCATCATCGGCTGGAACCTGGTCCAGTTCGACCTGCGCGTGCTGCACGAGCATGCGCGCCAGTGCCAGGTCCCGTTGCGCCTGGGCCGCGGCGGCGCGGAAATGGAGTGGCGCGAGCACGCCAGCCAGCAGCACTATTTCGCGGCCGCCGCTGGCCGCCTGATCATCGACGGTATCGAGGCGCTACGCTCCGCCACATGGAGCTTTCCGTCGTTCAGTCTCGAGTCGGTGGCGCAGGCGCTGCTCGGCGAAGGCAAGGCGATCGACAACCCGTATGACCGCATGGACGCCATCGACCGCATGTTCGAGCACGACAAGCCGGCCCTGGCGCGCTACAACCTGCGCGATTGCGAGCTGGTGACGCGGATCTTCGAACAGACGCAACTGCTGACGTTCCTGCTCGAGCGCGCCACGGTGACGGGCCTGCCGGCGGACCGCAGCGGCGGTTCGGTGGCCGCCTTCACGCACCTGTACATGCCGCTGATGCACCGCCAGGGCTATGTGGCGCCCAACCTCGGCGAGAAGGCACCGGAGGCGAGCCCCGGCGGATTCGTGATGGATTCGCGGCCGGGGCTTTATGAATCGGTGCTTGTGCTGGACTACAAGAGCCTCTATCCGTCCATCATCCGCACGTTCCTGATTGACCCGATCGGCCTGGTGGAAGGGCTGGCGCATCCCGACGATGCGGACTCGGTGCCCGGGTTCCGCGGTGCGCGCTTCTCGCGGACGAAGCACTGCCTGCCGGCCATCGTCTCGCGCGTCTGGCAAGGCCGCGACGCCGCCAAGCGCGACCGGAACAAGCCGCTCTCGCAAGCGCTCAAGATCATCATGAACGCGTTCTACGGCGTGCTGGGGTCGAGCGGTTGCCGCTTCTTCGATCCGAGGCTGGCCTCGTCGATCACGATGCGCGGGCACGAGATCATGCAGCAGACCCGGGCGTTGATCGAGGCGCGCGGCTACGAGGTGATCTACGGCGACACGGACTCCACCTTCGTCTGGCTGCGCCGCGCGCGCACCGAGGCCGATGCGGGCCAGATCGGCCGCAGCCTGGTCGCCTACGTCAACGACTGGTGGCGCGAGCACCTGGCGCAGGCCCACGGCCTGGATAGCGCGCTCGAACTCCAGTTCGAAACGCACTTCCGGCGGTTCCTGATGCCGACGATCCGCGGCACGGACCTGGGGAGCAAGAAGCGCTACGCCGGCCAGGTGCAGCGGCCCGACGGCCAGGTCGAGATGGTGTTCAAGGGGCTGGAGACGGTGCGCACGGACTGGTCGCCGCTTGCCCAGCAGTTCCAGCAGACGCTTTATGAAAAGATCTTCAATCGGGAGCCCTACCAGGACTACGTGAGGGACATCGTGCGCCGCACGCTGGCCGGCGAGCTTGATGAGCAGCTGGTCTATCGCAAGCGCTTGCGCCGCAAGCTCGATGAATACCAGCGCAATGTGCCGCCGCACGTTCGCGCCGCCCGCATGGCCGACGCCCATAACGAACGCCAGGGCCGGCCACCGCAGTACCAGCGTGGCGGCTGGATCAGCTATGTGATGACCACGGCCGGGCCGGAACCGCTGGAGGTCCGCACGGCGCCGATCGACTACGGCCATTACGTCGCCAGACAGCTTCAGCCCGTTGCCGACGCCATCCTGCCGTTCCTCGACGACGATTTCGAGACCTTGCTGACCGGGCAGATGGCGCTGTTTCCGGGGTAGAGCGGGGCGTCCAGGGCAGGCGCCTCGCCTACTCGTAGTATGCCGGCGCCATTTTCATGGTATTGCGCTGGTCCTTGTCGTGGTTGATCCAGAGTTGTGCGTTGTCCCGTGCCATCAGATCGGCGATGCGCTGCATCGAACTCAGCGTCAGTTCCTTGCTGAAGTTGATGGAAGGCACCCGGCGCTGGTCCCAGTTGCTGCGGAAGTGGACCGCATCGCCGGTCAGCACGACCGCCCCCGTCTTCGGCAGGTTCACCAGCAGGGACTGGTGGCCAGGCGTATGGCCAGGTGTCGAGAGGATCGTAACGCTGCCGTCGCCGAACACGTCCCTGTCGCCATCGAGCAGGGTGACCGGATGCCCGGGCTTGAAGCGCGGCGCGTTGCCGGCGCCAGGCCATTCATACTCGGCCCTCTGGACCAGCAGCACGGCCTGCGGGAACATCTCGACATTGCCGATATGGTCCGGGTGGGTGTGGGAGATCGCGACATAGCGGATGTCCGATGGCTTCACGCCGAGCTGCTCGAGCTGGCTCGCCAACGTCCTGGGCCGGCGCCAGAGTATGGACTTCGGATCAGCGGGCACCGCCCCGTCGGGCAGCTTGGCGACGGCATCGTCCACGCCCGTGTCCCACAGCAGCCAGCCCTGCGCGTGCTTGATCAGGTAGCAGTTGTCGACGAACGCCGCGGGTTTGCCGATATCCACGCCAGGCGTCCAGCGCGAGACGTCAATGGCGGTGCCTTCGCCGCAGTCGAGGACGTACAGGCGCTCGACAACGCTCGTTCGTTGCGGCGACATGCCGGCGCACCCGATGAGGACGATGGCAAGGGCAGCCAGCGCGAGCTGGATGGCGATCCGCGGACCTTTCAGCATGACAGGCTCCTCCAGGCACGATCTTTACTCCCCGGGGCGGCGAGCTTTCTAACAAGCGAGACGGACATGCTATAGCAACCGGCGCCATCGGCACGCCAGCATGCGATCCCGACGGCGCCGGCATCGGTGCGCCAGCCAACACAGGACCCGTTCCGCCGTTGCTAGACTGGCGGCGTCCAGTTGCCAAAGCCTGCGCTACCGCGCAACTGCGATCGCGCGCCGGGGCGTACCATCTGGCCGCTGCTACCTCATAAGGGGAACCCATGGGCAACGACGAACGGCAGGGCGCCCGGTTGAGCCGGCGGGATTTCCTGCGGGTTACAGGGGCCAGCGCCGTGGCGGCGGGTCTCGATGCGGGCAGTGCAAGCGCGGCAACGGCGTCCGGTGACGCGCGCCAGTCTCAGGGTGGGCAGGGGGCGGGCCCCTACAATATCCTGCTGATTCTCGTCGACCAGGAGCGCTTCTTCGGTCCGGGCGAGTTGCCGGCCGGGTTCGAGCTGCCGGCACACCAGCGCCTGATGAAGCGCGGCACCACCTTCGTGAACCATCGCATCAATTCCTGCGTCTGCACGCCATCGCGCTCGGTGATCTACACCGGCCAGCATATCCAGCACACGCGGATGTTCGACAACACCAACTTTCCGTGGATCACGAGCATGTCGACGGAGATCCCGACACTGGGACATCTGCTGCGGCAAGCCGGCTATTACACCGCCTACAAGGGAAAGTGGCACCTTGCCAAGGAATTCGAGACGGTCAACAAGCTGGGCACGCCGACCAGGATCTTTACCGCGGAGATGGAAGGATACGGCTTCTCCGATTATGTCGGCATCGGCGACATCATTGCCCACACTCGCGGCGGATATAACCACGATGGCGTGATTGCCGCCATGAGCACGAGCTGGCTGCGCAGCAAGGGACGCGACCTGGCCGCGCAGGGCAAGCCGTGGTTCCTCGCGGTCAATCTCGTGAATCCTCACGACGTCATGTTCTACGACACCGATCCGCCGGACTCGCCGGTGCAGACGCAGCGCGGCATCACGCACGTGGCGAGGGACCCGCTCGATCCGCTCTACGCGAAGCAGTGGAAATTCGAGCTGCCGGCGAGCCACGGCCAGGCGCTGGATGCGCCTGGCCGCCCGCCCGCGCATCGCGATTTCCTGCGCTCGCACGACGCGCTGGTCGGCGAGATACCAAACGAGCCCGGCCGCTGGCGCCGGCGGCACAACTACTACCTGAACTGCATGCGGGACGTGGACCGCAATCTTGCAGCCGTGCTCGCGGAACTCGATGCGGCGGGCCTGACGGACAAGACCATCGTCATCATGACCTCCGATCACGGTGACATGGACGGCGCGCACCAGCTTCACGCCAAGGGGGCGGTTTCTTACCGCGAGCAGAACAACGTGCCGCTGGTGATCGCGCATCCCGCCCATCGCGGCGGCGGGCAGTGCCGCGCGGTGACTTCGCACGTGGATATCGTGCCTACCGTGGTCGCCATGACGGGAAGCCCCGCGGAGCAGCGTGCACGCCTGCTCAAGGGGCTGCCGGGCAAGGACCTGTCGGGCCTGCTGGCCGCGCCCGGCACGGCCGACGTGACTGCCGTGCGTGACGGCGCGCTGTTCTGCTACAACATGCTGGCCTACCTCGACGGCGACTTCCTGCTCAAGGCCACGGCGTTCGTGCAGAACGGCGGCAAGCCGGACCAGATCAAGAGCGCGGGCATCCGACCCGATCTCATGAAACGCGGCGCGGTGCGCGCCGTGTACGACGGCCGCTACAGCTTCGCGCGCTACTTCTCGCCGAAGCAGCACAACCGGCCGACGATGCTGGAGGATCTCACGCGGTTCAACGACCTCGAGCTGTACGACCTGCATACCGACCCGCATGAGCTGGTGAACCTGGCGGCCGGTGGCAAGCCCAATCGCGAACTTATCGTTGCCATGAACGAGAAGCTGAACCGGCTGATCGACACTGAGGTCGGGGAGGATCGCGGGCAAATGCTGCCGGGAGGCATCGATGCGGGATGGGAGGTGTCGGCGGAAACGATGGCAGGCGCGTGATCTGGCTGCGTGCCCCGGCTTCAGGAGCCGCGGGAGATTCGCTGGCGCTCCGGCATGCCCCGGCAGGCGGCTGCTAAACTCCGCGAGGAGTCCCCCAAGCCATCTGCATTCAACGTGAACCTTGCCAACCTTGAACGCCAGCTTTCCTTCCTCAGAGAGATCGACGAACTGAAGAGCGTCGTGCGCATGACGCCGCTGATCAATCAGTCGCGCCGCGAAAACAGCGCCGAACATTCGTGGCATCTCGCCATGTATGCCCTCGTCCTGTCGGAGCATGCGGCCGCGCCGGTTGACGTGGTGCGCGTCGTGAAGATGCTTCTTATCCACGATATCGTGGAGATCGATGCCGGCGATGTTCCGTTCCACGACCCGTCGGCGCGCGCCGGCCAGGCGGAACTGGAGCAGCAGGCGGCCGAGCGAATCTTTTCGTTGTTGCCGGATGCGCAGGCGACGGAGTTTCGCGGCCTCTGGAGCGAGTTCGAGGCGGGCGAAAGCGATGACGCCCGGTTTGCGAAAGCGTTGGACCGCTTTCAGCCACTGCTCCATAACGCCGCAACAGGAGGCGGCAGCTGGGTGGAGTGCCAGGTCACCGAGGCACAGGCTCTTGCGCGCTACCGGCCGCCGATCGAGCGCGGCGCCCCCGCACTCTGGGAAGCGTCCGCCAGGCTGATCCAGGCGTATTTCGACAAGTCATAGGGCTCCCGCCCGTACTGCCATTACCCCCTACCAGGCGAAACGGTATTCGTTCGTCGGATGGAGCTGCCACTCGCCGTTGCCGCACAGCTCCAGTACCTGGACGTGATACTTGAGCAGGGTCGGGCGGTGGCTGACGCTGACGATGGTCGTATGGCCGGCGGCGAGCTGGCTGTAAAGCCTGGCCTCGTTGCCAGCGTCGAGCGCGCTGGTAGCTTCATCGAGCAGGGCGTAGCGCGGACGCGCCAGCAGCAGGCGCGCGAATGCCAGGCGTTGCTGCTCGCCGAGCGACAGGACCTTGCCCCAGTCCAGTTCCGCGTCCAGGCCGCCGAGGCGCTCTGCCAGGTCGGGCAGGTTGACCATCTCCAGCAGCTTCAACAGCTCGGCATCAGGTGTGCGGCGCTCGTGGTGGTTCGGATACAGCAACTGGCAGCGCAGGTTGCCAACGGCCATGTACGGATGCTGCGGCAGGATCAGCATCTGCTCGGGCTCGGGGTGCACGATACAACCGCTGCCGCTGTTCCACAGGCCGCTGATGGTCCGCATCAGCGAACTCTTGCCGCCACCGCTGGGCCCGACGATCAGCAGGCTCTGGCCGGGCCCTACGGTCACGGTAAGGTCCTTCAGCAGGGTACGGTCATAGTCGGGGGTGTGCAGGGTCAGGTGCTGCAGCGACAGTGTGTCGCCCCGCCGGCGCTGGACCTGGCTGCCGGGCTTGCGGCGCAGCACGCGCGTGTGCGCCAGCGTCGAAGCGAACGTCGCCAGCCGGTCCACGCCCGCCACGAAGCGGCTCAGGCTTTCGAAGTTGTCGACGATGACCGTCAGCGCCGCCAGCACGGCGGCGAAGGCACCCGCGGCCTGGATCGCGGCACCGACTTCCAGTTCGCCATCCAGCACACGGTTGGCGACGATGACGCTGGGCAGCATCAGCGTCAGGAACGAATAGGCATACTGGAACAGGTAGAGATTGAGCTGCCAGCGGTTCAGGCGGTTGTAGTTGGCGAACACATGCAGGAAGCGGCCGCGTACATGATGGAACTCATGCTGCTCGCCGCGATGGAAGGTGATCGACTCCGCATGCTCGCGCACCCGGATCAGGCTGAAGCGGAAGTCGGCCTCGCGCTTGAGTTGGTAGAAGTTGAGCCCGATCAGCACCTTGCCGAAGCACAGTACTGAAACCACCGTGCCACAGACCGCGTAGAGCACCAGGAACACCACAAGCTCGCGCGAGATCGACCACAGCACCCCGCTGAAGGCAATCAGCTGCAGCAACGAGCCCAGCATCAGCAGCAGAAAGTACAAGGACTGCTGGGTGAAGGTGCTGATGTCCTCGGAGATTCGCTGGTCAGGGTTGTCGATGGCCGTGCTGGCGTTCAGCGCATAAAAGGCGCAGCCGCCGAAATACTTGTTCAGGTAGTGATGCGTCATCCAGGACCGCCACTGCATGAACAGCCGGTTACGCGTGTAGTAGAAAAGGGCGTAGACGGGGACCGCCGCGATCAGCACATAGACGAAGATCTCGATGGCATACCAGAAGCGATCGGCGTCTCCGGCCGCGAGTGCCGAGGCAAACTCGCCGGTTTGCTCGTTGAAGCGCACATTGGTCCAGGTCTGGCCCAGCAGCAGGCAGATGAGGATTAACATGAGCGCCCACGCCCGCCACTTTTCCCGCGATAGCCAATATGGCTTGGCGATGTCCAGGAACCGCTTCCACAGGTTGGCGCCGCGCGTTGACATGACCGTGTCGTGTTGGCAAGGCCTGGGGCGGGGCAGGACAGACCTGCCACGGCTCAGGCCTCCGTTAGCCTGTGACCACGCATTTCACATGCCAGCGAACCTTGCCGGCATTGCACACGTCTTTGGCAGCCTGGCCCGGCAACCGAACGGGCCCCGTCACAACCGGATTGCATCGGTGCGCTGTTGCCTGCCGCCCCGTGCAAAAGACTGACCGTTCCTCATGATAGGTCATGGCATGCGATATCAGTGCCCGATGCATGCCGAATACCTTGAGCTTGTCAGACCTCTTGCGCAGGGAGTCGCCGGGACCGGGCTTTGCTCGGCGAGGCCGCTTTCTCTGCCGGCCCCCGATCAGATTGCGGCAATGATTGTAGTGCCCAGAGCGCGCGCGTCGCAGACTAGCGCAGATGCCTTCCGGGCAAGGTTGGTGTCACTTGCCGCGACTGCGCGCCGGGCATTTCAGGGTTGGGTTTGCGCCGTGTCCTGGCCGATGGCATCGCTGCCGGATTGCGCTTCGCGGGAAGACTGTCCGCGTGGGCACCGAACGCACCCATATGAACTGGCTCGCCCATGCCGCCCACGACCTGCTGGCCGAGCGCGTTGCCCCCGCCACACAACAGCGTCGCCACGGACGCCACCAGACCCAATACCTGGATCCTCCTCATTGCGTTCTCCTCGTCACGCAATGGCCACCACTGGCCACATGCGGGCGAGAGCATAGGGGCTCCGCGCAGACGAGGTTGTAACGGATTGTGAGGCAGGCCCGCGTGGTGGCCATCGCCGGTCCGCTCGCGGATCCCCGCAGGCGGTCGCCGGCTTCAGGTCTTTGACGCCGCGGATGCCGCCTCGGCCTCCGCCGCCTGCATGTTCAGCACCGCGTCGCGCTTGTCCAGCAGGTGTTGGCGCAGGATCGCCGCCAGGCGCTTGCCGTCCCGGGCTTCCAGCGCCACCAGCATTTCGTCGTGGTCGCGGATGGCACTGTCCCACTTCGATTTCTGGAAGTTCGAGCGGAAGCGCAGGGCCTGCAGCCTGCGGTTCACGGCCAGGTAGGTCTGGCGCAGCGCGCTGTTGCGCGCGGCCTGGTTGATGCGGTCGTGGATCTGCCGGTTGTAGCTGTAGTAGCCCGACAGGTCGTCCTGCGCGCGGCACGCCAGCATGGCGTAGTGCAGGGCCTTGATCTCGGCGAGATCCACGGGCGTGATGCGTTCGCACGCGAGTTCGCCCGACAGGGCCTCGAGGCCGCTCATCAGCTCGAAGGTATCCAGGATCTCGGTCGGCGACAGGCTTGCCACCGAGGCGCCGCGATTGGGCGAGATGTCGATCAGCCCTTCGGCCGCCAGCACCTTGAACGCCTCGCGCAGCGGCGTTCGGGAGATGCCGAGCGTTTCACACAGCTCCCGCTCGTTGAGCTTGGTGCCGGACTTCAGCACGCCCTCCACGATGAAGTTGCGCAAGTGATTCACCACCGTGTCATGCAGGCGTTGGCGCTCGACCTTGGGGAGCACGGAAGCAAGGGAAGGTTCGCCGGAAGAAATGGGATCTTGCATGCAAAGTCCAACGACGGTCGTTTTCCGGGAATTCTATCAGACGCCTAGCACACTGCCGACAGGACGCAAGTCCCTGATGAATCGGGGTAAACACCGCTCTGTTTTGTGGTTCCCGACGGCTTCCCTTTCGGTCTCCGCCTGCTAAAGTATTTTGAATGCAAAATTCAACAGGAGGAGTAAATGCTGAAACTGGACTTCCATCCCGCCGGCCGTCATTTCCTGCAGATCCCCGGACCGAGCCCGGTGCCGGACCGTATCCTGCGCGCCATCAGCTACCCGACCATTGATCATCGCGGGCCCGAGTTCGGCGCCCTGGGCTTGAAGGTGCTGGCGGGCATCCGCAAGATCTTCAAGACCGAGCAACCGGTTGTGATCTATCCGGCCTCCGGGACGGGGGCGTGGGAAGCGGCGCTGTCCAACACGCTGAGCCCCGGCGATACCGTGCTCATGTTCGAGACCGGCCACTTCGCCACGTTGTGGAAGAAGATGGCCGAGAAGCTCGGCCTGCGTCCGGAATTCCTAGGCCTGCCGGGCATCGAGGGCTGGCGCCGCGGCGTGCAGGCCGACCTGATCGAAGCCCGCCTGCGCCAGGACGGCGGCCATGCGATCAAGGCTGTCTGCGTGGTGCACAACGAAACCTCGACGGGCGTCACGTCGGATATCGCCGCCGTGCGCAAGGCCATTGACGCGGCCGGGCATCCGGCCCTGCTGATGGTCGACACCATCTCCGGGCTGGCTTCCGCCGACTATCGCCATGACGAGTGGGGCGTGGACGTGACCGTCTCCGGCTCGCAGAAGGGCTTGATGCTGCCGCCGGGCATCAGCTTCAACGCCGTCTCGCCGAAGGCCCTCGAAGCCGCCAAAACGGCCCGGCTGCCGCGCAGCTTCTGGGACTGGGAAGAGATCATCGCCATGAACCAGACCGGCTACTGGCCCTACACGCCGAGCACGAACCTGCTCTACGGCTTGTCGGAAGCGCTGGACATGATCCTGGAAGAAGGGCTGGACAACGTGTTCGCGCGCCACCAGCGCCTGGCCGAGGCTTGCCGCCGCGCGGTGCGTGCGTGGGGCCTGGAGATCCAGTGCGCCGACCCGTCGGTCTACAGCCCGGTGCTGACCGGCGTGATGATGCCCGATGGCATCGATGCGGACGCGGTGCGCCGGGTCATCTACGACCGCTTCAACATGTCGCTCGGCGCGGCGCTGGGCAAGATGAAGGGCCGCATGTTCCGCATCGGCCATCTCGGCGACTGCAACGATCTCACGCTGATGGCCACGCTTGCAGGTTGCGAGATGGGGCTGAAGCTGTCGGGCGTTCCGGTGGCCGCCAGCGGCGTGGCCGCGGCCATGGACTATCTCGCGGCCCACGCGAGCCCCTTGCCGCTGCGGGCCGCCGCCTGACGCCGGCCGCCGGGTCCCGCGCCCGCGGCGCGCACCCGTTCGCATGCCAGGGCCGGGGAGGGCGTGGCAGCAAGCGGGGTGCCGGCATCGCGGCACGCACGCGGGCGCAGGCCCCGGCGGTACAGGCCCGTTCCACACAGCACTGATCGATTCAGGATCGGCGCGGCAGCACTGACGTACCTGACCATACAAAAGGAGACGCTGTGGAAACTACCCTGCAGGCCGGGGCAAAGGTAGGTTCGTACGAAGACGCGGTTTATCGCAAGGTAAGCTGGCGCCTGGTACCGTTCCTGATGCTTTGCTTCCTTATTGCCTATCTCGACCGGGTCAACGTGGGCTTTGCCAAGCTCCAGATGTCGCACGATCTTGGCTTCAGCGAAACCGTCTACGGCCTTGGCGCCGGCATCTTCTTCATCGGCTACTTCCTGTTCGAGATCCCGAGCAACCTTGCGCTCCACCGGTTCGGCGCCAAGGTGTGGATCGGGCGCATCATGGTGACGTGGGGGCTGCTGTCCGCCTGCTTCGTCTTTGTGAAGACCCCGACCGCCTTCTACACCCTGCGTTTCCTGCTGGGCCTGGCCGAAGCGGGCTTCACTCCCGGCATTGTGTACTACCTGTCGTGCTGGTACCCGTCGCACCGCCGCGCCAAGATCATGGCGATCTATTGCATGGGCTCGCCGCTGTCGGGCATCATCGGCAACCCGCTGTCCGGCTTCCTGATGGGTAGCATGGGCGGCATTGCGGGCTGGGCGGGCTGGCAGTGGATGTTCTTCATCGAAGCCGTGCCCGCCGTGCTGCTCGGGCTGGCCTGCTTCTGGTACCTGGACAGCTCCATCGCCAAGGCCAGGTGGCTCAGTGAGGACGAGAAGCAGGTGCTCGAACGGGCCAAGGCGGAGGACAACAAGGCGGCAGGCCCCGAGGCGCGCGTCGGCAAGGTCTTCACCGACCCGCGGGTCTGGCTGATCAGCCTGATCTGCTTCTGCTATGTCACCGGCCAGTACGGCATCACGCTCTGGCTGCCCACGTTCATCAAGTCGACAGGCGTCTCCGACCCGTTGCATATCGGACTGCTCAGCGCGATCCCGTATGTGGCGGCGATCATCACCATGTACTTCTTCGCCAGGAGCGCAGATAAACACCGGGAACGGCGCTGGCACCTGATCGTGCCCTGCATGATGGGCGCCATCGGCTTCCTGGCCCTGCCCTGGATCATGCACAGCACGGCACTGTCGCTGGTGTTCCTGTCGATCGCCGCGGCCGGTATCCTGACCTGTTCGCCGCTGTTCTGGTCATTGCCCACCGCTTTCCTCAGCGGCGCGGCGGCGGCCACGGCGATTGCCATGAGCAACTCGATCGGCAACCTGGCCGGCTTTACCAGCGGCTACATGATCGGGTATCTCCGTGACGTGACCCAGAGCGGCAGGAGCGCGTACTACATGATCGCGGGCATGCTCATCCTTGGCGCGTTCGCGATCTGGACCTTGCCGGCAAAGCTGGTCAACCGTTAGCGCAGGCGGGGAGCGGCGTGCCGCTCCCCCAAGGAATCAACCCCCCGGCGTCCGCTGTCCCGGACGCAAGGAATACAGACATGAATCGATCCCCCGACTCAGGCATCAGCGTGCTGGAGGCCACCGTGGCCGGCATCCATGCCGCCATGCGCGCTGGCCGGCTCACCGCGCGCCAGCTGGTCCAGGCCTACCTGGACCGGATTACGGCCTATGACAAGAGCGGCCCCCGCATCAACAGCGTGTTGCAGCTCAATCCGCAGGCGTTGGCGGAAGCCGACCAGCTGGATGCGCATGCCGCGGCAAGCCCGTCCGTGCCGCTTGCGCCGTTGCATGGTATTCCGGTGCTGATCAAGGACAACATCGAATGCGCCGGCATCGAGACGACCGCGGGCGCGCGCTGCCTGCAGGGCAATCTCGCGCGGGAGGATGCATTCATCGTCCGCAGGTTGCGCGAGGCTGGCGCCATCGTGCTGGCCAAGACCAACCTGCACGAGCTTGCCTCGGGCGGAGAGACGGTCAGCACGCTGGGCGGGCAGACCCTGAATCCGTATGACCTGACACGCACGCCGGGCGGCTCCAGCGGCGGCACCGGCGCCGGCATCGCGGCCAACCTGGGCCTGCTGGGCATCGGCACGGATGGCATCAATTCGATCCGTTCGCCCGCTTCGGCGAACAACCTCGTCGGCCTGCGCCCGACCATGGGGCTGGTCAGCCGTACCGGGCTGGTCCCGTGCGGGCTGACGCAGGACACCATCGGGCCGATCACGCGTACCGTGGCCGATGCGGCGGTCCTGCTCGACATCATTGCCGGCCACGACCCGGGCGACCCGGCGACCCGCCAGGCGCAGCCGCATATGCCGCGCAGCTACGCCGAAGCGCTGGACCCTGACGGGCTCAGGGGCGCACGCATTGGCGTGCTGCGCGCCTTCTTTGGCGAGGGGCCCGGGCATCGCGCCGTCAATGCCGTCATGCAGCGGGCGCTTGCCACCCTCGACGCTCGCGGCGCCGAGCTGGTCGAGATCGAAGAAGCGATCCATCCCGACGCGCTGCTGGCGGACACGCTGGTGCATCTGTACGAGATGAAGGGCGATCTCGATGCGTACCTTGCCGGCGTTCCGGCCGCCGTGCCGGTCCGCTCGATGGCAGACATGATCACTGCAGGAAGCGTGCATCCCGGCGTCACCGGCACGCTGAAGAGCGCCATGGCGCTGGCGGGCAACGAGACCGAATACCGCGAGCGGCTGCAACGCCAGCAGGCCTTGCGCGATCGCATCCTCGGGCTGATGGCGGTACACCGTCTCGACGCGCTGGCGTTTCCGCACCAGCGCCGCCTGGTCGTGCCGGTGGGCCAGGCCCAGGCCGAGCGCAATGGCGTGCTGGCGTCCGCCACGGGCTTCCCGGCCATCGTCATCCCGGCAGGCTTCTCCGAGCCGGATGGCAACGCCCCGCAAGGCGTCCCGGTCGGGCTGGAGTTCTTCGGCCGGCCATTCTCGGAAGCCGTGTTGCTGCGGCTGGCGCATGCGGCGGAGCACGCCCTGGACGCGCGCCGGCCACCGCTGTGCGCGCCGGCGCTGACATAGCCCCGCGCCGACAGCCGTACTTTCCTTACTGCTCTATTCCAAAGCCGGTCAACGATGCCGGCGGCAAGTTTGCGGACACACCGTGACTGACCTCATTCCGAGGAGGAGACAAGATGGGCGCAGAAGTGAATGTTCAATCGTCGCGTTCGCCCCAGCAGCACGAACTCGACCGGGCAATGGATGGCATCGGCGTTACCGCCGCACACAAGAAGATCATCTTCCTGATCATGCTGGGCGTGATGTTCGACGTCTTCGAACAGAACGCCGTTGGCCTGGTCGGGCCAATCTTGCGCGAGCAATGGGGTATATCGGTCGCGCACATCGGCTTTCTCAATACGCTGACGTTCAGCGCGGCCGCGCTGGGGCGCGTGGCATCGGGCTTTATCGCCGACCGCTACGGCCGTCGCGCCATGCTGAACGCGAACCTGCTGCTGTTCACGCTGGGTGCGATCATCTGCGCGCTGGCGCCCAACTATACGGTGCTGGCGGCCGGCCGCTTCATCGTCGGCATCGGGCTCGGTGGCGAAATTTCGGTCGCCGTGACGATCCTTGCCGAGCTGTGCTCCACCCGCTTTCGCGGCACCGCGGTCGGCCTGGTCAGCGTGGGCAGCGGCGGCCTGGGCAATATGCTGGCACCTGCGTTCGGACTGGCCGTGTTCGGGCTGTTCCCCGGGCCGGACAACTGGCGCTGGCTGTTCGGCTGCCTGGTAGTGCCCGCAATCTTCGTCGTGTTCTACCGCCGCTTTATCCCCGAGACCCCGCGCTTCCTGTTGTCGAAGGGAAGGGTCGATGATGCGAACCGTGTGCTCTCCGGCCTGGCTTCCGGACGCCTGGGTACCTTGCGCGGTGCGCCGACGCAGTACATCCGGGACGCCGTCCAGGACGAGGCGCCCCGTGCCAGGGTACGGCTGCGCGATGTGTTCCAGGGGCGCCTGGGCCGGCGTACGGTGGCGCTGGGTGTCGCGGTGTCGATGACGTACGGTGCGCAGATTTCCGTGCTGACGCTGATGCCAACCATCCTGATGTCGCAGGGCTACACCATCTCGAAAAGCCTGCTGTTCACGATGGTGATGCAAAGCGGGAGCCTGTTCGGTGCGTTGGCGGCGTCGTACTGCGGCTATCACTTTCCGCGCAAGCGCGTGCTGACCCTTGGCGCCGGGCTGGCTTGCGCCGCGGGCCTGAGCTTCGGCTTCCTGACGTTCAACGTGGGGCTGGTGCTGCTGTTCGGCGCCTGCTTTACGTTCTGCGTGGTGCTGCTGAATACCTCGATCTGGATCTTCGCGCCCGAACAGTATCCGACCGACGTACGCGCCTTCGGCACCTCGCTCATCCTTGCGCTGGGTACACTGGCCGGTGCGCTGACGCCGCTGGTAAGCGGGCGCGTGTTCGAAACCTACGGCGTTGGCGGCATGTTCAGCATGCTGGCTGCGATGTACGCCGTATTCGCCCTGAGCGTGCAGTTCGCGCCAGAGACATTTGGCAGGCCCATGGGCGAACCCGAGCTGGAAGACGAGCCGCAACTGGCCGCCGACACGCGCACGGCCAGCGTCAGCAGGTCCTGACTTCCAACTGACCGTCCTTCCGATCCACCCGAATTCTCGTCAAGGAGCCGTTGCCGGCATGAACGCAATCCAGATTGATGCAGTCGCCCAGACCCTGATCCGCGCTCGCCGCGAACAACGCTGCGCCGATGCACAGGCTTTCGCCACCGCACTGGCCACCCCGGAGGAGGCCTACGCCGTACAGGCGGCGGTCGCCGGCTCGCTGGGCTGGCACGCGACCGGCCCCGGTTACTGGAAGTCGGGCGGACCGTCGCGGCAGGCCCGGCTGACGCACGCGCAGTTGCCCGCAGACGGCGTCTGGAGCAGCCCGGCCATGGCCGGGGACCGGCACTTCACCTGGCGCGGCATCGAGGCCGAGATCGCGCTGCGTCTCGCACGCCCGGTCAGCCCGGAAGACGCGGCGGCGCTCGATGGCGACAGCGCTGCCACGCTGGTGGATGCCATGGCCGTCTCGATCGAAGTGGTGGATTCGCGCTGGCAGCAGTTCACCGATGCGCCGGCGCTGCTGAAGCTTGCGGACTTGCAGGCACACGGCGCGCTCGTACTCGGCGAGTGGCGTCCTTACGAGGCGCGCGACTGGGCGGCGCAACGCTGCCATGTCCGGATTGGCGCGCAAAGCTTCGAGCGCAAGGGTACCCATGCCCTCGGCGATCCGGCGTACGGACTCGGGGCCTGGCTGCGCCACGCGACGAGCCATGGCCAGCGCGTGAAGGCAGGCACCATCGTCACTACGGGAACCTGGGTGGGGATCCTGCCCGCTGCGGCGGGCGACCTGGTCACGGCGGAGTTCGACGGCATTGGCCACGCGTCGATCCAGTTCTGACCGGCGCGGCTCGGCCCCGGCCTGGATTGCCTAGTCAGCGCGGCGCCACCGCCCCGACTCCTGGCGGACGCTGACCCGTTCGCCATGCAGCCAGACTTGCTCCTCGCTCATGGTGGCCGAGGCGGACGGGGCGGTGTCGAAGGCGATATCGAGCGCGCGTGCGACATGGGCATCCTCGATGGGAAGCTCCCAGGTCAGGAATAGCTGGGTGCAATCCTGGTCGCCCGGGAAGTCGGCCTCGTCAAAGCCATGGCTGCCGCGTCGAATCACGCCGTGAGGCTGGCAGGTGTCGAATACCAGGGCCGTACCGCGGCGCAGCGGGATGCGCAGGTCCAGTGCCGGGAAATGTACGTCCTGGCCCTTGTCTTCGCTCAGGAACAGGTTGCAGAAGGCCGCGCCGCCATACTGCTCGCCGTCGTGGTGATACCGCGCGCCGCGGCAGACCATCAGGGCAACCTCGCTGGAGGCGAGTACGCCGGGCAGCCCGAGCCTGCTCGTCCAGTCGGCCACGGCCCGCACGCAGTGCGAGTACTGGGGCCATCGCGCCCGCGCGCGGGCAAGCGGCATGACCTCGACATCTCCCACGTCCAGGGTCATATGGCGCGATATTTCCCTGGCCCAATCGGCGAGCAGCCGCGCCGGCGGCTCCGGAACGTCGAGTGTGCCGGACAGCACGATCCCGCTCACGCTCCGGCTGCGGATGGCGTCGCCGCTCCAGAAGAATGACGTCAGGGCGTCCGCGGAACGTGGCGGCATGGATCAGGAAGCCTGCGGCAGGGTCGCGCCGCCGCGCTGCATGGCCAGCGCCGACCAGGCAAACACTGCCAGGCCGCCCACCGCCAGCAGCGCGCCGACCCAGCCGGTAGAAGTCCAGCCCAGCCCGGCAGCGATGCTCACGCCGCCAAGCCAGGCGCCCAGCGCATTGGCCAAATTGAACGCCGAGTGATTGAGGGCGGCGGCCAGGGTCTGGGCGTCGCCTGCCACGTCCATCAGGCGGATCTGCAGCGCCGGCCCCAGTGCCACGACAGTACCGATCAGCAGCACATTGGCGCTGGCCAGCCACGAATGCGGCGCCGTCACGGTGAACGCGCCCAGCACCAGCGCGGACCACGCCAGCACGCCGCCGATGGTCGGTGTCAGGGCCTTGTCCGCCAGCCAGGCCCCGGCCAGGTTGCCGGCGACCATGCCCACGCCGAACAGCGCCAGGACCACCGGAATGGCGCTTGCCGGCAACTGTGCCACTTCGAGCATGGTGGGCTTGATGTAGCTGAATACGGCGAACATGCCGCCAAAGCCGATGGCGCCGATGCCGAGCGTCAACCATACCTGCTTGCGCCGCAACGCCGTCAGCTCGCGCAGGGGGCTCGCGCGGCGATCGCCCGGGAAGAACGGCACCCAGCACCACACCAGCCAGGCCGTGAGCGCGCCGATGGATCCCACGATCAGGAACGCCGCGCGCCAGCCCAGCCAGGTGCCGACGGTAGCTGCAATCGGCACGCCCACCAGCGTCGCCACCGTCAGCCCCAGCATGACCAGGCCGACCGCCTGGGCACGGCGCTCGCGAGCGACCAGGCCGGCCGCCACCAGGGCTGCCACGCCAAAGTAGGTGCCGTGCGGAAAGCCGGTCAGCAGCCGCGCAATCAGCATGGAGGCGTAGGCGGGCGCGGCCGCGCTGGCGAAATTGCCGGCGGCGAAGGCGGCCATCAGTGCGATCAGCAGGTTGCGCCGCGGCCAGCGCGCGCCCAGCACGGCGAGCAGCGGGGCGCCGATGACCACGCCCAGCGCATAGGCGCTGATCAGGTGGCCGGCCTGCGGGATTGAGATGGCCAGATCGCGCGCCGCGTCGGGCAGCAGGCCCATGATCACAAATTCGCCGGTGCCAATGCCGAAGCTGCCCACGCCGAGCGCGAGCAGGGCGCGGCGGCTTTGGGCGGGCGCGAGGGTCGGGTTGCTGCAGAAAGCGGGGAGCGTATCGGGTGTGCCGTGCGGAGCCGTCATGGGGAGCGCGAAGTCTTGTTGTTCCAGTCGCTGCTCGCTGGCGGGCGGGATTCTGCGTCCCGCCTCATGCGTTGCCAGCGCGCTCCGGCGCAGCGCGAGGCCGCATTGTGACGGAAAACGTCATTTCCTGCAGACAGTGCCTGATGCGCCGCACGCAGTCCGGCGAAAGCGCGCGCGGCAGCGCCTGCGTGGCGGTTGCGGCACACCGGAAGTCAGAACCCGCCTACGCGCCGGCGCGCCTGCCTCCGATGCCCCAGCGATACACCGGGATCTACATTGACCTTATCCGACTCACTGCCGGAGAAACCTTATGTCATTCGCGCTCTATCTGATCGGATTGCTGGTGCTGGTGGGCGGGATCGCCTGGGGACTGTCGGTCGCGGGCCTGGCCTCGGTCTATATCGGCATTGCATGCCTGGTCATCCTCGGCCTCGGCATCATGGCTGCCGTGTCCCGCACTCGCACCAAAGACCCTTCATAGCCACGCCCGGCCGGCGGCCTGCCTGGCGCGCCGGCGACCGGTCCCGGCCCTGGCTTCGCCGGCTATCCGGATCACTCCCGCTCTTGCGCTGCACTTCGTAGAATGTACTTGTGTCTGGGGGTGCGGCCCTTCGGGCCTGTCCTGCTTTATCGCCTGAACGGAAGCCGGACTGGCCGGGCGCGCACGTCGCATCGTAGGAGATGGCGGGCCATCCCGACGGCGAACAGCGGCGAGGCAGGTGATCCATGCAGACCGGTGCATTTCCCTTTCAGCCCGTGCGGGAACGGGGGACCTTGATTTGCTTCCTGGCAGCCTTGTTCATGCACCTGCTGCTGGGGGCGCTGCTTTATTACGGCGTGCATTGGCGCAGCACGGCGCCGGAAGGGGTTTCCGCCGAAATGTGGGACCCCATCCCGGAGGCCGTGCAGAGTCAGCCCGAGAGTCAGCCGGAAGTCAAACCGGCGCCGAGCGTGAAGCCGGTCGAACAAGAGAACGCCGATATCGCGCTGCAGGAAAAGGCGCGCAAGGCCGAGCGCGCGGCCCAGGACGAACAGAAGGCCAGGGAAAAGGCACAAGAGAAGGCGCAGCACGATGCGCAGGCGCGCGCCGAGGCCGCCCGCAAGGCCGCGCAGCGGGAGGCACAGGAAGCGCAGCGACAGGCCGCCAATGCCGAACGGGCCAGCGAACTGTCGCGCTTGCGCGCGCAGGCGGGGGGGGCCAACGCGAGTACCGGCACCGGTACTTCCGGGAAGCCTTCTTCCGCTTATGCCGAGCGCGTGCGCCAGCGGGTCAAGCCGAACATCATCTTCGCAGAGGACATCAACGGCAATCCGGCCGCCGTCGTCGCCGTGCGCATGGCACCCGACGGATCGATCCTGTCCGCCAGGCTGGCCAAGTCAAGCGGCAATTCCGGCTGGGACAACGCCGTCCTGCGCGCGGTGACGCTCTCCGACCCGTTGCCGCGCGACGAGAACGGTGTCGCCCCGCCCGAGATCCGGATCACGTTCTGGCCGAAGGACCAGGGTAGCTCGTAGCGGCGGTCGTAGGTCTCTAGCCGTGGCTGGCCATGCGCGCCTCGCTCTCGATCTGCTCGCGAAGGCTGGCGAAGCGCGGATGGACCTCCTGCCCGAAGAGCGGATCTGCGCTGGCCGGCACCGCGGTGTCGACGGCATCCCAGTCTTCCGGCGTCAGCAACTGCGCCGCGCGCGGCATGACGTACCGCTCCTCGGTCGAGAGATGATTGCGGTAATACACAAGGTACATGGCCGCGGCCGCCTCCAGTGCCGCGCGAGAACTGATCGTGTCGCACTCGGCTTCATTGAGACGCTCCAGCAGCGTTTCGCCGACTGTCGCAATCACGCGGTGCTCCTGCTGGAGACGGCCGACCACGGGGCGCATGTCAGGATCCCGTTCAAGCAGCCGTTCGTAGGCAAGATCCTCGCGCGGATGGTGAATGCGATCACCGAACGTTCGCATGTAATGGATAATCATCCCCATCAGGCTGTAATTAGGCCGCTCCCCCCGGTTGAACAGGATGACCTGGCTTTCCAGAAGGTCAAGCAGCCGGGCGAAATGGACATGGTCTTCATGCCAGGTGGAAAACGCGGTGGCCATGGCGGGGCTCCATCGATTAAGTTCGGTCGCCTTTGAGGCCACGTCGTATCGAAGCCTCGTGCTTGAACCCTATGCTTCTATCCGGAGATCATTCTGATCTGGATCAAGGGACTGCCGATGACCCCACCCCTCCGAAGCCGTCCATGGCGGGCTGGCTCCCAGTCTTCGCTCCCTTCGTATTTCGAGGAGACTCTATGCGCAGCACTGAGCACCCAGTAGTGGAGTGCGTGGGGGTTTGGCTCGTGATCCGGGATTGGCTCCGCGGGCTTTGTCTCGCCGTGCTGGTGTCCCCGGGTGTGGTGTCGGGAATGGAATTCAAGATCTACCACCAACCCCAGCTGGATCTGAAGATGATCATCGGCGCAGGGAAGATCCAGGACGGTGACGCTGACCGGTTCCTCGCCGTCGCCAGGATGGCCGGCCGTGATCGCGAGGGACTTGTGCCTCTCGTGTTGAATAGTCCAGGGGGGAATGTCGAAGCCGCGTTCCGGATGGTCGATGCCATGGACAAGGTCCGCGTCTATACTGCCGTTCCGGATAACGCAAGGTGCGCGTCCGCTTGCGCTTCCATCCTGTTTGCTTCCGGCGAGCGACGCAGCGTCGTTGGCAGCGGGCAACTGGGGTTTCACAGCTGCTACCGGCGCGACGGGAAGACCTACGCAGCGGACTCGCTTTGCAACGAGATCATCGCGGCAAACGCCATGCAACGCGGGGTGAGCCACGCCGCCATCAATCAGTTCGTCAAGCAGTATGGTGCGCAAGACATGGCGTGGGTCCGGCGCAATGTCGCTTGCCGGTCCTTGCAGGGGCTATGCAAGGCGGGGCTGCTGGAAACGCAAAGCGAGGCAAAGGCAGCGTTGATGCGCAGTTTTGATTGCAGCCAGCTTATTTCCGTTCCCGCCCAGCTGATTTGCGGCGATGCGGAACTGGCCCGCGCCGATAAGGCGCTGGCGGGACTTTACGAGCAGAAGCTGAAGGCATCGGCGAACAAGGCGCGGCTGCGTGCGGATCAGCGCGACTGGCTTCGTGATTCCCGTAACCGGTGTAGCGACAAGGCCTGCCTGCTGCAAAGCTATCGCCTGCGCATCGACGCACTGAAGCAGGCGCGCTCGTGAGCGCCTGCCAGCTGGCGGGCGGGGGCTGCGCCCGGCCGGACGCCATCCCTCTTGCCAGTCCCCCCCGCACGGAGTAAAAGTCGGTCCATCAATGCCGACCGCGAGTCGCACGCCCATGGACGAACCCTCCAAGCTCAATGCCGATTCGCTGGGCATCGTCGAGTCGGTGATCATGGGCATCGCCGGCACGGCGCCTGCCTACAGCGTCGAGATCACGACTTCGACGATCATCGGGACGGCCGGCACGCTTGCGCCGGCGAGCATCCTGGTGTGCGGTCTCGTCATGTTCGGCATTGCGTATGCATTCATCAACATGAACCGCGCCCTGGTGAGCGCCGGCACCTCCTACTCGTGGGTGAGCATGGTGTTCGGGCGCACGCTGGGCTTCTTTGCCGGCTGGGCGCTGCTGGTGCTGTGCTGCGTGTTCATGGTTTCCGCCATGATCCCGGCAGCCAACGCCACGCTGCTCATCTTCGACCGGCCAAAGATGAATAACGTGCACTACGTGACGCTGATCGCGGCCGCGTGGCTCACGGTGGTGAGCGCGATCGTGGTCAAGGGCATCAAGCTGACCAGCTACGTGCAAGTGCTGATGACGGTCATCGAAGGCGTCATCCTGCTCGCGATCATCGTCGCGAGCTTCTTCATGTTCCCGCGCGCGCCGCAACACCCGTTCTCGCTGGAGTGGTTCTCGCCCTTCGCATTCTCGCCAAGGCTGTTCGCCAACGGCGCCCTGGTGGCGATCTTCTTCTTCTATGGCTGGGACGTGACCATGAACCTGAGCGAAGAGACGCGGGACGCGAACCGCATCCCGGGCCGTGCCGCGTTCTGGTCGATGGTGTTCCTGATGGCGTTCTTCCTCGTCTTTATCGTCATCACGCTGATCGGCCTGTCGGATGCGGAGATCCAGCACTACAACACCAACATCATCTTCGCCATCGCGGAGAAGCTCTTCGGGCCCGCGTGGGGCTATGTCGCGATCATCGCGGTCTTGCTGAGCACGGTTGGCACGGTCGAGACGCAGATCCTGCAGTTCACGCGAACCCTCTTTGCCAAGAGCCGCGATGGCGCCCTCCATCCCCGCTTTGCGCGCCTGCATCCGCGCTGGCGCACGCCGTACATCGCGATCTTCTTCATCTGGATCACGGGACTCGCGCTGCTGTTCATGTCGTCCTATCTGCCGACGATCAACGTCATCCTGCACGATTCGATCACCGCCATCGGCTTCCAGATCTGTTTCTATCTCGGGCTGACCGGACTCGCCTGTGGCTGGTACTACCGCAAGATGCTGGTGCGCGGACCGTGGCTTGCCGTGAGCCACGTCATCTGGCCATCGGCGAGCGGGATATTCCTGTTCTTCATCGCGCTCTACAGCATTCCGACCTTTGACTGGGTCACCAATGTGGTCGGCATGGGAGGCATTGCCATCGGGGCCATCCCGCTGCTGCTGAATGGCAAAAATATCCGGACGACGCCCGCGGCATGAGTCACCGTTTGCCGTGCTCGCCGGTCCCGGAACCCGCCAGGGATACAGTGCCAGACTGGCGCGAGTCGAGGTACTATGCACCGCTGAACCAGCTCGGAAGGTGAGACGATCACCACCCGCTCGACATCTCCGGCGGGGCGCATGAGGGAGCAAGATTGACTAATCAGGGGAGACTATGAAGATCAAGGTAGAAGCCGCCGTGGCAGCCCCCATGGAGAAGGTGTGGCGAGCCTATACAACGCCGGCAGACATCATGCAATGGAATGCCGCTTCCGACGACTGGCATACCACTGCCGCCACGGTCGACCTGCGGGTTGGCGGCGCCTTCTCCTCGCGGATGGAAGCGAAGGACGGCAGCATGGGGTTCGACTTTGCGGGAACCTACACGAAGATCGTGGAACACCAGCTGATCGAGTATGCCTTTGGCGACCGGACCGCGCAGGTTGAATTCTCGGATGCGCCGCAGGGCGTTACGGTGCGCGTGAGTTTCGATGCCGAATCCCAGTATCCGGTCGAGCAACAGCAAAGCGGGTGGCAGAGCATCCTGAACAATTTCAAGAAGCATGTCGAAGCGCACTAGCGGCAGACGCGAGCCGGCGAAGCGCAACAAGGACCAGGCTGACGTTGGAGCGCCAGCACCTGGTCCTGGGGACGCCGCGCATTAGCGGCATCGGCGACCGGCTCCCGGGTCAGGCCCGCCAGGTGCTGCCCGTCACCTCGCCGCTGCCCGGTTGCGACGGGCTGCCGGCATCGCGGCGCACGCGGATGTCGTTGTTGACTTCGCGGACGCCATAGGTGTCATCCACCAGTTCTTCGATGTAGTACTTCTGGCTGCGGCTGTTCACCGTGCCGGACAGCGTCACCACGCCGTCCTTGACATCGACGCTGACATCGCTGACGTCGAGGCGCCGCGCGTAGCTCAGGCGCTCGCAGATATGGTCGCGGATGCGCTCGTCGGTGCGCTGGTAGCCGCGCGGGCCAGTGGGACGCTCGTGCCGTTCGGAGGTGCCGAACCAGTCGCCCACGGCTTCGCCGATGCGGCGCCCAAGGTTGTACAGCGTGCCATGTTCATCGTCGTCGCGATTGTCGTCGCGACCGTTGTCGACCTCCCAGCCGCGCCGCTGCGCCGCTTCACGGCTATAGTGCCGGCCGTAGCGCCGGTCTTCCAGCCGCTCGTCGTCCGGATCGGTCCAGTAGCGGGTGTCGCTGCGCAGGTCGCTGAAGTAGGTGTCCCGGCCGCCCTCGCCGCGGTCCGATGCGCGCGCGCGTTCCGTGCTTCGGCGCCATTCACGCTCGGCGTATCTGTCGTCGCGCTGCCAGGCCTGCGGATCGCGCCGCCATTCCCTGGCGCGCTCCCAGCCGTAGCCACCGTTCATGCCAGCACGCAGGTCGCTGCCATAGCGGCCGCCCTCGTCCCCGCGATCGCCGCCGCGGTAAGACGCCTGGGTCTCGTAGCTTCCCTGGTCGCTGCTGCCGTAGCGGTCACCATAGCGCCCGCGTGTCGGGTAGTCCGGGCGACGCGCCGCGCCATATTCGCGGTACCTGTCGTCGGTATCCTGGCGTCCATAGCGCTCGTCGGACCACCTGCGGTATGCCTCGGGCTCGCCGCCTCTCTGCCGCGCCGGTCCGCCATAACTGGTCTGCCCCGGCGTCATCCGCCGGCGCATGCGCTCGGATTGCCATGTTTCGCGTCCCGATTCGGGTTGCCAGTCGTCATCGTCCCACTGCCTGCCGCGTTCGCGCTCGTCGTCGTAGTAGTTACTCATGCTCGTGTCCTGAAAGATGGGGAATGCCCAACGCGCACGGCCGGCACGATCGCGCCCGCGTGCGCATGTGCACGTGTATCCAGGAAACGGCAAGATTCGTACCGTGTGGCAGTGTCGCCCCGTGGCGGGCGCTCGCGGCGTGTTATGCGAGCTTTTTGGGGACTTTTTGGGAGCTTTGTGGGGGCTTTGTGGCCCCCGAGGCATTGCAACGATTGCAGAGCATGTAAGGGATGCCGGGCACGCATGCGTCAAGCGCGGCGTGCGACCGTCACCGCTAGCGTCAGGACTTCGCGGTTTCCTTCATCGCCCGGGCCAGGCCAGGGTTCCCGCACATTTCAAGGCCGCGGATCGCCCCCTCGCGATCCGGTGCCTCGTGATGCTGGCTGAGCTTGCGCTTGCCTTCGAGCCGCGACAGGCGGACCTCGATGCCCACGATATGGCTCAGTTGCTCGGCTAGGTAGTCGGCGGGCGCGTCGCCCATCTTCCAGGGGTGTGGTTGACTGGCTTCGTGCTGCCGGGTCAGGCGGGCCACGACGCCGCGGACATAGTCTTCGTCGTCCCGGATATGAAGCGTGCCGTGGGCGTGCACCACCTCGTAGTTCCAGGTCGGGACACGGCGGTGCGTCTGCTGCTTGCCGGGGTACCAGTTGGGCGTGATATAGCCTTGCGCCCCGGTGAAGATCACCAGCACCTGCGATCCTTCGGCAACCTCTTGCCAGACCGGATTGGCCCGTGCCACGTGCGCTTGCAGCACGCCACACGTGCCTTGGGCGGGGTCGAACAGGAACGGCAGGTGATTGGCATCGAAGCCAGCCGCCGTATGGGTGACCAGCGTTGCCAGGGCGTGCTCGCGCATGATGCGATGCAGGGCTTCGGCGCGCGGCTCGGCAAATTGTTCGGGCAGGTACATGGGACTCCACTGTGAACGAGCGTCGTCACGGCGCGACGCTGAGCGCAAGTGTGCCGCGCATCCGGTTGGGTGGGAATAGCCAGTTTGATACCATTTAACCAGACCAGTTGATCCGGCCAGGTGACCAGGATGCCTACTGACAAGCGTGGCCGTGGCGGCCTTGGCCGAGCCTTGTACGACGAATTCCGTGCGCGTATCGCGGATGGCACCTACCCCGTTGGTGCGCAGCTCCCATCAAGCCGCGCACTGGCGGCAGAACGCGGGCTTTCGCGCGCCACCGTGTCGCTGGTCTATGAGCAACTCGCGGCGGATGGATTCATCGATACACGAGGTGGCGCGGTCAGCCGCGTGGCCGCGGGCGCTGCTCCGGCCAGCCTTGTGCGCCGCAACACGCGCGGTGGCGCCGGGACCGTCACGGCAGAACCGCACGCCGGGCGACTCTCCGCATGGGCTGCCCGGGTGGAGAGCATGGCGCTGCAAGACAGCGGCGCGGCCGCCAACGCAGAGATCGACTTTGTTTACGGGCCGCTGGCCGGCCGCGACTTTCCGACGCTGACATGGCTCAAGGCGCTGCGTGCCGTCGAGCGGCAGCGCGCGCCGCGGCTGGCCTACGAAGACCCGCGCGGCAATGCTGAGCTTCGCAAGGCGCTACAGGCGCACCTCAGCCAGACACGCGGACTATCGTGCTCCACGGAACAACTGATGATCGTGAATGGCTCTCAGCAGGCGCTGGACCTGTGCGCGCGGCTGTTGCTGGATCCTGGCGATCGGGTCGCGGTAGAGAATCCGGGCTACCGGATGGCGCACCATGTCTTCAAAGCTTATGGCGCCAGCCTGCAATGCATCGACGTGGATGAACATGGCCTGTGCACCGACCAGCTCCGGTTACTGCGTCAGGCACAGATGGTCTACGTGACGCCGACCCACCAGTTTCCGCTGGGCTCATTCCTGCCGATCGGGCGGCGCAGGGAGTTGTTGGCCTGGGCGGCGCAGCGGCAGGCGTGGGTCGTCGAGGACGACTATGACAGTGAGTACCGCTATTCGGTTCGGCCGGAGGCGACGCTGCTGTCCCTGGATGTGCACGGATGCGTGATCCATGTCGGCACCTTTTCGAAGACGCTTTCACCGCAGCTCCGCCTTGGCTACATGGTGGTCCCGGATCGCCTGGTGGACACCTTTGCCACGGCCAAGCGCCTGGCCGATCGCCACGCTGCAACGGGAGTCCAGCGCGCTTTGGCCCTGCTCCTGGAGGATGGAAGCTACGATCGCCACGTCCGGCGCATGCGGCGGTCGCAGCATGCGCGGCAGCGCGCGCTGGTCGATG
Organism: Cupriavidus sp. 22TCCZM01-5; assembly: GCF_057798915.1. NCBI lineage: Bacteria > Pseudomonadati > Pseudomonadota > Betaproteobacteria > Burkholderiales > Burkholderiaceae > Cupriavidus > Cupriavidus sp. 22TCCZM01-5. The sequence continues at coordinate 83,235 of NZ_JBYOJR010000034.1, forward strand.
CTCTTCAGGCGCATCTGTTCGGCCGGATTGAAGTGCAGGGGCTGGCCAGCGGACTTCATCTGGTGGTGTGGATTCCATCCTTGCCGTCAACGGCGGAGCCGGCGCTGGTCAGGGAAGCCAGCCGGCTTGGCGTGCGTGTCTATCCCATCAGTCCGCTCTTCCATTGCGCCGGGCAGCCGAGACCCGCCGGTCTCGTCATGGGCTACGCGTTGCTGGAGCGTGAGGCCATCGTCGAAGGTGTCCGGCGCTTGGCCGAGGCGCTGCGGCGTATGGAGCCATCTGTGTAAGGCAGTCAGGCCATGGTGCTATCCTGCTGCGGTTGCCTCACCTTGACCGAACAGCCAGCAGGAGGAAGGTATGACCATGACGCTCTACTACAACCCCCAGAGCCGCGCCTCGGTGGCGCGCTGGATGCTGGAGGAGGTCGGGGCCGACTACCAGTTGCAGCACATCGATTTCACCAAAGGGGAGAGCCGGTCGCCGGCTTTCCTGGCCATCAACCCGATGGGAAAGATCCCGACCCTGGTTCTCGATGACGGTACGGTCCTGACCGAGAACGGCGCGATCATCGCCTGGCTCGCGGATGCCTTTCCGCAGGCCGCGCTGATACCGCCGCCGGGCTCTTCCGCGCGCGGCACGGTGCTTCGCTGGCTGTTCTTCTGCGGCAGCTGCTTCGAGCCTGCACTGACCGATCGAATGATGCGGGCAGACGCACCGGTGTCGAGGCAGGCCGTCGGCTGGGGCGACTACGACGATGTGATCGACGCCATCGAGAAGGCCCTGACGCCCGGGCCGTTCGTGCTGGGTACGGCTTTCAGTGCCGCGGATGTTTACCTGGGGGCGTCGCTTGCCTGGGCGGGCAGGTTTGGGGCGCCGCGCATTGGTGATAGCCGGGTTATCCAGGACTATGTCGGGCGGGTGACCGCGCGGGAGGCATTTGTGCGGGCGGCGGGGGAGTGAGGGGCGGCGGTTCCCTGAGCAAAACGGACACCTCACGCTGCCCGTTTTCTTTTGCCCCATTCGCTCCTGGCTCCTGTTACCTCGCACTCACCACCAGCCGCTCTTCGGCTTACTGCTGGCGCAGCGCTTCAGTTGTCTGACCCTTGCCGTCCGGCGCCCAGCCCGGAGGCATCGTCAGGTAGCCGATCGCATTCAGCACGCTGCCCGATTTCATCATGTCCCTGCCCAGGCTGACCCAGTGTTCGAACTGGTTGACGAGCGGATTGCGCGTGGTGGTCGGGTGGACCAGGCCGAAGCGGCACGGTTCGTCTTCACGCTCTTCGACGTAGGTGCCGAACAGGCGGTCGAACACGATCAGCACGCCGCCGTAGTTGGCATCGAGGTAATCGATGTTCGAGGCATGGTGCACGCGATGCGCCGACGGGGTGTTGAACACGTATTCGAACCAGCCGAGCCTGGGGATCCAGGTGGTGTGCAGCCAGAACTGGTACAGCAGGTTCAGGCTCAGCGTGGCGAGCACGACCTCGGGTCGCACGCCCAGGAAGACCAGCGGCGCGAAGAACACGGCGTTACCGGTGATCTTGCCGGTCCAGCCCAGGCGGTAGGCGGTGCCCAGCGTCAGTTCATTGGGCGAGTGGTGCACGGCATGCGTGGCCCAGAAGAAGCGGATGCGGTGCGACGCCCGGTGGTACCAGTAGTAGCAGAACTCCTGGCCGATGAAGAGCAGCAGCACGGCCAGCGCGCCGTTGATCTCGACCGTGAAGAGGCGATGGTCCCAGGCAAACGCGAAGATCGGCGTGGCCAGCGATAGCGGCAGCAGGACCATCAGCTTGCGCCCGATCATGTCGACCAGCGACAGCCCCATTTCATGCCAGGGGTAGGCCTTGCCTTGCCGGCGGGCCTTGCGGGCCAGGAAGAAGGCCTCGACCAGAGAGACCGACACGACGAAGGCCGTGGCGAGGAGGGTGATCTTATTGAGGTTGTGCATGATCGTCCTGTGTGGGGAGCGGGTGGCGCCTTGCCTTGCGGAGCCGGCATTGCTGCGTCGGTGAGGCTAATGTAGCGGGCGGCCGCGCCGGGCGCCACGCGGGAAATATGTCGCCATGTGTCATGGCCGCAGATCGGGCCGCACGCGGGAGGCGGGAATCCTCAACGGTCGACTTCGGCATCACGCAGGTCGTCAATGGCAACTGGGGCGTGCACGCCATCATCCGGAAGTCCTTGTTCACGGCTGCCTCGTGATGGCGAGCGCCGGATGGGCCTAACAATTGCTGGCGGGATGTTCCATACTTCATGCGTTGAACCGGGGCCAGGCGCCGAATAACAAGCGGAGGAACGTTGCCATGAAGCTGATTTCCATTGCAGTGCTGGCGTCCGTGCTGACGGGATGCGCCATGAACCAGGCATCGCCAGGCGGCGCGCAGGGGGCGCCCGCGGCAAGCTGCAAGGCGACTTCGGAGCAGGAGATCGCGGCGCTGTTCGACCGGTGGAACCAGTCGCTGCTGACGGGCGATCCGCGCAAGGTGGTGGCCAACTATGCCGACCGGTCGATTCTCCTGCCGACGGTTTCCAACAAGCCTCGCGTGACGGTCGCGGAGCGGGAAGACTATTTCCAGCACTTCCTGGAGGACCGGCCTTCGGGGAAGATCGATTTCCGCCAGATCGAGCTCGGATGCAATTCCGCGGTGGATGCGGGGCTCTATACATTCACCTTCGCGCGCACGGGCGCGGTGGTGAAGGCCCGCTATACCTACACCTACCGCTGGGATGGATCGCAATGGCTGATCACGAGCCATCACTCGTCGGCGATGCCGGAAAAGTGACCGGAGCAGTGAGGGGGCGCCCCATCGGAATGCACCGCGGGCTCACTGCATGACTTGCTGCCTCTGGTACTCGTTGTGTTTCATGCTCATGTAGGCATCCCGATCCACTTCATGCAGCTGACGCGAATACTGCTCTGTCGCGTCGAACCACTTGGCCAGACGCTGATCCAGGCGCTTGTCGGATGGGACGGACAGCGTGCCGAGGTAGGTGTCGATGGCCAGGTAGTAACGCATCGTGTTGCGCTCTGTCAGTCCCCGTACGCCGCTGATGTATTCGGCTTGTCCGGAAGACGGATCGCGCGCGGTGGTGAAGCCGACCTTGCCATGGCCCAGGGTCGCGAGATAGGTTTTCATCGCGATGCGACCGGTCGCGCCATAGCTGTATGAGTAGGTCAGATGCAGAAAAGTGCGGGTAGCGGAAATGGACGTGACCTCCAGCACGATGCGGTAGTCCCTGGTGCTCATCGGGCCGGTATCCGCATCGAGGTTGACCTGAAAATACTCCGGTCCCGTCGCCACCACCCGGTAGTTGAATTGCACGCGGTAACTGGAGGAAAGTTTCTCTTCGACCTTCCTGCCCAGGTTCACGGTAAGGTGGGCGCTGTTTCCGCTGGCCGATGCATGGCAATACTTGACGTTCAGGTGCAGGATCAACACGTCGCACCAGTTGGCGGGACCCTGTACGGGATCGTTGAGTGTGCCGTTGACGCTGGCGAACGGATAGTCGACCACCGCATAAATATCCCCTGTGAGCGTGGAATCGGATTCCGTTGACTTCAGGTACAACTGACGCCGAAACGGATTGTGGCTCAACGGTTCCGCCAGGCTCGCGTACTTGTCGCGCAGGCGCGCCGCATTGCCGCTTTCCTCGGCAAACAGGTCGGGGCACACGCCGACCAATGCCATCATCGCGAGGATCAGGCCCGCCGCGATTCGTTTGCCGCTTATTGTCATCATGGCAAGTCCTCTCGTTGGTCCTGCATAGCGAGCCGCGAGCGGCTACAGCAGGTCCAGTTGCAGGTGCTGTCGCGCGACCCTTTCGCAGAGCATCGCAACCTCCTTGTCCACCGCATAGAGAAACAGCAATTCCTTCTCGGAGCAATGACGCGTTCTCCGCCAGATCTTCGACTTCACCCGATAGTTCTCGTCCACGTCATTCGGGGTGGTACCCGCTTCGCGTATGACTGCCCGAATATCCCTGGAGAGAATCCTCGCTCTCGACGCTGCATGTTGGCCGCCCAGCATATAGACGGCGGACTTGATCCTTTCAAGAAAACTCAATTCCAATCCTTGACGGTTGCAGATACACATCCACCGGAGTCCACGTTCGCAAAGCCGCTTGAAGTGCTCGCTCGCGCTCCGTCGAATATCGCTTAGAGTCAATATAGGGTCTTCGCCACCGGCCTTGTTTGCATTGCATGCAGATGACTTTGCATTTGCCGCCATGTGAAGATTGCTCGGCTCAGTGGGAGTAGGCCGCATCGATGGTGGGCAAGTGCCGTCGCATGACTCAGTCACTCCGGCGCCGGCGGCCGGTGCGGATGAAAGCACCTGAGTAGCCAGTTCAAGGAAGAAGCCAATGGACAGAAACACCGCTGACACAGCCCGGCCAGAGAGGATTCCGGGCAAGGACCACCCGATTACCATCGAACGCAATCCGTCACGGGTGGTGGTCACTGTGGCCGGCAAGGTCGTCGCCGATACGCGCAATGCGTTGACGCTGCGCGAGGCCACTTACCCGGCAGTCATCTACGTCCCGCGGGAAGATGCTGAAATGGGCATGCTCGAGCGCACCGAACACGCAACGTATTGCCCATATAAGGGCGATTGCGCCTACTTCTCGATTCCGGCAGGCGGCGAGCGATCGGTCAACGCCGTCTGGACATACGAGAACCCGTACGAGGCCGTCGCACTGATCCGCAATCACCTTGCGTTCTATCCCGACCGCGTGGACACGATCGAAGAAATGCCGCCCGAAAGCCTGGAAGGCGGCTGACGCGGAGCGGGTGCCGCTCCGCGTCATGCGTGGATGCGGCAGGGCGTCAGCGCTGGCCCTGTTCCGCATCCAGCGCGAATCTCTTCGGCAGCCTCTGCGTAGCCATTGGAAGTCGTGGGTGGCAAATGGCGGCTCCTGAAGCGCTTCGGCCGTCGATGTCTGGGCGGCGCGTGGCAGCGCTCGCAGCGGCAAGTAGCCTTGCACTAGCGACGCTTCAGTTCAGCCAGGAGCGTCTGCGCGCTGCGCATATCGGTGAGGGCACTGCCTTCCGTGATGCTGTCGCAGGCGGGCTGCAGCACGGCGTATGCATGCTGAACGTCGTCCGCTGCTGCCAGCCGACGGGCAAGGCTGATCGCCGCCCGTAGCCCGGGAAGACCCGCGCCCTGCCTTTGTGCAACGGCGATTGCCTCGTAAAGGGTCGCGAGCGCTTCGTTTCGTTGCATGGGGTGCCGGGTCGCAAGCAATTCGCCTTTCAGGCGCAGCATTTCCGATAGCTGGAAGCGTCCGCCGTGATGATTGACTGCGGCGAGCGCCGGGCCTGTCCGTATTTTTGTGTGCGAGGCGGTTTTGAATTCTGTCAGCTTCGAGCGGCAGTAAATCGCTCGCCATACAGAATAGCAAACTGATTCATGGCGGAC
>NZ_JBYOJR010000035.1:0-86025 GCF_057798915.1 Cupriavidus sp. 22TCCZM01-5
ACATCCTCCCGATCACCATCCTCGGCCTTCGGCGGCAGCAACATGTCTTCGAGCATCCCCCGTGGTTCCGGGGTATCCCATGGCTTGCCAAGCCTCGTTTTCTGTTCCGATAGTGGCGAACCTCCGAGTCGTGCTCGGCGGTAGGTGGCAGACCTCGGAATGTAGGGCCTGTGTCAGGTTGGATCATGGTGTGCCTCCCTCATCGGTCGGCATTCGTTGAATGCAGAGGTATCGCCCCCGGTCAAGCCGACGGCTTCGCGCTACCGTCTCACGGACACTGTTCTGATGCAGCTTCCAGCGCCTATGCGGCGCAGTGTTATCGAGCAACAATGCAGAGAGGTGGTCCCGTGGTGTTTCATTGCTGGACACCTCACCTAAAACGCTGATGTTGCCAGTCTCTGCCGCCTCTGGCATGGATGACTATGGGTTCTGTCCTACATGCGCCGTGTTGTTGGGCGCACGTTGCTAGGCAGGCCGCCAGGCAGTTATCTCACACAGCCCGTTGTCCGGCACGCGACCAATTCCCTTCAGGGAGACGTCCATGCAACGTCCTATCCTTAGGGGGATTCAGTCGGGAGAAGTCACGTGCTTGACGTTAAGACGGAGCTTCGGGATCTCGAAATGAGCACCCGGCATATCACTGAGGGACGCCAACGTATTCGCCGCCAGATTGCCCTTGTACGAGAGCTGCGCGCGGACGGTCATGACGTCGCCATGGCACTCCAGCTCTTGGACGCTCTGCGAGGCTCAGTGTCTGCCCAGCGAGAGCATCGAGCGCTGATCGTGAAGGTGCTAAATGACCATTCCAGACTGCGGCTTGGCGTTGCGCTAGCCGAGGGGGCGTTCGAGCCTGCGCCCAGGCGGAGATAACACAGACTCCACCGGGGGAGCCTAGCGAATCACTCCGCCCATCGATTTCCCGTACTGAGCGTGCCCATACGGTCTACTCAGACTCGGCGACATCGCTGACGACACCAGCGTTTGTACCATCTGGCGTTCTCTGTCGAGAAGGGTCGCCTTGGTCCCTTATGGTAACCATCCTGATCCCTAGCGGATTCTGACATAGGGCCATCTATCGTTCGGCGGGGAACTTCAACGTCTAGACGGTGCTGGGCGGACGCTTACCTCGTGACCGTTGTAGCTTGAAATCCGCCGTTGGGACGGCGACTGGTCGAATGGCCGCAAGGGGTCGGTCAGAGACGTTCGCAGTTTCACGGCCGGCATCTGACCGCGACCGACCAGTTCCGGCGTTCGCCGGCGAGCGTGGGCTGACACTCAAGCGTCAGCTCGCGACAAACTGCAGACGTCGGCCGCTGTCTATCTCCCGCATCAGTTCCCTGGTTTTAGATGCTCATGCTCAGTACCGTTCCGCACGAATGAGCGAGGAGTCTAGCCTTGTGTTGCCTAGACCACTAAAGCAGCGTCGGGGAACTCTTATGCTTGAAAAGTCCATTCAGGGCTTCAAGCAAGGAGGATGATCATGCGCATGCTTCTCAACATACGAATTCCCCACGAGCCATTTAATGCCTTCGTGCGCGAAGGCACCATTGGGGAAGTGATGGCGAGGATACTAGAAGAAACAAAGCCGGAAGCCGCCTATTTCACCGAGCAAAACGGAACACGCGGAGCCATCCTCGTCGTCAACCTCGATGAGCCGTCGCAGATTCCTGCGCTCGCAGAGCCGTGGTTTCTAATGTTCAACGCCGACTGCGAGTTTCGCGTAGTGATGGCTCCGGAAGACCTGAAGAAAGCCGGGTTAGAGAATCTCGGATCGAAGTGGAAATAGCAAGAGTTGGGGAGTTGCATGAGTCTAATTAGGTGGACGACCGTTAGTTAGGAGTTATCTCCCTCGAAGCGGTGACAGATCGAAGGCTCGGAGCGGGGCGGCAAGCGACTAGCGGCCGCCCTAATGGCCAAGGGCACTGCCCGGCCATGAGCCGTCGCTCGTCAGCACGTCGTAAGGACATTCCGACGTCAATTCAGCCTCGCTAGCGGCCATTGCACTCCGGAAGACGGAAGCCGCTTCCTAGCTCAGACCTGCGTTGAGGCTGCTACCCACGACGCGGTAGACGCACAGCAAACGCAGTCTCTGCCTGGTCGGACCGAACCTCAATTGACCCCTGATGGGCTTTGGCAATTTCGCTCGCAATATAGAGCCCGAGCCCGAGGCCGCGCGGGTTGTTGTCTTCCTGATTTGGGCCTCTGCGCAGCGGCTCGAAAATCCGGTCCAGCGTCAGCCGGTCAATGGCAGGACCGCTGTTGATAACCTCTAGACAGACTTCCGCATCGAGACCGGTGACTACAATGCGGACCGGCTTGTCCGGCGCGCCGTACGCTATCGCATTGAGCACCAGATTTGAAATCAGTTGCTGCAGGCGCACGCCGTCCCAAACACCCAGTAGGTCGCCGCTTACCTCAAGATCGATGCGGCGGTCTGGATTGGCGGCACGCAACTGGTCTACGGTATCGCCAACCAGGTTAGCCAGGTCGACATCATCAGGCGCGATGTTGATGCCCAAGCCGAGTTTCGTTCGGTTGAAATCGCACAGATCATCCAAAAGCGCGTTCATGCTGGCACCGCTTCGAATCAGTCGGGTTGCCGCTTCTGATACCTTCTCCCCGGCGTTCAGCGCGGCCAGGTATTTAGCGGTCATCTGGATGGTCTGGAGGGGACTTCGCATATCGTGCCCAAGCATGCCAAGCAGCAGATTGCGAGACTGCTCTACCTCCGCATCGAAAAAATCCACTGATTCTGCGATTGCCTGATCGATCGCTTCGTTGAACCGGACCATGTCGTCCAGGTCGTCGGCGACCAACTGAAATTCGTCTAGCCACAAGCGCAGCACGCAGGCGCGAAGAGCGCGGTACTCGGCAACCAGTTGGTTAATGCTGAAGCCACCACGCGCCCGCATGACGGCGTGCGTCTGCGCTGCAGTTTCCGGCGCGTCGGGCAGTGTGGGGGCTCGCCCCAGTGACTTTTCGCGCTGAGCGTCCCTCGTTTGTGAGGTTGATAGATCCTTGGCAATGGCCTGCAGGATCTGCGGTGCGCTGTCGCGTAGGGCGAGAGAGTTCAGGCACCGTGCAGCCGGCAGCAACGTGGTGGCAAAGGCCTCCCATTCCGCCAAAATGTGCTCCATGTCCCGCAAAATGAAATCAGCTAATCGCATGGCAACCAAGAGGAATTGAAGACCTACATTTCAGCAGAATAGGAGTTTGGCTCCTCCTGAGGCAACGTCGCCACTTAGGCACACGGTCATTACCTCATGAAGTGATGGAATCTTGGGGAAAAGCCTAGGAACGAAATCAGAGCGACTGCTCTAAACTCTTCCTGGATTTGTGCGGTGCAGCAACCGAGGGGCTGGAGGCGGCCGCGATCGGCAGGCCCCCGCCACGGGCGCTGCAGTCGACCAAGCTGCCCTCGGAGCAAGACCGGCGGGCTCTTTTCGCCTGGATTATGGCCTACGACGTTGTTCTAGAGCCGCAGAATCTGGGTGGGCGTTTCTGGAAGCCAGTTGATCAACTCTTGCAGTCGGCGTGGGAAAGCCTTGGTCTGGCGCCCGGCGCAGTCGGCGAGATGCCGACCTGGTCCGGCGCGCAGCAGGGGCTGGACCGCTGGTTTCGCGAACATTGCCAGCACCTCAGCGGAGTGTGACACCGCGTGCGGGAGGCGTCTGCGATATTGGCGACCCGATGGTGGGGGTGGCGGTAGCCGCTGCAGGTCCTGAGCACCCGGCGGGGGGCCGCATCCGGTGGAAGCAACAGCGGTGAAAGAGATGTTCAAGGAAGCGCGGGTGCGCAACATGTGGGCAGAGACCGGCCACTACCTGTCACTCGCAATTCGAAACTTAACGACCAGAGTGCGCCAGACATCGGTCGCTGACCGCCTCAGCGAAGTGCCTTTCACGATCACCATTCATCCGGCCACTAGACACTTGGCTCTCATGAGGTAATCAGAGCATTGGCTCAGAATCGCCCCCTCGAAATCAGGGATGCCATGTCGTAGGCCGGACGGTCTGATCCCGGGAGCCGGAAATTGCATAGGACACTTCCTTTCCGGCTGCCAGCATCAGATCCACATACTCCGCCAACTTATCTCGCGTCAGCCGACTAATGGGCCCTGAGATGCAAAGAACCCCGGCCAAAGTCCAATTGATTCCGAACACCGGGACAGCCAGGCTCGAAACTTCAGGCTCCCGTTCGCCCATTGAAATGAAATAACCGTCTTTGCGAATGGCCTCGTATGGCTCGCCGCTTTCGCCTGCGAATGCCCGCAACACTCTGCCCGGCGCTCCGGTGAGAGGAAGCCTTTCCCCGACGCGCACGTGGTGCCGCACCGCGCCCGGTCCTTCGACTCGCACCAGGCAGGCCCGAGTGTCTCCCTCCCGGACATAAAAGGCCGCGCTTTCGCGTGTTTCGTAGCTGATTCGCCTGAGCACGGGCTCCACCGTTTCATTCACGCGAAACGCAGCCTGATAGCGCGCGCCCAGCCATCCTGCGGCCGCGCCGAGGCGCCATTGGCCATCTTCGCGTTGGACCAGGTACTCGCTTTGCGCCAGTGTCCGCGCCGTGCGCAGCACGGTCGATTTGCCCATCCCGACCCGTCGACTCAACTCCGACAGGGTCAACGAAGCGTCATCGGCAGAGAAGGCCTCGAGAATTTGCAAGGCACGGGTGACCGCGATGATTGTGTCTTTATCCGCACCTTCCGGCACCTGTTCAGGCTGAGCATTCCGTTTCATGGCACATGTTCCGCTATGGACAACGCAATTGTATAGCACGGAACAGCAATCTATAGTCAAGGCACAAATACAAGGCTTCGATTGGAGACACCCTTGAAGATCATCCTTCGCGTTCTGGCCGCCTGCACCATGGCTGCAGTGCCTGGCCTTCCTGCGTATGCCGCAGACACCTATCCGGCCAAGCCCATTCGCCTGATCGTTCCCTTCCCACCGGGCGGCGCGCCGGATACCTTCTCGCGCGAAATTGGCCAACAACTGAGCCGGGATCTGAAGTGGACCATCATCATCGACAACAAGCCAGGTGCTGGCGGCAATCTCGGCGTCGAGGCTGCGGCAAAAGCGTCGCCTGACGGCTACACGCTGGTATTCGGCCAGACCAGCAATCTTGCCATCAACCCGTCGTTGTATAAGAAGCTGCCGTATGACCCAGCGAAAGATCTGACGCCCATCGGCTTGATTGCCTCCGCACCTCTCGCGATTGTTGCCAACAACAGTTCACCATACAAGAACCTGGCCGACGTGCTTGCCGCCGCGAAAGCCAAGCCAGGCACGGTAACGTTCGGCACGCCGGGCAATGGTACGGTCGCACACCTCGCCATGGAACTCCTGCAGAAGCAGGCCGGTGTGAAGATGCAGCATATTCCATACAAGGGTGCATCGCAGGCTCTCACCGACGTTTTGAGTGGCCAGGTAGAAATCTATATTGGCTCCGTCCCTACGGTGATGGGTCAAATCAAGACGGGCAAGTTGCGCGGAATCGCTGTGACCTCTGCGAAGCGTTCGCCGCAATTGCCTAACACGCCCACCGTAGCGGAAGCCGGCGTGAAGCAATTTGACGCGGACACATGGTTCGGCCTGCTTGCACCCGCCGGCACCCCGGCACCCGTCGTCGCAAGACTCAACGCTGAATTGAATCGAGTACTCCAGGTCCCGGCCGTTCGTTCCAAGATCGAGGCGGAAGGCGGACAGGTCTTGGGCGGTAGTACCGCAGCATTTGCAGGCCTATTGCAAAAGGATCTTGCTCGCTGGCGAGTCGTGGTCAGAGACTCGGGCGCGACCATCGATTAACGCCTCGGCGCGCGCCCGCGCGCCGGATTCCACTTTCGCAGTTTCACAATCCGTCGGTTGGCTTGCCAACTGCGCGGCTGGATTCACTCGCAGATTTTAGGAGCAACTATGTCGGCAACCCAACAACTCCCTGATGTCATCCGTGATTTCGAACGCGTTTCGTCCGATATCGTCAAGCAGGCGTCCGAGTACGCGTCTTCGATCTTCGCCGATGTAGCGGGTCGCCGCGGCGGCCTGCACGGGCGGATCGCACCACTGAGCCAAAAAAGCAAGTTCTGCGGTCCGGCTGTCACCGTGGAAGTTCGCCCGGGCGATAACCTCATGATTCACGCCGCCATGGCGCTAGCTCAACCAGGCGACGTCATTCTCGTCGATGGCAAAGGCGACCAAAGCAGCGCGCTGATGGGCGCAATCATGGTTAATCAGTGCATTGCACTCGGTGTCGCGGCCGTCGTCCTGGACGCCGCTGCGCGTGATGCCGAAGAGATCATCGAGACTGGCTTCCCGATGTACTCTGTAGGACTGAATCCCAACGGGCCTACCAAATTCGTACCCGGCCGCGTGAATCATCCGATTCAATGTGGCGGCGTTACGGTGCGCCCGGGAGACCTGGTCATCGGCGATGCAGACGGCGTGGTCGTCATCGAGCGCGAAAAAGCGCCGGCTCTGATTGAGGAGGCTGCAAAGAAGGTAGCGGCGGAGCGTAAACGCATCGAAGGTATCAAGTCTGGCGAAGCACTGCGACCATCCTGGCTGGATGATGCCCTGCGTGCCGCCGGTGTCCTGAAGGCTGGGGAAACGCTGTGAGTACGCCGGACAAGCCCGTAATCGTCGTGACCGCGGCGAGCATTGCGCCACAGGCAGTCGCGCTGCTGTCAGACTTCGAACTGGTCTATGCAGGAAAAGCGGCAACCGAAGAAGAGACCGCAGAACTTTGCCGGCGTTACGCGCCTGTGGCGATCATCGTCCGCACAAGCAAGGTCGGCGCCATGGCGCTCGACGCAGCGCCGTCGATTCGCGTCCTGTCAAAGCACGGAAGTGGCATCGACAACATCGACCAGGAAGCTGCGAAGGCTCGTGGCGTCAAAGTCGTGGCCGCGACAGGCGCAAATGCGGCAGCAGTGGCCGAACAAGCGCTGGCGCTAATGCTAGCCTGCGCAAAATCGGTCGTGATCCTAGACCAGCGCACACGCAACGGCCATTGGGACAAATCGACGCATCAAAGCCTCGAACTGAAGGGGCGCACGCTCGGTCTTGTAGGCCTGGGGGCGATCGGCCGACGTTTCGCCCAGATGGCGAATGCCATGGACATGAAGGTCATTGGATATGACCCTTATGCCACCGATCTGCCGTCGAAAATCGAGCACGTCAGCCTCGACACGATCTGGCGAAATTCGGACGTCATATCGTTCCATTGTCCACTGACCACCGAGAATCGAGGACTCCTCAACGCGGATAATCTGGCCAAATGTAAGGATGGCGTTATCGTCGTCAACACCGCGCGCGGTGGACTCGTTGAAGAAAGCGCGCTTCTGGCAGCGGTTGAGGGCGGCAAAGTGGCCGCAGCAGGCCTGGATTCGTTGCAGCAAGAACCGCCGCCCGCCGATCATCCCTTCTTCAGAAACAGCAAGTTCATCATCAGCCCGCACATCGGCGGCGTAACGAGCGATGCCTTCGTCAACATGGGTGTTGCCGCCGCGACAAACGTACTGGCTGAACTCTTTAAGCAGCGGTAAGGAGCCGACATGAGCGAGGCATCCCAGCGTCGGTGGCAGCGGAAGCCGGCCGGCAGCAATTGGGGCGAATTTGGACCGAACGACCAGCGCGGACGCATGAACCTGGTGGATCGCGCCAAGGTACTGCAAGGCGTCGCAGAGGTACGCGAAGGCATTACGTTCTGCCTTTCGCTTCCCCTCGATTACCCCGGCGGCCAAACCATGAACGTGCGTCGGCAGCCACCGCGGCGCTTCGCCGTCCTTCGGGATGGAAAGAGCGCCGGGCAGCAGGGTTTCTGCTGGTCGTACCGTTCCGAGGATCCCGATCTGACGGACGTGGTCAATGACGATGTCGTGCTCATGAGCCTGCAGTATTCAACGCAGTGGGACAGCCTTGCACACGTAGGCAGTCATTTCGATGCCGACGGTGACGGCAGCGACGAAGCTGTCTTCTACAACGGCTTTCGGGCCGGCGAGGACATCAGAGCCGGTGTCGAGACTCAAGCGTCCGAGGCATGGGCAAGATACGAGAACCCGGAAGCCGGAGCGTTGAGTATCGCCGTCCTTGCTGAGCACGGTGCCCAAGGCCGCGGCGTCATGATCGACATCGAGCGCCACATTGGGCGTAAACGACAGGCTGTCGGCTACGACCAGCTCATGCGCATTCTGGAAGCAGATAACGTAACAGTCGAGTCGGGTGATATGGTCTGCCTCCATACCGGGTTCGCCGACACATTGTTATCGATGAACAAGTCGCCCGATCTCAAGGTACTCCACGAATCCGGCACCGGACTGGATGGCTACGACGCGAAGCTGCTCAATTGGATCACCGACTCGCGCCTGGCATGCCTGCTGGCAGACAACCCCGCCGTGGAGCTGGTTGTGCCGAAACCGCTGACGCCTTCCCCCATTCGCGGGCCACGACTGCCGCTGCATGAACATTGCCTGTTCAAGAATGGCATTCACCTCGGCGAGCTGTGGCATTTGACACCATTGGCATACTGGCTGCGCGAGAACAATCGTAGCCGCTTCCTGCTGACCGCGCCACCTCTGCGCCTTCCCGGCGCAGTAGGTTCGCCGGCGACTCCGATCGCGACGGTCTAGCACACAACTACAACTTTCTGGAGACGAGACAATGTTCAAGTCCGTTACCGGCGCCATTGCCGGCCTCACACTGCTGTGCGCCACCACGTGTGCCAGCGCCGCCTATCCCGATCATCCAATCCGTCTCGTCGTTCCATATCCCGCAGGCGGCGCGGCCGACACGGTCGCCCGCATCGTAGCTGCCCCTCTGGGTACCAAGCTGGGTCAGACCATTGTCGTAGACAACCGCCCCGGTGCAAGCGGTGTGATCGGTGCCGGCGCGGTCGCCAAGGCTGCGCCGGACGGCTACACCCTGCTACTGGATGCTACGGCTCACTCGGTCAACCCTAGTCTGCAACCGAAGCTTCCTTACGATACCGCGAAGGACTTTGCCCCCATCTCCCTGGTGGTACTAGTGCCAAACCTTTTAGTGGTTCCTCCAAACTCTCCGTTCAACTCGCCCAAGGATATCGTGGCGCGCGCGAAGGCTACGCCTGGAAAGCTCACCTATGCGTCCGCGGGCTCCGGCACCGCACAGCATCTGGCAGCAGAGCTGTTCCGTCAACAGTCCGGACTGACTATGCTTCACGTTCCCTACAAAGGGGGTGCACCAGCCTTGAGTGACTTGATGGGTGGCCAGGTGGACATGATGTTCAGCAACATGGCAGCGTCTTACCCACTGGTCTCCGGCAAGAAGTTGAAGGTACTGGCGACCACAGGCGCAAAGCGTTCCACCACGTTGCCCGATGTACCCACCATCTCGGAATCCGGACTTCCCGGCTACCAGGTGTATGAGTGGAATGGCTTGTTCGCGCCTGCTGGCACATCTGCGGAAATCATAGAAAAGATCAACAAGGCAACAATCGAAGTCTTGGCACAACCCGCCATCAAGGAACGTCTCGCGGCAATCGGCGCGGAGGCTTCTGGTGATAAGCCACAAGAATTTCGAAAGTTCCTTGATGCGGAGCGCGCAAAATGGGCGACAGTCATTAAACAGGGCAGTCATTAAACAGGGCAATATTCGCCCGGAATGATGTTGGGTCTGGAGAACGTACTGCGCGGAGTGTCGATGGCCGCTACGTAGGCCGTGACGGCCATTGGCATCGCCGTGCCAACGGCCGAGAAGGGTCGGTAGCGGACCGCGGTAGCTGCTGGGGCCAAAACAACTGTTGACCTCCTTGCGCCGACCGATTTCACGACCTCCGCCGCGCTAGCGATAGACGAGCACGGGAATCTTGCTGTGAGTCAGTACCTTCAACGTCTCGCTCCCGATCAGGATCCCCTGCACGCCGCGCCGCCCATGAGACGCCATCACGATCAAGTCGCAGCCCTTGTCTTCGGCCGTCTTGATAATGGCCTCATAGGGATGATCGCTAGCGACATAGGTAGTCTGACAATCCACGCCGCTAGCGCGGGCTTCTCGCGCAAGACTATCCAGATACTGGGTCGCAACCTTCAGTGCCTCGTTTGCATACTCCTCGCGGGTATTCGCCAACATTTCAACGTGATAGCTCATCAGATGGTAGTCCGGACAGACGCGCACCGCGGTGACGCGGGCTCCCATCTCTCTCGCCAATGCGATTCCCTTGTGGAAGGCCGATTCGGCCAAGGGTGAGCCATCGACTGCCAGCAGAAGATGTTTGAACATGTCGTCCTCCTCGCCTGCCGCGCGCTAGAACGAAATGCCGCTCGGCTGCGCTACGGTCAATCCGAGCGACAGAGCATGGTGAGCAGGAGCCACGGTAACGATGTACCGACTGTCTCCAAAGCCCACCATCTGACTCGAGTATAGGTGGCGAGATGGGCACGTCAACGCGCGACGGATCCCCCGTGACAATGCTCGATACCGCAATGCAGCAAGCCCGAATCTGAAACGTAAGGTGCCGCTGCGTCCTGATTTTGGTTTGCTGGCTGGTACACGCGGCAGTAGAATTTTTGCGGACCACGCTGCTCTTTCTCCGGCATCAGACAACTCGCGTACCGGATACGAATTCGCCAAATGCCCGTGCAGCCTCCGATTCATTTGAACGGGGTAACCAATGAGGGAAGCCATGTACCAGCAGACATACGATCCACTCGGGAACGTGTTTCTTTCCACAGCGGTGGCAGCGATTCCAATCCTTGTGCTGCTGTACTTCATCGCCCTGCATCGGCATCGTGACCCGCACGGCAACGTGCACCTCGGCATCTCCGCACCCTATGCGGCGTTCTATGGCGTCATCGCGGCCTTCCTGGTTTCCTGCATCGTCTTCAGGATGCCGCTTGCCTCGGCGGCATCAGCGTTTGCGCTCGGATCCCTCTCCGGCTTCCTGGGAATCATCTGGATCGTTCTCGCCGCAATGTTCCTGTACACGATGACGGTGGTAACCGGCAAGTTCGAGATTGTGAAGGAGTCCATCATCCATATCTCGTTCGATCGGCGGCTGCAGTGCGTGCTGATTGCGTTTTCATTCGGGGCGATCATTGAGGGAACCTCGGGCTTCGGGACACCCGTGGCAATCGCCGGTGCGGTGATGGTGGGCCTGGGATTCAAGCCCTTCCAGTCCGCTGTCCTGAATCTCTTGGCCAATACCGCGCCCGTCGCGTGGGGCGCGATTGGCACGCCGATCGTCACGCTGGCGGCGGTGAGCGGGCTGGACCAAGTCACGCTGTCTGCCATGGCCGGCCGCCAACTGCCTTTTGTCTCGATCCTGGTCCCCTTCTGGCTTGTTGCCACGTTCGTGAAGATGGAAGGCGGCACCTGGAAGGAGGCATTCGAAGTGTGGCCGGCAGCGCTGTGCGCGGGGGCATCGTTCGCCGTCATGCAGTGGTTCGCGTCAGGGACCAACGAGTTCCACCTGATGACGGACGTGGTCTCCGGCGTGTTTTCGGTCATCTGCACCGCACTCTTTCTGCGCTTTGCCTGGCATCCGAAGACACGCTTCCTGCTCAGGGCCGAGCGCGAGGCGCTGGCCGCGGCCGGTAAGGCCAGTGCGACAGCCCCGGCCGACAACACCGAATGGAAGTACGCTTACACGACACGCGAGACAGTCTATGCGTGGCTGCCCTGGGTGATCCTGATCCTTTGCTGTGCCATCTGGGGCATGCCAGAGTTCAAGAAGTACCTGAATAACCTTTTCTCCTCGGTCACGTTCTCTACGACATTGCTCGGCTCACCTTTCTCAGGGACGCTCTCGCTACCCGTCTGGGACATGCCTGCGCTGCACAACCTGGTGCAGAGGATGCCGCCGGTGGCGCCAGTCAATGCCAAGCCGGAGGTGGCAAGGTTCACCATCAACTGGCTCTCTGCCGCCGGGACCGGGGTGTTCGTCGCGGCGATCCTGTCCGGCCTGGTCCTCGGGCTCAGTGCGGCGCAATGGAAGGCGGCCTTCCGCCAGACCCTCCAGCGCATGAAGATTCCAGTCCTGGTGATCGCACAAGTCCTCGGACTCGGGTTCCTGACGCGGTACGCCGGTACGGACGCCGTGCTCGGCCTCGCGTTCACCGGCGCCGGCTTCCTGTATCCCTTCTTTGCCGCCTACCTTGGCTGGCTCGGCGTCTTCCTGACGGGCTCCGACACGGCTTCCAATGCCCTATTCGGCAGCCTGCAGCGAATCACTGCCCAGCAACTCAACTTGAACCCGATCCTGATCGTTGCCACGAACTCGACCGGTGGCGTGATGGGGAAAATGATCGACGCGCAGTCCATCATGGTGGCCTGCGCGGCATGCTATGACGAACCAGAGGAGAGGTCGCATGCGCTTGGACCAATCTTCCGCACCATTTTCTGGCACTCCATCGCCGGAGCCGCGGTGATTGGCCTGATAGCGCTTCTGCAAGCCTATATCTTCCCAGGGATTATTCCGGTAGCACCACTCGGCAAATGAAACGTAAGGAGCAGATTCGGCAAAGGCCAGCCCGCGCCCCGTTATCGGGTCGCATTCACATTTTCGGAAGTAACCTGCCGACGAGCGGGCGCGGCCAGTCTCGGGCATCGCCCGCCGCCGGCGTCAGCCCTTCCCCAGGATTGTCACTGCCTTGTTCGCATCGTCGAGCGAGTCCACCGACACGTAGGCGACAAGCAGATCGAATCGGCCGCGCTGCTGGTGCCAGAAGTCGCCGAGGCAGCGGTGGTGCCAGTGGCCGACGAAGTCAAGGGGAAGGTTCCCGACCTCTATGTCTCGCTCAAGCCGGGACTGGCGCCCTCCCAAAAGATCGCGAACAAGGTCGCGGCCTCGGTGGTGTCCCAGATCGGCGCGATTGCGCGTCCGCATCGCGTCGTCATTGTTCCTGACATGCCCAAGACACGCTCAGGCAAGATCATGCGCCGCATGCTGGCGGCGATCTCCAACCACCAGGATCCAGGTGACGTGTCAACGCCTGCCAATCCGGAGATTGTAGAGGAGATCAGGGACCTGACGACCTTGTCGCAGAACGGAAGCACATGAAGACCGTGGCGAGGAGTACGCATGGACGCACCTCCTATCGGCTGGCTGAGTACGGCCAGGAAGAGCCGTCCGCTAGTGTCGTGGACCCGACATTCAGGTGTCGGCTCCGTTCCAGTTTCCGGCCGTTCGCAGGTCGCCGATGCCCGGCGCATCGGCCAATGCGAACGACCCGACCAATTTGTTGAAATGTCAGCTACCAGCCAGAAGCGATAATGCCGGCTGCGGCGGCAGCAACCTATCCCTGCGCCGTGGGGCGGACGATAATCTCGCCCACGTCGACATCGGCCGGTTGCTCGATTGCAAACGCCATCGCCCGGGCAATGGCGTCCGGCGGCATGGCGAATTTATCCATCGAGGCGGAGATTTGCGCCTTGGCTTCCGGGTTGGTCACCGATTCTGCAAAGTTCGTCCGCGTGAAGCCGGGTGAAATGACCGTTACACGCATTTTGTCTCCCGCCTCCTGCCTTAACCCCTCTGAGATCGCGCGCACCGCACTCTTGGTCGCGGCGTAGACCGCCATGTTCGGCGCGATGCGAAGAGCGGCGGTGGACGCGGTATTGATGAAGTGGCCGAAGCCCTGCGTACGGAAGAGCGGTAACGCCGCTGCAATACCGTTCAGCACGCCTTTGATGTTCACGTCGATCATGTCTTCCCAATCGTCCACGCGCAACTCGTCGAGAGGAGAAATCGGCCCGACTCCAGCGTTGTTGATCAGCACGTCGAGCTGGCCGAATCGTTCGCATGCCAGTTTTACAAGTTTCGACATGTCCTCTCGGCGCCTAACGTCCGTGCATGCCCATGCGCATAGTCCCCGCGCCTTGCCAATTCGATCGGCGAGGTCGAGAAGCCTATGCTCCCCACGGGCGCCCAGCACCACTTTCGCCCCGCGCTCCGCCAGTAGCAGCGCCGCTGCCTCGCCGATTCCGCTGCTTGCACCGGTGATGACAACGACCTTGTCCTTGATTGTCGACATGATATTTTCCTCATCGCTTGTCCAAGAGGGCGGGAATCATGAAATGGCCCCAGCACGCTCTGCACATCCCATGTTCGTCTAACCGGGCCGTCTAATCTATAATCAATTCAACGCATTTATTTATCGATCGTACGGATTTGGATGGACCCGCTCTCGGATGTCTTTCACCTGCTCAAAGTCGACAGCGTGCTGGCGGCACGGCTGGAAGTGTATGGCGCCTGGTCGCTACGCTTTTCGGCTTATGAACACATCAAGTTCGGTGGCATCCTGGAAGGTGCGTTCTGGCTATGGTTCGAAGATGGCGCCCCGCCGGTCGAGCTGAGGGCGGGGGATTTCTATCTGTTGACTCAAGGGCAAGCGTATTGCACCGGAAGCGACCCTTCACTTCCTCCTGTCGACGGCCGTGAAGTGCTTGCCACGAGCCTTTGCGCAGACGGGATCGTGCGTTATGGCCGCAGCGGGGAGAAGGTCAGTGCAGCCGGAGGCCGCTTCGTCTTCGACGCCGATACCAGCGAACTCTTGCTGAAGTCCTTGCCGCCGCTTATCCATATTCCGGCTGCTTCTGAAACGGCTCCGGCGCTGCGCGCCGTGCTCGATCTGCTGCGGCTTGAAACGGAGACGCCCCGCCCGGGCGCGTCGGTTGCCGCAGCGAGCCTCGCGAACATGGTACTTGTGCAAGTCCTGCGCGAATATTTGGCGTCGGGAGCGCATACGCCGGGTTGGCTTGGCGCGCTGGCCGATCCGAAGATCGGGACCGCCCTTGCCCTCATCCATGAGGACGTAGCCCGGCGTTGGAAAGTCGATGAACTCGCGGCGGCGGTGGCCATGTCGCGCACGACGTTTGCCGAGCGCTTCAGGACGCTAGTCGGCATGACGCCCATCGATTATCTGACCGATTGGCGTATCGCAAAAGCTGGCGCCGCGCTGCGAGAAGGGAAAAGTATAGCTTCGGTCGCCGAAAGCATCGGCTATGGTTCAGAGGCTGCCTTCAATTCCGCGTTCAAACGGATCGTTGGACAAAGTCCGGGGCGCTACCGGCAATCGCAATCCGCGGCATGCAGCAGGAAATAATAAGCCGCGTTCTGATTGCAATCTCGTTCGATCGGCTCACATGGTCGCTTTCGGAAATCGCGAATATCTCAGGAGTCCTGGGCAGTCGTTCAGGACGGACGGGGTAACAGATCGCTGAGGCCGATGGAACTCGCTAGTTATTGCGTATGACGAGTGACCGCTGTACGCCGAAGTTTGCTTGGTTGACTGATTTGGCAGTGCGAACCATCGGCACAATCCGCACTGCCGATAGTTCGCCCGATGCGGTTGCAGCCGGGTCCTGATCCGGTCATCCCGTCGCCAGCTTCTTCCCGTTCACTGCAATCTCCTTTCTGAACAACTCCGCCATAGTCTCCGCCGCCAACGACAGCGGCGTATCCCGCAGCGTCAGAATCCCCAGCGTGATCGGCGGCAACGGCATCCGCAACGGCACCCGACTCACCTGCTGCGCATAGGGTTCCACGCCGAGCAGCCCGGCCGGACAGGAAAGCAGCGCATCGCTGCGCGTCATCAGGTTCCAGCTCACGCCAAAGGTATTGGCCTTGATGATGCGTGCCGGCACCGGAATACCTGCCTCCCGCAACTTGTCGAGCATATAGGTGTGATGACTGCCCGGCGACAGGTGCATCAGCCATTCGCAA
Organism: Cupriavidus sp. 22TCCZM01-5; assembly: GCF_057798915.1. Lineage (NCBI taxonomy): Bacteria > Pseudomonadati > Pseudomonadota > Betaproteobacteria > Burkholderiales > Burkholderiaceae > Cupriavidus > Cupriavidus sp. 22TCCZM01-5. The sequence goes on from NZ_JBYOJR010000035.1 coordinate 15,697, forward strand.
TCAAGCAGTTGTTCCCACTCGGTCACGTGTTCCAGAGGATGGCCACGGCGGCAGGCGACCATGATTTCCAGCCTCTGCAGCGGCTCGAAGGTGAACTCGCTGCCGATGGCTTGCTGTCCCGGCGCGGCGACGGCGAAGTCGACGGTGCCATCGCGCAGCGCGGGCAGTACCAGCGGCATCATGCCTTCTTCCACCGTGAGCTCGGCCAGCGGCATGCGCTTGCGGAAGGCGCGGATCACGTCGGGCAGCAGGCTCAGGAAGACCATCGGCGTGACGGCTACCGATACGTGCGCCTGCTTGCCGCCCTGCAACTGGCGGATGTCCTGCCGTGCCAATGCAAGCTGCGCCTGCGCCAGCCGCGCCCGCAGGGTGAGCTGGTGACCGCATTCGGTCAGCGTCACGCCGCGCGAGCTGCGCACGATCAGCGGCGCATCCAGGTCCTGTTCCAGTTCGCGGATGGCCTTGGTAATGGCGGCCTGGCTCAGGTGCAGGCTGCGCGCCGCGCCGCGGATGCTGCCGGTCTCCACCAGGCTCAGCCATGCCTTCAGGTGATGGTCCTTCACGTTGTCTCCCTCGCTTCCCGTTCTGTGAGATGTCTTGCGCTTGCTGGCGATGCGACGACAACCCTAAGTTGTCATTATCAAGAATTTAGCGTCTTTTGGCTTTCATTCTATCTGCGTAGCCTTGTTGCGAACCCCATGCCAATGCAAGGAAAACAGCGAGGAGACACATGGAGAAGACGCGCAACCCGGCAGAACGACCGGGCGTCACCCGTTTCACAGTACGGGCAATGGCCGCACTGGCGATATCAGCCCTAAGCACCGCGCCGCCGCTGGCCCGGGCCGAGTGGCCGGAGCGGCCGCTCAAGATGGTGGTGCCTTACGCGGCCGGCGCGGGCGCGGACGTAGCGCTGCGCCCGATCGCCGAGGCGATGGGCCGCGAACTGGGCAAGCCGGTGGTGATCGACAACCGGCCCAGCGCCGGCGGCATCGTCGGGACCAAGCTGGTGGCCACATCCGCTGCCGACGGTTACACCATCGGCTACGGCAATATGGTCACGCTGGCTGTCAACCGCACCTTTTACACCAAGCTTCCCTACGATCCGGAAAAGGATCTCGCGCCGATTGGCCTGGCCATCGGCAACGCCTATGTGCTGGTGGCGCGCAAGGACCTGCCGGCCAACAACCTTGCCGAGCTAATCGCATACGCGAAGCAACGCCCCGGCAAGGTGGTGATGGGGTCGCTGGGCATCGGCTCGGGCGCTCACCTGGCGGGTGAGCTGGTGCAGGGCAGCACCGCCATCAAGATGCTGCACGTGCCCTACAAGAGCGGCGCGCAGGCACTGGGCGACATGGTCAACGGCCAGGTCGATGTGATGTTCGACAACGTCTCGGGCATCCAGCAGTTCGTTGCCGGCAAGCAGATCAAGGCGCTGGCCGTGACCAGCCTGCAGCGCGTGCCGGTGCTGCCGCAGGTGCCCACCATGGACGAGAGCGGCATCAAGGGCTTCGAGGTGGTGGCCTGGGGCGGGCTGGTGGCGCCGGCGGGCACGCCCATGCCCGTCATCCGCAAACTCAACGCCGCGCTCAACAAGGCCCTGGCAGATCCCGCCGTGGTCAAGGCGAATGCCGCACTGTCGATCGAGGCCATGCCCTCCACGCCCGAGGCATTTACCAGCCTGATCCGCAGCGAGGTGCCCCGCTGGGGCGCCACCGTCAAGCGCGCCGGCATCAAGGCCGAATGATTGCACGCTTGCCGCCGCGCCGGATCGGCGTAGGCGTCATCGAATCCATCACATCCACAACCACAACGGACCATCCATGAGCAAAGAACTGTGGCGCCTGAGCGCCGTCGATCTCGCCCGGCATATCGCCTCCCGGGAAATCTCGTGCCGCGAGGCGGCGGCAAGCTGCCTGGCGCGGCTGGACGACGTCAACCCCCGCCTCAACGCGGTGGTCGAGGTGCTGGCCGACGAAGCCCTGCACGCCGCCGCCGAGGCTGATGCCATGCTGGCACGCGGCGAGCCGGTGGGCCCGCTGCACGGCGTGCCCGTGACGATCAAGGTGAACGTGGACCAGGCGGGGCGCGCCACGACCAATGGCGTAGCGGCCTACCGCAGCACCGTGGCCACTGCCGACAGCCCGGTGGTCGCCAACCTGCGCAAGGCGGGAGCCATCATCATCGGCCGCAACAATACGCCGGCGTTCTCGATGCGCTGGTTCACCGACAACGCCCCGCACGGCCGCACGCTCAATCCCTACGACGCCACGCGTACGCCCGGCGGCTCCAGCGGCGGCGCGGCGGCAGCGGTGGCGGCCGGCATCGGCCCGCTCGCGCACGGCAACGACCAGGGCGGATCGATCCGCTATCCCGCCTATGCCTGCGGCGTGGCAGGCCTGCGGCCGAGCTTCGGGCGGGTGCCGGCGTTCAACCCGTCCCAGTCGCGGGAGCGCACCATCGGCATGCACATGACCTCGGTGCAGGGGCCGCTCGCGCGCAGCGTGGCGGACCTGCGCCTGGCGCTGGCGGCGATGTCCGCGGGCGATGCCAGGGACCCATGGTGGACGCCCGCGCCGCTGGATGCCGCGCAGCCGGCCAATGCCCATCAGGCGGGTACAAGAGTCGCAGTATGCACCTCGCTGCCGGGCTACCGCGCCGACCCCGAGGTCGCCGCGGCGGTCGCGCAGGCGGCACGGTGGCTGGAACAGGCCGGTTATACGGTCGAGGAAGCCGCCCCGCCGCGCTTCACCGAGGCAACGGAGCTGTGGCTGGCACTCACCATGAACGAGACCAAGGCCAGCGTACGGCAAGCCGTAGAGAACGATGGCGATGACGCGATCTGCCGTGCCTTCGGCAGCATGTACCGGCTGGCCCCGGATCTGGATCTCGTGGGCTATATGGACGCGCTGGCCCTGCGCTCCAATCTGCTGCGCGACTGGCAACTCTTTCTTGCGCAATATCCGCTGCTGCTGATGCCGGTCTCATGGCAGCGCCCGTTCGCGGTCGACGCGGACCAGCAGGGCGATGCCGCCATGCGCGAAATCCTGGATGCGCAAAGCCCGCTGCTGGCGCCGGCCATGCTCGGCCTGCCGGGCTTGTCGGTGCCGACCGGCATGGCAGGCAGCACGCCGATGGGTGTGCAACTGGTGGCGGGGCGCTTCCAGGAGGCGCTTTGCCTGGCGGCTGGCGAGGCCATCGAACGGCGCGCAGGCTGGTCCGGGCTGGCTGAGATGCGGGCGTAACCGGTCCTGATCGAGGGAGCGCTCTGTGTTCGGGCGGCATCGGATGTGTTGATGGGGATGCGGCGCAGCCATTGATCGGGCGTAACCCGTGGGAGTAACAGGCATGGTCGCAGTCAAATTCGACGATCTTTCCATGGCTTTGGACTTCGTTAGTTCTGCTGCGCCAATGGATCACAACGCGTATGTCTCACTCGATACCGGTCAAGTCTATTGGACTTCTGATTTCGACGACGACTTCGACGACGAGATTCCTGACGACCTTGAAACTTCGGACCGCTACCTTCCGATACCGCATAAAAACGAGCTCGATCTTGGAAGAAATCTCGCCCTCCAATTTGTCGCACAAGAGTTGCCTGAGTGTTATGAACAGGTTGAAGCATTCTTCCGACTGCCACGCGCTTACGCTTGCTTCAAAGATATGCTGGCGCGCAAAGGCATTCTCGAACTCTGGCATTCGTTTGAAGCCGACTCTGTCGAAAGAGCGCTGAGGCAATGGTGTGCTGAGAACGGTCTGGAGATTCTGGAGTCGTAGCGCCAGTTAGACATAACGCAATGCGGAGCACGCACGCGCCGCCCAGTACGCACCTACTTTAAGCCAAGCGTGAACGGAAGCAGCAGCGCATTCACCAAGAGCAAGCCATAGGCGATCACCATGGCCGCCGGGATGGCGGATTTTGGTCCATCGTATGTGCGAGCGCTACGGCGCGTCCACAGGAATCCCGCGCCCATGCCCAGGATGGCAAGGCCGGAAAACAGACTCTCCAGCACAAGCGTGGCCGGACGTAGATTGCCCGGGCTACTGTCGACGCTCTTTGCAGAGCGGCGGGCATCCGCTCCCCAGTCAGCCGGTCTTTCAGAGACGGCGGCGGCAATCGGGCGAGCGGGCTCGATGGGCACTGGCTTGACCGGCGTGACAAGCGGCTCAGTCAACGTCGGCGCTTCCTGGGCGTGCTGTGTCGGCGCAGTAGCCGGCGCCGGCTCACGCCTGACCGGGTCTGGTGTAGCCGTAGCAGCGGGGTGCGGTGAGGCCGGCCGGCCCGGTGTGTTCCGCATTGCATCCCGGTCCCGCCAGAACTTGGCGAACATGCTTTCCAGGCAGCGTGCCGAGTCGCAGGCATCACGCCGCGCGCGCCATGCCGCAATGTCAGCGTCCTGAAGGGTGCCTTTGCGCAGCATCCGCTGCTGCTCGGCGTAGATACGCTCGTAGCGCCCCGACAGCGTGGCAGAGTCGCAGATCAGGTGGTGCTGCTGGCGCGTGCGCGGGCGGGCGCCGTCGGTGGCAAGCGTGCATCTTGTTCCGGCGCCTTCCGGGTCCTCGCAGTGAACCGAAGATCCCCCGGCAGGTGACTTACAGGCAATGTCCGAGGCCCGCGCGCCGCTGACAGCGGCAAGGCCAATGGCAACCATCGCGGCCACGCGCGCTATGACCCTCTTCATGTTGATTCCCCATCGAAGCGGCCCGAGGCTTCCAAGCTAGTCAAAAGTCGTCGGCTACCCAAGTACGCATTGCAATGCGCGTGGGGTAGGACACTTACTGCTGGTTCATCGAGGGAAAAATGCTCGCTGTCCGTCTCTTGCCGGCGCAAACCGGCATGTGTGGCGGGCCTGTCGATGTGACGTCCAGGCTGGCCATGGACTTACCCGCATTTAGTGCAGAGTAATCCTTGCCCGCAGTGAGCAGGAATGTTCGGATCACTTGGCCAGCCAACCGGGGACTTTGATCGCGCAGGCAAATTGGTCCTGCGCGTACTAGCTTCTACGGATCTCGTTAATCTCTGCGGCCTCGAGCTCCGCGCTGGATTCCCCATCCCTGGTGGCAATCAATGCCTTCGGCGCCAGGGGAATCAGCGGCAGGATCAGCGCGTACACCACCGTGGTTGCGATCACGCAGTAGGTAAATCCGTGCGTAGCGTCGCTGTTGTAGATCCAGGATCCCAACAGATCGCCGGCGCGCGCCGAGAGCGCCAGAACGCCATCCACCAGCATCATCAGGGTTCCTTGCAGGCCCGGCGGACAGGACCGGATCGCCAGATCGAAGTACGCCGCCGTGGCGATACCGCCCATCAGTCCTATCGGCGCCGCCAGGACAAGGGCGAGATCGGCCGAATGAATGAATGCCAGCGGAATCATCTGTGGTATCGCGATGATCGTTCCCCACCACAGCAGCTTGTCCAGCGATACCCGCTTGCACAGATAGCCATACAGCAAGAACGTTGGAACGAAGGCGGCGGCAAAGATACCGTTGTAGTACGAGTAAATCGCATCCGACGCATGCAGCGTATTGCTCAGGTAGAACTGCAGCGGCGTGGCCGCGCCCGGCGCAAAATTCCATAGAAGGCAGATGAGAACCGCCGGGTAGACGGCCTTATGCTTTGCCAGCCGCCTGACATTCCCCAAGAAATCCGTGCTGCTGGCCTGCGGCTTCTCATAGAGATGGCCGAAGACCGAAGCGGGCTTCCATAGTGCCAGCACGGCAATCAACAGATTGAGCGACGCGACAAGGAAGAAGGCGTCCTTCGCGGCAAGATGGTCGGACACATAGCCGGAGGCCAACGCGCCAGCAACAACCGGAACGGAGCTGATCACATTCAACAGGGCGCTCAGGCGTCCGGACATGAGCTTTTCCTGGCCAACCAGGGCGACCAGCCCCTGATACGCCGCGGCGACAAACCGGGACGAGACCATGGCCAGCATCATGCCGGCGAGCAGGCCGGCGTATGAGAAGCCTGAAAACGCCATCCAGGCGAGCGCGGCTGCGGTCGCGGGAGCGAAGATCAGGAAGAAGCCGCGATCCCGCAATCCCAGCGGGTTCCATTGGTCACGCGCCAGGCCAAAGGCGAATGCCACGTACACGGGGATGCCCGTCAGCAGGCGGAATGTGGAGATCTGCGTCGCCGTCGCATGCAACTGGTTCTTGAGTATGTAAGAAGCCTGAATATCGATCAGGGCGCCGCCCGGCGTAGCCAGATAGATGAACAGGGTCATCCAGCCGAAGTACTGCAGGGTCCGGTAGCTGCCTTCAGCACCATTGCGACCGGAATCTGCGGACATGTTCATATTCTCCGGACTGTCGGCGTCCCGGCCCGTGCTAGGCGAGCCACCCCAAGGCATCGGCGAGCGAGAGCACGGTTGTGCGTGAATCGAATGCCGTTGAAAAAAGATGCTCGTGCACGACCTGGTCCGGGTCGTAGCAGCAGTCCTTGACGGTGAGCAAGCGGAAGTCCGCATCACTCGCATACGCGACCGACGACAGCACAACACCGGTCGACGCAATGCCCGCCATGATCAGCGTATCGATCCCCTGGGCGGAGAGCCTCACCTGCAGGTCGGTGCCAAAGAACACGCTGGCACGATGCGCGATGATGAGAGGCTCCGTGGCCTGCCGGCCGAGTTCCGGCGAGATCTGGTCGTCGACGAAAAGCCCCAGCTTCTTGATCCCCTGTCCGTTCCGGTTCAACGGGCTGACTTCCGGGTAGCCCGGACTGAAGTGGATCTTGGCGAAATAGACGCTGACGCCCCTGGCCCGTGCGGCGTCGCACAGTCTGCGCGTATTGGAGAGCAGGGTGGGGGCGACCGACGGGAATAGCGCCATGATGTCGGCCTGGTAGTGCATGACCACCAGGGCGGTTTGCGCCGGAACCAATGCCGGCAGCTGCGTGGTCACGCCGCGCGTATCGGCGGCGCTTTCCATGTCCGGTTGATGGGCTGCCGAATCGACGGGGCGAAGTTCAACGGGGGGCGGCATAGGGCTTCCGGTGAAGAATGGCGATTGACTCTACCACGGTGTGACCCCGGCTCTCCGTCTGTTCGGAAAATAGTGCCGCGGCGCGGCATTGGAATACTCCGGCCCCTTGCAAGGGACTTCTTGCCATCCGGCCAGTTAGGGAGGGCCTTGCACTGCAGCGCACTGCGCGCCGTGGCATAGCCTTTGTTGGCCTGGAGCTGGCGCGTTCGATCCGCCTCAACGCCGAGCTGTTGGCGAGGGAGATGACCCGCTAATGCAAATGCCGCAACTTCTCCGGATTGCGCACCACATAAATCGCCGCGATCTTGCCGTCCTCAATCTCCAGCGCCGTCGTTTGCAACTCTCCATCCGACTCCAGCGTGACAAAGCCAGGCAGGCCATTGATAAACACCGCGCGCACGAAGGTCGAGCCCAGCTTCTGAAAGAGCTTCGACAGCTGCGCATGCACGCGCATCACCTCGTCGAAGCCAAGCACAGGGTGGCCGATTGCCGGGCGCTTGCCGCCGCCGTCCGCATGCAGGCTCACGTCGGCGGCCAGCATGGCGCCGAGCGCGCTCATGTCGCCGCTGCGTGATGCGTCGAAGAACGCCTTGGCGAGTTCGAGACCACGCTCCTTTTCGACCTGGAAACGCGGGCGCGATTCCCGTATATGGGTACGCGCCCGCGCCGCGAGCTGGCGGCACGAGGCCGGCTCGCGCTGGATGGTCTTGGCGACTTCGTCGAACTCCAGCCCGAAGACATCGTGCAGCAGGAACGCCGCGCGCTCGAGCGGCGACAGGCGTTCGAGCGCTAGCATCAGCGGCAGCGTGACGTCTTCCTGCTCGTCTTCCTCGAGCACGGGATCGGGCAGCCACGGCCCGATGTAGGTCTCGCGCTGGTGCCGCGCGGACTTGAGCTGGTCCAGGCACATCCGCATGACCATGCGGCGCAGGAACGCCTCGGCCACGCGCACCTCGGCGCGTTCGGCGTTCACCCAGCGGATATAGGCGTCCTGCACGATGTCCTCGGCATCCGCGACGGAACCGAGCATCCGGTACGCGACCCGGATCAGCTTGCGCCGCAGCGGCTCGAAGCTCGCCGCGGCATCCGTGAGGTTGGCGTCCGTCATCCGGCGAAGGCCTTGGCCGCCGCCTTCGCCGCCGCCGGATCGACCCACAGGCCGAAGCCGACCGCGAGGCGGTTCCAGCCGTTGATGACATTGATCATGAGCGTGAGCTTCACCTGCTCTTCCCTGGAAAAATGGTCGTTGAGCGCCGTGCGGGCGCTGTCGAGCGCATGGCCTTCGGACAAGCGGGTCAGCGCCTCTGTCCAGCCGAGCGCCGCGCGTTCGCGGTCGGTGTAGCAAGGCGCCTCGCGCCAGGCGGACAGGAGGTAAAGGCGCTGCTCGGTTTCGCCCCTCTCGCGGGCGTCCGCGGCATGCATGTTAATGCAGTTCGCGCAGGCGTTTATCTGCGAGGCGCGCACTTCGACCAGCGAGACAAGGCTCGGCTCAAGGCTGCCCGCCACGGCGAGCGATGTGCCCATCCAGGACTTCATCTGGGCGGGGGCGGCGGCAAACGGGTCGAGCTTGGCAGTCATGTTGAATCTCCTTTCAAGGGTTACGACGACATGACGAGCCAGCCCCCGCGGGTGTGACATCGGCGAAGAACTATTTTTCCGGACCCCACTTTTCCCCTCTTCAGGGCGGTCGGATTCGATGGCCGGCACCATCGCCCGTCGCGTTTTGGGCGGGAACCGGCTCGAACTGGCGCAAGACGCCGCGCGTGCCGCCAGCTAGCGGGGCAGGGATTCCTGCAAGCCAAGCAGGTTCTGCGGCGCTACGCGGATCAGCCCGCCCCGCGGGCTGTCGATATCGGCGATCAGCGCGAGCGAAAGCGCCACCGTCAGGGGCATGATCAGAAGCAGCCCGATCCGCGCCCGCGCGGTCCTGGCCCCGTAGCCCTGCATCACGCTGCTGAACACGGCGATGGCGATCATCAAGCCCCAGGCCGCCACCGGAATGCGGTTTCGCCATGCCGCTTCCGCATACCCTTGCGAGTTGATCACGTCATTCATGCCGCCGACCACCAGCCCGGTGATCGGGGTTGGCGTCTTCCGCGCGGCGTCGCGCGTGACCTTCCACATCTCGTCTTGCAGCTGGGCGGTGGCGGCGCCGATTTCCTGCAAGTCCTGTCCGCCGCGCGCCACGTAGTAGCGAATGCGTTGGTCCAGATAGCGGGCCAGCAGTTTCCTGGCCTTGTCGCCGCTTTCCGGCTCCATCAGGTCGGCCCGAAGGTATTCGGTGCCGATCGCGTTGGCTTCCTCTTCTTCCAGGTTCTTGCGTTGGTCGTAGCGCCCCACCGCCATCGACAAGGTAAAGCCGATCAGCAGGGCCAGCAGTGTCAGCGTGGCGCCCTGGACGATGCTGAAGTCTTCGCGGCTTTCGTCGGCAATGGGCCTGATGCGGCGCAGCACCAGCGCGCCGGCAGCCGTAGCCATGGCCAGCAGGACCAGCAACAGGACGAAGAGGATGGCCGGATATCGCAAGAGCTGGCTCATATCAACCCAGAAGGAGGAAGGCGTGAGCCGGACTTTCACGGCGAGGCGGGAACGAACCGGCTCCGCAATGCGGCACGGTCATTCTATGGACACTCGCTTCGGCCAGGGCGGTGCCACGAAAATTTTCAGTCCTTGGAAAAAATCATTTATGTCCACGACGCATGCTCGGTCGAGCGGTCTGCCGGCGCGCAGGGCGGTAAAGAGTCTGGCGTGCTACTGCCCGGCACCGGCGATTGCGGCAGCGGTGGCCGAGCAGCTTCGCTGTCGATGGTGGCGATCCGCGCCTCTATCAGGCGAAATCCGGCGGACGAAACCGGGTCATTGCAACCCGGCCACGCACAGGCAGCGCCATCAACGCTACGTCGGGCTGCGTCCCGCGCGGGCCGCCTCGATCGCGGCGATGTCGATCTTGGTCATGCTCATCATCGCTTCAAACGCGCGCTTGGCCGCGGCGCGATCGGGATCGGTGTAGGCCGCGGTGAGCGCGCGCGGGGTGATCTGCCACGACAGTCCCCACCGGTCCTTGCACCAGCCACAGGCACTCTCCTGGCCACCGTTGCCGACGATCGCGTTCCACAAGCGATCGGTTTCGGCCTGGTCGTCGGTGGCGATCTGGAACGAGAACGCCTCGGAGTGCTTGAAATGCGGGCCGCCGTTCAGCCCCAGGCAGGGAATGCCGGCGACGGTGAACTCGACGGTCAGCACATCGCCCTCCTTGCCGTCGGGATAGTCGCCCGGGGCACGGTGCACAGCCTGGACCGCACTGTCTGGAAATGTCTTGGCGTAGAAGTTCGCGGCGTCGAGCGCATCACCGTCATACCAAAGGCAGATCGTGTTCTTGCTGGTCATCTGTGTCTCCTGAAGGGTCGAATACCGGCATCGCAGCCGTCCGACAATGCGGATTGTCCACTTTCCGACGGGCCCGGTCAGCCGGATATGGCGGATGCAGCCGAAGGGTCCGGGTCTACATAGGGCAGGCCGGGAAGGTTTCAGTTCCGCGTGGATCGCGGCCCGACCCGGATGACGTGCAGCTTTCTTCCCTTGCAAGGGTCGGAGACCGCGCGCAGTACTGCGAGCGCGCGCTGGAAGGGGGACGGGCGCGGCGTCATGTCCTGGCGCTTAAGCGGGGATCCGGTCAGCCATGCTGCTTCGCCCCGAGCGTGTCGCGCTTGATCTTCTTCGCGAGCGACCACTTGTGGACTTCGGTGGGGCCGTCATAGATGCGGAACGCGCGCAGTTCACGGAAGGCCTGCTCGACGATCGTGTCGCGCGCCACGCCGTTGCCGCCCAGGATCTGCACGCAGCGGTCGGCGACGCGGAACAGCGCTTCCGACACGGCCACCTTGGCCATCGAACTTTCGCTGGTGCCCGCCGATCCCGTGTCGAGCACGCCCGCGCACCAGTCGATCATCAGCGCCGCCTGCTGCAGGTCGATCAGGTTCTCCGCGAGCATGAAGCCGACGCCCTCGTGGTCGATCAGCAGCTTGCCGAACGCCTTGCGCGTGGTGGCGTAGGCCCGTGCGATCTCGTCCGCGCGCGTGACCGTACCGAACCAGCGCATGCAATGCGACAGCCGCGCCGGCGACAACCGTACCTGCGCATAGCGGAAGCCTTCGTCGACTTCGCCGAGCACCTGGCTGGCCGGCACGCGCAGGTTGTCGATCACGACCAGCGCATGGCCGCCCGGCATCGAGCTGTCGATGGTGTCGAGGATGCGCTCGGTGCGAATGGCGGGGTGGGGCAGGTCGACCAGGAACATCGTCGCCTGCGCGCGCTCGCCGTCGCCGGTACGCGCCATGATGATGCCGACCTTTGCGCCTTCCGCGCCGGTAATGAACTTCTTGCGGCCATTGAGCACCCAGTCGTCGCCGTCGCGAACCGCGGTGGTACTCAGCATCGACGGATCCGATCCTGCGCCGCCTTCCTCCGCGGGTTCGGTCATGAAGAACGCCGAGCGCGCGTCGCCGCGCACGATCGGGTCAAGGAAGCGCGCCTTCTGCGCGGCGGATGCCACCTTGCCGAGCAGGAACATATTGCCCTCGTCGGGCGCCATGGTATTGACGGCGACCGGGCCGAGCGGCGACAGGCCCGAGCGCTTGAGCACGGCGGCCGTTTCGCGCTGGTCCAGGTGGCTGCCGTCGGCCAGGATATGCGGCGTCATGACGCCTGCCGCGCGGGCCTTGGCGCGCAGTTCCTCGACCAGTTCGGCGGTGGGGCCATGCGCGGTGCAGCGCGGATCCCGCTCGTAAGGCGCCACGACATCGCGCACGAAGCGCTCGACGCGGTCCGCGATCTGCTCGCTTCGTTCGGTGGGACAGGGTGTAAACATGGGTGCCATTCCCTCAGAGTGTGTTGACCAGGTGGCCGCCGTCGACGGCCAGTACGGCGCCCGTCATGTAGCGCGAGGCATCGGACGCGAGCAGCAGCAGCGGCCCGTCCAGGTCCTCGAGCTGTCCGAGACGGCGCTGCGGAATGCGGCGGATCAGCGCCTTGCCGGCGTCGGTCTGCCAGAAGTCGCGGTTGAGTTCGGTATCGATGTACCCGGGGGCGATGGCATTCACGCGAATGCCATGGCGCGCCCATTCCAGTGCGAGCGTCTTCGTCAGTTGCACGACGCCCGCCTTGGACACCGCATAGGACACCACGCCACCAGCCTGCCGCAGCCCCAGGATCGACGCCACGTTGATGATGCTGCCGCCACCGCGTTCGCGCATGCCCGGGGAAAGTGCCTGCGCCAGGAAGAACATGCCTTTGAGGTTGGTGTCGAGCACCGCATCCCAGTCTTCCTCGGTATGCGTGAAGGCCGGCGCTTCACGTACCAGCCCCGCGTTGTTGACCAGGATGTCGATGGGCCCCGCGGTGTCCACCAGTGCGGCGCGGGAAGCGGCGCTGGTCACGTCGAGCGCCACGCAGTGCGCGCGCCCGAATTGTTCCACCTGCTTCGCCACCGCTTGCAGCGCATCGGTGCGCCGTGCCGCCAGCACCACTTCGGCGCCGTGCGCGGCCAGCCGTTGCGCAAAGTGCGCTCCCAGCCCGCTCGATGCCCCCGTGACCAGCGCCCGCTTGCCAGCCAGGCCAGGCAACGTCTCCCCCATCGGTATCTCCATCCGTTTGCATAACAGGACCGGATTGTAGGATGATTTCATCCCATGTCAACGGTGTCGAACCCTGATGTCCGGCCAATCCATTAGAATCGCGCCCGTGCCAAGAACGACCTCTCCCTCCCCTGAAATGTCCAGCGATACGTCCGTTGCGTCCGGCCTGGCGGGCCGCAGTGCGTCCGATACGGTGTTCTTCGGGATCGTGAACGGCCTGGAGCTGGGCGGTTTCGCGCCCGGCCAGCGGCTGGTCGAAACCGACCTGGTGGCGCATTTCGGCGTCGGCCGCAATTCCGTGCGCGAGGCGCTGCAGCGGCTGGCTGCCGAGGGCATCGTCGACCTCCCGCGCCATCGCGGCGCGATCATCCGCCGGCTGAGCCTGCAGGAAACCCTGGACGTGCTGGATGTCGCGGAGCGCATGACCGGACTGCTCGCGCGCGCCGCCACGCGCGGCCGCGGCAACCGCGGACTGGCGCAGGCGTTGCGCGCTTCGGTACAGGGACTGGTCGCGGCGGAAAAGGCCCATGACGTGGAGGCCTTTTCGAGCACTCGGCGGCACTTCTATCGGACGCTGCTTGAAATGGGCGACAACCGCGAATTGCGGCGTCTGTTTCCGACCATCCACATGCCGATCGTGCACGCGCAGCACCGGCTCGCTTCGCTGCCGCGCATGCGCCTGGACGACTACCGCCGCATCGCCACGGCCGTGCTTGCCGGCGACCCCGATGCGGCCGAGGCGGCCGGCGCGGCGCACGTGCAGAACGTGCGCAGTGCGATCCTGGAGCGGCAGCCGGCTGAGATGGCCGGCCAGGACTGAAAGCTTCGGGTTGAAAAGTCCTGATTGCCGTGGTGGTGTCGGTGATCGGCCTCTGGCTGGCAACCACGGTCAGGACCGGGCCGCTGCAATTCGGCGCCGCCCTGGTGATGGGCCTTGCTGTGTGCGGCATGCACTATACGGGCATGTCGGCCGGCAACATGATCTGCACCAGCCCGTCGTACTCGCCGGATCTCTTCGCGATCGAGGGCGGAAACGTCGGTTACGTGGTATTCGCCATGGCACTGGTGCTGCTGATGATCACGCTGGTCATGGAAGCCACCCGCAGCGGCCGCATCGCACGTGCCGTGCAGGCGCGGTCGCGCTGAGGAACGGCCTGGCTGCCCCTGCATACCCTCCGGCTAGACCAGCGTGACGTCGGTGGCGCCCGACGCGACCTCGATCACCTGCACGCTGGCCGTGGCCGGCTGTGCCGGCGCCGTGGTGCCTTCCAGGGGCTTCATCACGTGGAAGGCGCAACTGAGCCTGGCGGGGGTGAGCGTTACCAGGGCATAGCCTTCGGCATTGGTTTCCACGTGCCGCAGCCACGGATTGAACGTGCGCAGTGTGGCATTGAGGGCGTTCGCCAGGGTGCTGCCGGCGTTGCTGTAGATGAGCTCGTGCAGCGCCGCGAACGCCTGGTCGTTGTCGACCCTGGCGCGCAGCCGGCTCAGCAGCGTGTTGCTCGACACCCCGGCCGTGACGAGGTCGACCATCACCGGCGCCGGGCTCGCGGCATCGTAGTCGTCCATCACCTGACCGGCGAAGAAGGCATGGATGTCGCCACTCAGCGTGACGACGTTGCGTACGCTGTTGGCCTTCAGGAAGGCCATCAGGTTCTTGCGCTCGGCGTTGTAGCCGTCCCACTGGTCCGCGTTGATGATGATGCGGTCAAGCAGTTCGATCGACGGCAGCCGCTTGTCGATGAAGGGCTTGATGGTGGCGTCGAAGGTGGCATCGTTGATGCCCACGCGCGACACCACGTTGCGCAGTGCGGGGTATGTGAGCCCGGCAAGCGTGCCCGCCGCCCTGGCGCCGCGCAGGTCGCTGATCAGCGCGTTGGTCATGTCCGTCACCAGCGGCGCCAGCACGCCGTTGAGCTGCGCGAGCCCCTTGGCGATCAGGTCGGCAAGCGCCTTCACGACATCCACCTGCATGCGCAGCATCGCCAGTTCGTTGCCCCAAAGCTTCCACGTGGTATTCGCGCCGCCGACGCGGTCCTGCCACCAGGCGCGCTGGGTGTCGCCCAGCATGGACACGGGCGTCAGCGTATTGCCGGCGGCGGCGATCTTGGCGGCTTCGGCCGCGGCCAGTTTGTCGGCCGGCACGAAGGAGCGCGCGCCTACGGCACCGCCCGTCGACTGCTCGGGAATGATATGGTCGGCGCGGTACAGGCGTTCGTCGGTCATCAGCAGCGTGGCCAGGTTGCCGAACGTGAACGACCGGTAGATCTGGATGTTCTGGAACGACGGATTGTTCAGGTCGATCGTGACGTCGGCTGGCAGGAACTCGAACCACGCCTGGTTGGCGCTGCGCCGCCGCGCGGTGCGCGGTGTCGCGTCGTCGTCGGCGCTGTACGTCTGGCGGTCCTGCCAGCCGTTGTCGGAGAATTCATGGTCGTCCCAGATGGCGATCACCGGGAAGGCCGCGTGCAGCGCCTGCAGGCGCGGATCGCTGCGATAACTGCGGTACAGGTAGCGGTAGTCGGCCAGGGTGGTCGCGTAGATCGAACCGTCCGGCAGTACGGTGCCGTCCGGCAGTTTCAGTACGCCATGCCGGTCCTCCACGTTGCCGTTGCGCGAGCCGCCGGGCACGGCCTCGTAGATGTAGTCGCCCACGTGGACGATGAAGTCCAGGTCCTGCCGGACCAGCTCTTCCATGCCGGCCCAGTGATTGACGTTCCAGTCCTGGCAACAGATAAAGGCAAAGCGCAGTTGCGACAACGGCGTGCCGGCAGCCGCGGCGGTGCGCGTGCGGCCGACCGTGCTTGGGCGGTTGCCGAGCAGGAAGCGGTAGTAGTACTGCGTGGACGCCGACAGGCCTGTGACCTTGTTGCGCAAGGTGTAGTCCCAGTCGGGCAGCGCGGAAAGGTGCTGGTTCACCAGCAGCGTGCCGAAGTCCTGCTGCAGCGACACCTGGAGCCGGACCTGCACCGGCCGCTGGCCGTTGCTCCCGTCCACTCGCGTCCATACCACCACGCTGTCGGGCTTCGGGTCTCCGGAGGCGACGCCATGCAAGAAGTTGAAGTTCTCGGGACTGCCGGTGTCGGCGAGTTCCGAGTCGGAGCCACCGCCGCCGCACGCGGCGAGCCCGCCCGCAGCCACGGAAACAGTCATGAAACTTCCCCACTTGAGGAACTGGCGGCGGTCCATGGCGCTTCTCCTTATTGATCCCGCATGGGTGGCATCTGGATACTAGGAACCGATTGGCAGAGCCGCTGTCGGCGCGCCGCCGACATCGCTATAGGAAAAGGATGACGCAGGCGCATGGTATGTCCCGAATGCCAGGTTTAGCGCGGCTCCGCTGTGCAATATCGCGTCATTCCGGACACGAGGCGGGATGGTGTCTGCGCCACGCCACGGCGGCAGTTGCCCGGGAACGCGAAGGACTATAGTAGCCATACTGATTCCGATGGCGAATGCGGCATGCCATCTCCTGGTCACAGCCCCGGAGCCCCCGGAGCCCCCGGAGCCTCCGGAGCCTTAACTCATTTCACTCATGGCATTCCTCCACACGGTCGGCCAGCACCGCCACGTCTTCGCCGACCTGCGCACGCTGCTGGCCAAGGCCAGTCCCGCCCGTTCAGGCGATTGCCTTGCCGGCATTGCCGCCGCGAGCGAGGAAGAGCGCATGGCGGCGCGCATGGCGCTTGCCGACGTGCCGCTTACGCAGTTCCTGTCCGAGGCGCTGGTCCCCTATGAGAACGACGAGGTGACCCGCCTGATCGTCGACAGCCACGACGCCGGCGCGTTCGCGGAGATCGCATCCCTCACGGTCGGCGACTTCCGCAACTGGCTGTTGCTGCACGAGACCGACGGCGCTGCGCTCGCCCGCGTGGCGCCCGGCATCACGCCGGAGATGGCCGCGGCGGTGAGCAAGCTCATGCGCAACCAGGACCTGGTCGCGGTCGCGCGCAAGTGCCGCGTGGTGACGCGCTTTCGCAGCACCGTGGGGCTGCCCGGCCGCCTTTCGGTGCGGCTGCAGCCGAACCATCCCACCGACGACCCCAAGGGCATTGCGGCCTCGATCATCGACGGCCTCATGTATGGCTGCGGCGATGCGACCATTGGCGTCAATCCGGCCTCGGACAGCCTCGGCGCGATCGTGTCGCTGCTGCGCATGATCGACGACCTGCGCTGCCGGTTCGACATTCCCACGCAGTCCTGCGTGCTCACGCACGTCACCCACACGCTGCGGGCGATGGAGCAGGGCGCGCCGGTGGACCTCGTGTTCCAGTCGGTGGCTGGCAGCGAGCGCGCCAACGCGGCGTTTGGCATCAGCTTGCCGCTGCTGGCCGAGGCGCATGACGCCGCGCAAGCGCTGGCACGCGGCACCGTGGGCAACAACGTGATGTACTTCGAGACCGGGCAGGGCAGCGCGCTGTCGGCCAACGCCCACCATGGCGTGGACCAGCAGACCATGGAGGCGCGCGCCTATGCCGTGGCGCGGCGGTTCTCGCCGCTGCTGGTCAATACGGTGGTGGGCTTTATCGGCCCCGAGTACCTGTATGACGGCAAGCAGATCATCCGCGCGGGGCTCGAAGACCATTTCTGCGGCAAGCTGCTCGGCGTGCCGATGGGCTGCGACGTCTGCTATACCAACCATGCCGAGGCCGACCAGGACGACATGGATACGCTGCTGACGCTGTTCGGCGTGGCCGGCATCAACTTCATCATGGGCGTGCCGGGGGCCGACGACATCATGCTGAACTACCAGAGCACGTCGTTCCACGATGCGCTGTATCTGCGCGAGGTACTCGGCCTGCGGCCCGCACCGGAGTTCGAGGCCTGGCTGCGGCGCATGGGCATCGCCGATGACAGCGGACGCCTGCTGGAGCCCGCGGATCGTCAGCCGCTGCTTGAACTGGCGCATTCGCTGTAGCCGCCGACACGACCGCCGCCATGACCAGGCTCCCGTCCCCCCCGTCTCCCCCGTCTCCCGTCATGCAGGACAACCCCTGGCAGCAGTTGCGCCAGTTCACGCGCGCGCGCATTGCGCTTGGCCGCGCCGGGCACGGCCAGACCACCGATACCGTGCTGGAATTCGGACTGGCCCATGCACAGGCGCGCGACGCGGTGCACCTGCCGCTGGACTGTGCGGCGGTCGAAGCCGCACTCGGCCAGGCGGGGTTTGCCAGCGTGCCCGTCCACAGCGCGGCACCGGACCGTGCGCACTACCTGCGCCGGCCGGACCTGGGCCGCAGGCTCGACGAGGCCAGCCGCGCGCGCCTGTCCGGCGCACGTCCCGGTGCTGCGCCCGATGTGGTGTTCGTGATTGCCGACGGCCTGTCCGCGCTGGCCGCGCAGCGCCATGGCGTGCCGCTGCTGTGCGCCGTGCGCGAACGGTTGCCGCAAGGCTGGACCGTGGCGCCGGTCGTGGTCGCCGAACAATCGCGCGTGGCGCTTGGCGATGAAGTGGGCGAGTCGATGGGCGCGCGCCAGGTCGTGATGCTGATCGGCGAAAGGCCGGGGCTGAGTTCGCCCGACAGCCTGGGCATCTACCTGACCTATGCACCGCGCATCGGCCGCACGGATGCGGAGCGCAACTGCATCTCGAATGTGCGGCCCGAAGGGCTGTCCTATGCGCGGGCGGCCGAGCGGCTGGTATTCCTGCTACGCGGCGCCGCCGCGCTTGGCGGGTCCGGCGTGGCGCTCAAGGATGACAGCGCGCATGCGCTGCCGGACGATGCGGACGGCTAGCGCGACGCGCCACTGGCTGAGCGCAACGGCAACGTCATGACACGGAGAGCGACATGCAAGCCGACATCAACCTGCAGGCCTGGCTGGAAGCGCACGCCGCCAATGGCGTGACGACGATCGCCGCCTACGTCAGCGCGGCCCGTGAGGCGGATCTGCAGTACGACATCCGCCTGCGCAGCAGCGGGCGGGGCAGTTCGTCGGCCGTCGCGCAGAGCGGCACGGTGCACGTGACGCATGACCAGCCCAGCCAGGTGTCGTCGATGGCGGTGACGCCCGTACCGGGCGGCAAGTGCGAAGTGGACCTGACGGTGCGCGAGGGCAATGCGGTGGTGGGCCGCTACACGCTCGACTGCAGCGCAAAATGACCACGGCCGGCGCATGGCCGGCCGTTGCGGTCGCCAGGTTCGCGGCTACATCATGCGCCGCGAGAAATGCCCCTGTTCGGCATCCGACATCAGTTTCGAGAACTGGTCCATGCTCATGTGCACCAGTTCCTGGTGGTCGCCCGCTTCGAAGTAGACGTCGGGGTGTTTCATCAGGCTGTCGTCGACATAGGTCTGCATGCCATACGCCATGGCCACGGGCGGGATCGCGCCGAGGTCGCAGTCCTTGAAGACTTCGCGGATCTCGTCTTCATGCGCCAGCACCAGCTTGCGGCCGGTCTGCTCGCACAGCGCGGCCATGTGCAGGTGATGGCTCGACGGGATCACGGCAGCGACGTAGCCGTTCTCGTCTTCCAGCAACAGGGTCTTGGCCAGGCGGTCTCCAGGTATGTGCGCAGCCTCTGCAGTGGCCATGCTGCTGAGGGTGTAGGGGTGGTGGACGATGTCGTACTGCGAATTCTTGCTGCTCATGCAGCTCGCCAGCGTACTTGCGAGAGCCATGATTGCTCCTCTGGATGCGAAGGCCGGCACCCCCCGGGCACCGGCGGGACCAAGGGTTTTCCTTGTGTACCTACTATAGACCGTGAGGTCAGCCGTGGCGTGGCGCCGGGGTATCGTGCAGCCGCGGCCACACGGCCTGGAGTTCGGTCTTCAGGAAGGTCAGCAGGCAGCGCGTGGCCAGGGTCTGGTAGCGGTTGGGCATGGTCAGCATATAGAGCTTGCTGCCGAACACGCTGATGCGGTAGCCGTCCAGCAGCGAAGTGAGCGTGCCGTTGGCCAGTTCATCGCCGATGGCGTAGATCGGGAAGAGGCCAATGCCCAGCCCGGCCATCACGGCGTCTTTCAGGAAGGCGAAGTTATCGGAACTCAGCGTGAGCTCCAGCACCACCTGCTCGCGCGTGGTGCCGCCTTGCGGTGGCGTGCCGGACACCTTGAGCTTCTGGCCGACCGGTGATGCGCACACGACGGCGTGTCCATCGAGCTCGGCCAGCACCCGCGGCGCGGGATGCGCGGCCAGGTAGGCCGGTGCGCCGCAGACCACCCAGTCGACCTCGCCGATCTCGGTGGCCACCACCGAGTCGGGTGGCGTGGAGATGATGCGCAAGGCCACGTCGACGTCTTCCGACACCAGGTTGTGCACGCGGTTGTCGAACACTACGTCGAGCAGGATGTCGGGATAGCGCTGCTTGAACTGCACCAGCAGCGGCGACAGCATGGTATGCCCGAGCCCGGTCGGCACCGACAGGCGCACATGGCCCTGCAGGCTCTTGCCCATATTGCTGATCAGCGCATTGGCCGCCGCGACCTCGCCCAGGATATTGCGCCCGTGCTCGTAGAGCCCGGCGCCCACGGGCGTGGGTTCGACGTGCCGCGTGGTCCGCCGCAGCAGCTGCACGCCAAGCTCTTCCTCCAGCGCCTTGAGGTGGTAGCTGACGTTGGCCCGCGTCATCTTGAGCTTGCGCGCGGCGGCGCTGAGGTTGCCGGCATCGACGATATCGACGAACAGGCGCAGGGCGTTGAGATCCATGGGGGAGACAGGCAGTTCAGGGCGCGGGCCGCCGGCGGCGGCATCCGCACCCGTATATTGCCACGCGCCGCCGGCGGCACCCGCCGCCGGCGCTGCGCTCAGTGCTCGTAATGGAGGTATTTGGCCTGGCGCGGCAGGCGCAGGCTGACCAGGAAGGCGATCACCATCATCGCGGTGACATACCAGTAGAACGCGGTTTCGTGGCCGATCGACTTGAGGCCCAGCGCGACATACTCGGCCGAGCCGCCGAAGGCCGCGTTGGCGATCGCATAGGCCAGGCCAACGCCCAGCGCCCGTACTTCAGTGGGGAACATCTCCGCCTTCACGATGCCGCTGATCGACGTATAGAAGCTGACGATGGCCAGCGCCACGCAGATCAGCACGAACGCCAGTTCGGGGCTCGATACCGTGCGCAGCGCGGTCAGGATCGGCACCGTGGCGAGCGCACCCAGCGCGCCGAACAGCAGCATGTTGTTGCGCCGGCCGATGCGGTCGGACAGGGCGCCGAACACCGGCTGCATGCACATGTACAGGAACAGGCATCCGGTCATCACGTAGCTGGCGGTCTTGATCGACATGCCGGCGGTGTTGACCAGGTACTTCTGCATGTACGTGGTGAAGGTGTAGAAAATCAGCGAACCGCCGGCGGTATAGCCGAGCACGGTGAAGAAGGCGGCCTTGTGGTTGCGGAAGATCTCCGCCACGCTGCCCGCCTCCTTGCTGCCGCGCGTGGCCGCGGACGAGGTCTCTTGCAGCGTGCGGCGCAGGAACAGTGCCACCACCGCCGTGATGGCGCCGACCACGAACGGAATGCGCCAGCCCCAGGCCTTGAGTTCCGCTTCATCGAGCAGCTGCTGCAGGATCACCACGACCAGCACGGCCAGCAACTGGCCGCCGATCAGCGTGACGTACTGGAACGACGAAAAGAAGCCGCGCCGCCCGCGCAGTGCCACTTCGCTCATGTAGGTGGCGGTGGTGCCGTACTCGCCGCCCACCGAAAGGCCCTGTATCAGGCGTGCCAGCAGCAGCAGCGCCGGCGCCCAGTTGCCGATGCTGCCATAGGTCGGCAGGCTCGCGATCAGCAGCGAGCCGAAGCACATCATCAGCACCGAGATCACCATGGAGTTCTTGCGGCCGTGGCGGTCGGCAATGGTGCCGAACAGCCAGCCGCCGATCGGCCGCATCAGGAAGCCGGCCGCGAACACGCCCGCGGTGTTCAACAGTTGCGCGGTGGGGTCGGCCTTGGGGAAGAACGAGGGCGCGAAGTAGATGGCGCAGAAGGCGTAGACGTAGAAGTCAAACCATTCGACGAGGTTGCCTGAAGAGGCGGCAACGATGGCGAAGACGCGCTTGCGCACCTCTTCGGGCGAAGGCGCGGCGGCCTGGTTGGGCGTGGCTGTGAGATCGGTCATTGTTGTGTTTTGCTATCAGGGGGCGGCGATGCAAGGGGGCTGGCCGCAATCAGCACTGGCCGCAGGATGGCTCGCGCCGGTTGGAATGCCGCCGGGTTCCGGGGTGGGGCGGCAGGGGAGGAGGGCGAGGGCATCTGGCCCGTGCTGACTGGCGTGAATCCGCGCAACTGCGGCGCGTTGAAGGCTGAGAGCCTACCCCGATCAGGGGCTGCTGCACACCCCGGCATGTCGCGGCAATCTATTGCATTGCAACATTTGTTACGTGGCGATGAGGGCTCGCGGGCGATTGTCCCGCTGGCTGGACACACTGTCTTGGCGCAGCGCCCCCCGGGGAATGGTGATGACCGCCTTGAAAGCCGCGTGCCAGTGGACAATGATGGGCCTGAGCGTCCCCAACTCCCATGCCGATGACCCATTCCCCGCGCAACTGGCTGTGCCTGATCCTGCTCGTGGCAAGCGGGCCGTCATGGGCGCAGGACCTGGTCGAATGCAGGCGCATCGACAAGGACCAGCTTGCCTCCGCCAGCACCGAGACGCTGCTGTTCCTGCGCTGCCGCGCGCGCCGGATTTCCTACGAGGCACCGCGGCTCAAGGGTGTGTCGCAGCGCGTCAAGGACGACGTGATGTTCGCGTGCCTGGACCAGGCCGACGCGGTCGAGCACCAGTTGCGCGTGCGGCATGGCTATACGCGCGAGTCGCTGGCGCGCGAACGGTGTGAATAGCGGCTCGCCGCCATGACACCGCGATGCTCATGCGAACCCGCCATTGGCCCGCAGCACCTGCGCATTGACCCAGTCCGCATCGGGCCCTGCCAGGAATGACACCACGGCGGCAATGTCCTCTGGCGTGCCGAGCCGCTCCAGCGGCGGCAGCTTCGCCATCTGCTCGATCTGCGCCTGGCTTTTGCCTTCCAGGAACAACTCCGTCGCCACCGGGCCCGGCGCCACCGCATTCACCGTGATACCGCGTCCGCGCAGTTCATTGGCCAGCACGCGCACCAATCCTTCCACGCCGGCCTTGGACGCGATGTACGGGCCATAGCCAGGGAACGAGCGCGCGATCACGCTGGTCGACAGCGCGATGATGCGCCCGCCGGCTCCGAGGCGGCTCGCTGCCTGTGACAGCACCAGGAACGTGCCGCGCAGGTTGGTGGCAATCACGCGGTCGAACGCTTCCAGGTTTTCCATCGAGATGTTCGCCATGGGCAGCACGCCGGCGCAGTTGACCACGACATCGACACGGCCGAACGCTGCCTGCGCGGCATCGAACATGCGCGTCACGTCGTCGGGCCGCGCCACGTCCGCCCGCACGGCGATCGCATTGCCGCCGCCTTCCCGGATGCCGGCGACAGTGGCCTGCGCCTGCGCGGTGTTGCCTGCATAACCCACCGCCACGTCAAAGCCGTCGGCGGCCAGGCGCAGCGCGATGGCGCGTCCGATGCCGCGCGAGGCGCCGGTGACGATGGCCGCCTTGCGGCCGGTGGTGGAATGGCTTGCGTCCATGATGCTCTCCGTGGGGGCCGGGGAATGCCCCGGCGTGGTTTCGATGGAGCTATGATGGACGTTGATGCCGGCTGGATAAATACCAGGAAACCGAAAGGATTCTCCAACCAGCGCCAACAATTCCGGCCCGATGGGCGGCCATTTGTGCCGACTAATGCCCCTTATGGATCGACTCGACACCCTGCGCCTGTTCACCCGCATCGTCGAACTGGGCAGTTTCACGCGGGCAGCCGGCGCGCTGGATATCCCGCGGGCGACGGCCACGCATGCGATCAAGGAAATGGAAGCTTCGCTGGGCGCGCGCCTGCTGGAGCGCACCACGCGCCAGGTACGCCCGACGGCCGATGGCCAGGCGTTCTATGAACGCTGCCGGCGCATCCTGACCGAACTCGAAGATGCCGAGGCGGCGCTGAGCACGTCCACGGCCAATCCGCGCGGCACGCTGCGGCTGGACCTGCATGGCGTGCATGCGCGCGAGATCATCCTGCCGCGCATCGCGCAGTTCCGGCAACGCTATCCGCAAGTCGCGCTGGTGATCAGTTCCGGCGACCGGCTGGTCGACCTTGTACGGGAAGGCATCGACTGCGTGGTGCGCGCGGGGCAGCCGCGCGACTCCTCGCTCGTGGTGAAGCGGCTCGCGCTGATGCCGGAAGTGATTTGCGCCAGTCCGGACTACCTGGCGCGCTTCGGCACGCCGCGCCATCCGGACGAACTCGCCGCGCATCGGGCGGTCGGGTTCTTCTCGGCGAGCCACGATGTCCGCTACCCGCTGACACTGACCGTGGATGGCGCCGTCACCGAGTACAAGCTGGACAGCGAGGTATCGGTCAATGACGCCGAGAACTACACCGTGTGCGCGTTGTCTGGTTGCGGCCTGATCCAGGTGCCGCGTTTTCGCGTGCAGCCCCATCTCGATGCGGGCCGGCTGGTGCAGGTGCTGGCCGACTGGCCATGCCCGGACCTGCCGGTGTCCGTGCTTTACCCATACCACCGGCAGCTGTCGCCGCGCGTGAGGGTTTTTGTCGACTGGGTCAGCCAGGTGTATGCGGAGGTGTTTGGGTAACGGCGCAGCCAATATCTACGCGATCTACCAGCAGCGCCACCAGCTTTCGTCGCGTATCCGGCTGTTCGTGGAATTCCTGGCGCTGAAGTCCAGCGAGTTTGAAAAGTAGGGCGCGATCACGCGATCACGCCAGTTCGCTGCCGCAGGCTGGCTGCCCTGCGTACAATGCGGGGCTCGACTCCTGGGATGATGTCCGTGAAGAAAACCGACCTGGAAAAAAACAAGGGCCTGAAGATTGCCAACAACATGAAGCGGGCAGGCGCCAATCGTGCCGGCTCCCTGCCGAAGACGAAGGGCCAGCAGAATGCCGGCAAGACCGGATTGCTCGGCAAGCTGTTGGGCAAGGCGCTGCCGCCGGAGAAGGCGGAGGACTGAAGTGCAGGCTTCGGCGCGTGGGCGTGGATGCGCGGCGGACCGTACTCAGATTACTCAGACCGGCCCGGCGCCGCGTGCAGCCCGGGCCAGCGCCAGCGCAAGCCGGGCGCCGACTTCGGCATTGTGTTTCACCAGCGCGATATTGGTCGCCAGGCTGCGGCCGCCCGTGAGCGCCTTGATGCGCGCCAGCAGGAACGGCGTCACGGCCTTGCCCGTGATGCCTTGCGCCCGCGCCTCATCGAGCGCCTGCTGCGTCCATGCGTCGATGTCCGCTGACGACATCGCCGCCGCTTCCGGCACCGGCGTGCTCAGCAGCACGCCGCCCGCTAGCCCGAGATCCCATTTTGCGCGGATAAAGCGCGCCTGTCCGGCGGGATCATCCAGCCGGTAGTCCGCGCGAAAGCCGCTGTCGCGCGTGTAGAACGCCGCGACATTGTCCTGTTCGCAACTGAGCACGGGCACGCCATGGGTTTCGAGATATTCGAGCGTGAGCCCGATATCGAGGATCGACTTGGCGCCCGCGCACACCACGGCCACCGAGGTCCGCGCGAGTTCCTGCAGGTCGGCCGAGATATCGAAGGTCTCCTGCGCGCCGCGGTGCACGCCGCCGATGCCGCCGGTCACGAACACCTCGATGCCGGCCAGCGCCGCGCAGATCATCGTGCCCGCCACGGTGGTGGCGCCAAGCTCGCCGCTGGCCAGTACGGCTGGCAAGTCGCGGCGGCTCACCTTGTGCGCTTCACCGGAACGGCCGAGCCGTTCGAGTTCATCGTCCGACAGGCCGATGCGGATGCGCCCGTCGATCAGCGCGATCGTCGCGGGCTCGGCACCCAGAGCGCGGATCACCGCTTCGACCTCGCGTGCCGTGCGCACGTTTTCCGGGTAAGGCATGCCGTGCGCGATGATGGTCGATTCCAGCGCGACCAGCGGGCGCCCGGCGGCACGCGCGGCGGCCACGGACGCGCTGAAGGTCAGCCAGGAATGGGCGAGGTTGGAATCCATGTCGGTGTAGCTTCGCCGGGTTGCGGGGGATGGGTGATTATGGGGGTTGTCTTGCTTGGCAGGCACGTTGCAACAAGAATCTGGCCTCCGTTGCATAAATTCGTCCGCGTAATCGACATGGACATGGTGATCCAGCCTAAGGCACCGACCTGTCGACCGCACCGGCTTTCATACTGCCCTGCGATGCCTTGCGAAACTGCGCATAAGGCACTCCCCGCTCCGGATGCGCAGTTGTTTCATCGATGACGCGCTCGACATCGGGAACCTCGCGTAACGCGGCCATGAACTGCGCCATCGGAAAGTCCGGTGCCACGCAGCCCTGGACCAGCATCCAACGCTGCCACACCGTCACCCACAAGGTACTCTGTCGCCATCCCGGCAGGTTGGCCGACAGCCATTGCAGCCGGCGGCGCGTGCTGTCGGCAATCTCCTCGTCGTAAGCGAAAGCGTTTGGCAGGCGGCAGCGCCCTTCCAGCCAACAGTGGTTGCCGTGTTCGACGCGGTGATGGGATTCTCGCTTCCACTCGGCTTCATTCACGCGCGGGCCGGCGGGTTCCGGGCAATCGGGAATTGCAGCGGAGACCTGGAAGAACGGGTCATGACCACGGTTCTGCAGGTCGTCCTCGGCATGAATGCCCGGCGTCACCAGCATCAGTGCGCACAGCATGCCGCAGTAGTCGAACTTCATCGATGTCCTCCTGACCGCCGGTGCTCTCGCATTCCGCCACTGTTCAGCGACCGCGGGGAAAGAATGGGCCTACTTGCCGCTGCGCTTGCCACCGATGCCGACCTTGCCGCGTCCGACCTTCCGATGCGGTACACAGGGGCGCAGCCTCTTTCTGGAGCCAGCCGTCAACGTGACGTGCTCCGCAGGGTAGCGGGTTGTTCTATGCAGCGCGACCTGATAAGCAGGATGGCCCGGATCTATGCGCTTGATAGCTGGCATGGTTGGCACCTCCTCAAAGAACTCTGGTTCGAAAAGGTACGGAGTGAAAGAGATAGTCAGAGGTAGCCGCCCTGAAGGCACAGGGCGTGATCTGATGACGGATGGGACATCGCATCGTCGGGTGCGATGCCCGTCTCCATGCCCTACACCTCCCTGGTCATACCCTTCAGGTCAATCCACGCGGCAAACTGTTCCTCAGTCACGTGACCGGACGCGATCGCCGCCTCGCGCAGCGACAGGTTGCGCTTGACCGCCAGCTTGGCGATCTCGGCGGCCTTGTCGTAGCCGATATGCGGGTTGAGTGCGGTCACGGGCATGAGCGAGCGTTCAAGCAGCTCGGCAATGCGCTCGCGGTCCGCTTCCACGCCTTCGACCATGTGTTCGGCGAAGCTCGACGCGGCATCGGCCAGCAGGGTCACCGACTGCAGCAGGCTGTAGACGATCACCGGCTTGTACGCATTGAGTTCGAGCGTACCCAGCGCATTGGCCAGCGTGACCGTGGTGTGGTTACCGATCACGCGGCAGCACACCATCGCCAGCGCTTCAGCCTGCGTCGGGTTGACCTTGCCGGGCATGATCGACGAGCCCGGTTCGTTGGCCGGCAGCTGCAGCTCGGCAAAGCCGGCGCGCGGGCCGGAGCCGAGCAGCATGAAGTCGCGCGCGATCTTCAGGAACGAGGATGCCGTCGTGTTGAGCGCGCCGGACAGGTCGGCCAGCGCATCGTGCGCGGCCTGCAGCGCATAGCGGTTGGGCGCCGGCTCGAACGGCAGGCCGGTATAGTCGGCCAGCGCCCGCGCGAAGGCGGCGGCAAACCCGGGCGGCGCGTTCAGGCCGGTGCCCACTGCCGTGCCGCCCTGCGCGACGGGCATCGCGCGCAGCATGGCCTGCTGCAAGCGCGACTGCGCGTCGGCCACCTGCGTCATGTAGCCCGAGAATTCCTGGCCCAGGGTCAGCGGCACTGCGTCCTGCAGGTGCGTGCGGCCGACCTTGACGATGTCGGCGAACGCATCCACCTTGCGCGCGAAGGTCTGCTGCAGGAGCTCCAGCGCGGGCAGCAGCTTCTGCTGGATCGCGCGCGTGGCGGCGATGTGCATGGCCGTGGGGAAGCTGTCGTTGGACGACTGGCTGGCGTTGACGTGGTCGTTCGGGTGCACCGGCTTCTTGCTGCCTACCTGGCCGCCCAGCAGCTGGATGGCACGGTTGGAGATGACCTCGTTGAGATTCATATTGGTCTGCGTGCCCGAACCGGTCTGCCAGACCGACAGCGGAAACTCGTCGGGCCACTGGCCTTCGATCACTTCGCTGGCGGCGTGTTCGATGGCGCCGGCCAGTTCTTGCGGCAATACGCCCAGCTCGCGGTTGGCGCGCGCGGCGCATAGCTTGAGGACGGCGAACGCTTCAATCAGCGCGGGTGGCATCTTTTCATTGCCGATGCGGAAATTCTGGCGCGAGCGTTCGGTCTGCGCCCCCCACAGGTGATCGGCGGGGACTGGCACATCGCCGAGACTGTCTTTTTCAATGCGGGTGGCGGAGGAAGACGGTGCGGACATTGACAAGCTCCTGGCAACGGGGAGAGAGGGAGACCGGTCATGGCGCGGCATGGCCGCCTATGGCCGTCCTCTAGGATAGTGCTTCATGGTTTCCGGCAGTTTCGCCATTCCCCTGCCGCCAGCATGCTTATCGCCCGGCTCGGGTTCTTCTTCATGGTGGCGCGCATGGGCAGCCTGACCCCGGCCGCCAGGCGCCCGGGCCTGTCGCAGCCGATCATTCACGGCGCAGATCCGCGCACCGGAAGAGGCCGATGGCGTCGAGCCGGCCGGTTGGAAAGCGCCGGGCCGGCTAGCAGAGATCGCGTGATGCGGCCGGCCCGTTCCTGGCGCCGGCCCGCGGCATGCGACGGCTAGGCCGTCATCTTCAGGCAGGCTTCCATGCAAGCCGCGCAGGCGCGCGCGCACTCCTGGCAATGATCGGCGTCGTGCCGCTCGCACTCTTCCTTGCACCACTTGCAGACTTCGGCGCAGTCCTCGCAGACGAGCGGGGCGAATTCGCTGTTGCGCAGCATATAGGACGCGGCCAGTTGCGCAATGCCGGCGCAGTCCATGTCCAGCGCGATGCAGCGCGCCATCTTGCGCACGTCGGGCTCTTCCAGGCATGCCGCGGCGCACTTGAGCGCGGCGGCGGCACAGGCATTGCAGGCGGCAATGCAGTCGGCGTAGCGGCGGGCGTTTTCCTGCACGGTGGGTCGGATCATGGGAGCGTCCTCCTTGGGGGATCGGTGACGGGGACAGGTACAGACCCGCGGCGGTGACGGCAACGGCGGTCGCGGGCAACCGTTATCCACAATAGCAGGCGCGCACGCGTCCTGCCGGGAAGGGTTTGCTGCACAGCAGTGATCTACAATGCCGCCTGCGCCGCACAACCGATTGCGGGAATGGTCATGGCGGTGGCACTTGCCCCCCTTGGCCGTGCTCTAATCGGAAAGACGGCATTCCACAAGCGGCAGGAAAGGACGGACATCATGGGCGAGGCAAAACGACGGGGTACGCCCCAGCAGCGGGCTGAAGAAGCGCGTGCGAAGAAAGAGGCCTTGCGCCCGGCGCAACTGGTCTGCGGCCACTGCAAGACTGCTTTCCAGGAATTTGACGAGCTGGACGTGCCCGGGCTGCCCGGCATCGACGCCGTTTTCGGCGGGCAGTGCCCGGCCTGCGGCAACGACGTGGTCGTCTTCAAGGGCGAGTCGAACGCCGTGGCCGAGGCGATGATCGCCTGGCAGAAGATGCTCGGCGCCGACGCGCAGCTGGGCTACCAGTCCAGCGACGGCCGCCATGTGTCGTATGAGCCGGGCAGCGATGGCGGCGAAGATCCCGGTGGCGCGGGCGGCACACCGCGCGGCACGGTTCACTGAGCGCTGTCGACGGTGACCAGTTCCGGCGGGCCGATCTCGTAGCGGCCCCGTCCGGCGCCCTTGGCGCGGTACAGCAGCACGTCGGCCAGGCGCATCAGTTCGCGGTCCTGGGTCGGGCCGCCGTCGTACAGCGCCACGCCGATGCTGACGTCGATGTCGGCGAAGGTGCCTTCGAAGTGAAAGCGCTGGCCCACCGCGCACAGGATGGCGGTGGCCACGCTGCGGGCCGCGGCCGCGTTGCCGACGCCTTCCAGGATCACCGCGAATTCATCGCCGCCAAGGCGCGCCACCGCGTCCTGCTTGCGCACGCAGCCCAGCACGCGCTTGGCAAAGGCCTGCAGCAGCAAGTCGCCGGCGGCGTGCCCGTGGATGTCGTTGACGGCCTTGAAGCGGTCCATGTCCAGGTACAGCAGCGCCATCCTGCCGCCGGTTTCGCGGCAGTTCGCCATGGCATGCTGGAGCCGGCTTTCGAACGCGCTGCGGTTCAATAGCTGCGTCAGGTGGTCCGTGCTGGAAATATGCGACAGGCGCATGGTCTCGAGCTTGCGTGGCGTAATGTCCTGCACGTGGATATGCACGCCGACCACTTCGCTGCCGTCCGCGCTCCATTCGGGGCGGTAGCTGGTTTCCATGCAGCGGTACTCGGGATCGTTGTCTTCGGACTCGAATGTCACCACGGCCCCGGCCAGTGCGCGTTGCAGATAGGGCTGGGCCCTGGCATAGCGTGTTTCGCCCAGCACCTCGCGCACGGTCATGCCGCGCAGTTCCTCCGGTGTCAGGCCGAAGGTGTGTTCATAGGCGATGTTGTTGAACACATAGCGCTCGTCCGTATCGATAAAGGCCAGCAGCGACGGCAGCGTGTCGGTCACGGCGCGCAGGCGCCGCTCGCTGCGGCCCAGTTCCTGGCGCCGGTCGCGCACGTCGCGCATGAGGCGGGTGAACGCGCGCGCCAGGTCGCCGATCTCGTCGCGGTGCTGCCGCGACGGCAGGCGTTCGAACGCGGACAGGTCCGAAGCACTGTCCCTGACCACCTCATGCAGCCGCATGAGCGGCGTCAGCAGGTAACGCACGGCCAGCCAGATGGAGGCGGCCACCAGGACCAGCGCCAGGCCGGCCAGCATCAGCAGGCGCTCCTGCATGCGGTGCAGCGGTGCGTAGGCCTCGCGCGCGGGCAGCAGCGCCACGAGTTCCCAGCCCGTGGTCGACATCAGATAGCGCGAGACCACCGGGCGCGTGGGCGTCAGGAATTCGAACAGCGCGGCGCGGTCGTCCTGGCCGCAGGTATCGCCGATGGCGCGGGCGGGCTGGCGCGCCTGCGCCGGGTCGGGATGCTGCACGTAGACGGGGCGGCTGCCCGCCGAGACAAGGCAGTAGAAGCCAGTGGTTCCCAGCCGGTTGTGCAGTACCTCCACGAGGAAGTTCGAGCTCGACAGGTCGAGCCAGCCGCCCACCAGGCCGGCAAACTGCCCTTGCGCCGAAATGACCGGCACCGCCACCATCACGCCAAGGCGGTCATTGATGCGCCCCCGGATCGGTGGGCTGACCACCGGCGTGCGCGTGCGTGCCGCTTCGCGGAAATAGCCGCGGTCGCCGACCTCGGCGAACACCCCGCCGTCGCCCAGCGCGGTGCCGCGCGCGTCGACCACCATCAGCGCGTTGAACGCGCCGGGAACCGGGACGGCGCGCCTGACCTGCATCATTGCCTGGGCCAGTGCGGCGTGCCCCTGCGCGCCGTGCGCCGTGGCAAGCAGGCCGCCAAGCTGCCCGGCCTGCTGCGTCAGCAGCATGATGCGGTTTTCCATGGCGGTGTCGAGCTGGTCCGCGGACAGCTTGACGATCGAGTCCTGCTCGTCCTGGAGCACGTCATGCAGGTCGCGGTGCGCCGCGTACAACGACGTGAGCACGATGCCGGTGCCGAACACCGCGGCCAGGACCGTGGTGATCAGCGCGATACGCGCTTTCAGCGTGGGCAAGAGGACGGGCATGCGGGGGCGAGGTTCGGAAATCGGCTTGCCGCGCGGGGCCGGGTCCGGGCAGGCGGGGCGCACGGCGGAACGCCTGCGGCACAACCCTACCATACCCGGCGCGGTCACGGCAGGCAGGCAATGTGCGGGGATTGACATAGCCGGCACGCTGGACTTGCGGACGGCTGTCCTTTTTCATGGCGGGATGCGTGTGGATCCGGACTGTGCGCGCAGGGGCGCGCCAAGGTATAGTGCCCCGTTGCCTGCAAGGCGCGGGCGTGCGCCGCGCGGCCATCCACGAACTCCGTCCGCCATGAAACTGCGTTTGCCATCGTCCGCCGTGCCCGCCTTGCTCGCGCTGCTGGTTGCCGCGGGTGGCACGCTGTTGACGGCCACCGCCTGGCAGCAGGCGGCGCAACCGGAGCAGCACCTGGCGCAGCAGCGCTTCGACGCGCTGCTGGCCGATACCGCGGCCGCGCTGCGCGCGCGGCTGCAGGAGAACGACCAGTTGCTGCGTGGCGTGGCCGCGCTGATGACGGCCAACCCGGCCACGTCGCGATCCCAGTGGCGCAACTACCTGTATGCGGCGCAGTTCGACGAGTTGCCGCCCGGCACGCAAGCCGTCGGCTATGCACCGGTGGTCCGGCGCGACGGCGTCGCTCGCCTGGCCGCCGCCGCCCATCGCGACGGCCTGTCCGATTTCAGCATTGCGCCCGCGGAGGTGCGCGATGTCTACGTGCCCGTCTTCTATATCGAGCCGTTGGCCGGGCGCAACGCCCGGATGCTGGGTTTCGACATGCTGTCCGAGCCGGCGCGCCGTGCCGCGCTGGAGGCCGCGCGCGACAGCGGCGAGCCGCGCGCCACCGCGGGGCTGGAGCCGATGCGCGAGGCCGAGTCCGCGACGCACCAGCTGGGCGCGCTGGTGGTCCTGCCCGTGTATGGCAGCGGCGAGGCGCTCAACAGTGTCGAAGACCGGCGTGCGGCGGTCATTGGCTATGTCTATGCGTCGCTGCGCCTGGGCGACCTGATGCGCAGCGTAACGGGGCGCGCCGCCGACGAGCTGGTGCTGTCGCTCCATGAAGGCCCCGCCAGCGCGCACGGCAAGCTCGTGTCGGGCGATCTCACCGATGGCGAGCGCCGTGACGACGGCCATCTTCCGATGCTCGCCACCGACCGGCAGTTCGACTACGGCGGACGGACGTGGACCTTGCGGGCGGCATCCCGCCCCGCGTTTGAAGCGGTCCACGGCACCGACCGTGCCCGCATGACTGCCGCCGCTGGCGCGCTGGCCACGCTGCTCATGACGCTGCTGACCTTCATGCTGGCGCGCCAGCGCGCGGCCGCCAGGCAGGACGCCCTGGCAGCCGACAGCCGCCGCGCCGCCGACCATGCCATGCTGCAGGCATGCATGGCGTTGGCTTCGGACGGATTCCTGGTGACCGATGCCGAGGGCAAGGTGATCAGCGCGAGCGAACGCGCGGCGCATTGCTTTGGCACGAGTGCCGACGAACTGCGTGGCCGGGCGCTGGCCGATCTGGTGCCGGGGGTTGCCGGCATCGCCATGGCGTCGGTAGCGCCGTCCGGGCAGGCCACGGCCCAGCGCGAGCTCGAGGGCGTGCGCGCCGACGGCAGCCGCTTCCCGCTGCGGGCCGGCATGGCGCGTCTGCCCGGCAACGGGTCCGGCGAGCCCGCCCGCTCGCTCTGGATCCTGACCGACCTCGATGAACTGTGGCGCGCGCGCCAGCAGGCCGCCGTGCAGGCCGGCCGCTACGCGAGCCTGGCCGACCACGCGCCCATGTGTGTCATCACCTTCGATGAGGACGGGTGCATCACCGGCATCAACCGCGCGGGCCGGCACATGCTCTGGTATCCCGAAACCGATCCTGGCGCGGGTATGCGCTACGCCGACCTGTACGTGGCCGACGAACTGGCCGAGCGCGCGCGCGAACTCTCGCGCGAGCTCGGGGAATCCGTCGCGCCGGGACTGCCGGCGCTGGTGGCGAAGGCGCGCCTCGGGCTGGTGGACGAGCGCGAATGGACGTGGCTGCGCAAGGGCGGCTCGCGCCTGCCGGTACAGGTGACGTTGCGCACCTTGCCCGCCGAAGAAGGCCAGCCGCGCGAGTACCAGGCCATCGCCTGCGGCCTGACCGAACGCCACCGCGTGGACGAGTACATCCGCCACCTGGCGCTGCATGACGCGCTGACGGGCCTGCCCAACCGCGCCGAACTGACCGAGCGCTGCGAAGCGCTGCTGCTGCACGGGCGCCGCCACGGCGAGCGCGTGGCCCTGCTGCTGCTCGATCTCGATCACTTCAAGCACATCAACGAATCGCTGGGCCATCCGGTCGGCGACGACGTGCTGCGCACCATCGCCGACCGCCTCAAGGCCGCGGTGCGCCAAGGCGACCTTGTCGCGCGCATGGGCGGCGACGAGTTCGCCGTGGTGCTGAGCGGGCTGCGCCAGGACAGCGAGGCCGAACTGGCTGCCTCGAAGATCCTTGCGCGGGTGTCCGAGGAGCTCGAGATCCACGGGCAGCGGCTGCGGGTGACGCCCTCGCTAGGCATCGCGATGTTCCCGACCGACGGCGAATCGCTGACCGACCTGCTCAAGTCGGCCGATGCCGCCCTGTACGCCGCCAAGCAGGGCGGCCGGGCGCAACAGCGCCGCTTTTCCAGCGAGATGGGCGAAGCGGCGCTGGCCCGTCTCACCATCGAGGGGCTGCTGCGCCGGGCGCTCGACGAAGACGAGTTCACGCTGCGCTACCAGCCCATCGTCGACGCCACCACGCTGGCCGTGGCCGGCGTGGAGGCGCTGATCGCCTGGCAGACGCCGGAGCGCGGCACGATGTCGCCGTCCGAGTTCATCCCGATTGCCGAGCAGTGCGGCCTGATCGGGGCGCTGGGCGAATGGGCGCTGGCCACGGCCTGCCGCGAGATCCAGGCGCTGCGCGTAGCGCTGGGCCGCGATATCGAGGTGGCCGTGAACATCTCGCCGCTGCAGTTGCGCCAGGCCGGGTTTCCCGACGTGGTCGCGCGCTGCCTGCAGCAGACCGGACTGCCGCCGGCCAGCCTGGTCATCGAGGTCACGGAGGGCATCCTGGTCGATGGCGGCGAGACCACCATCGACACTTTCCACCGGCTGCGCGAACTGGGCGTGCAGCTGTCGATCGACGACTTCGGCACCGGTTACTCGGGCCTGCACTACCTGACGCGGCTGCCGATCAACCGGCTCAAGATCGACAAGTCCTTCGTCGATGACGTCGCCACACCCGGGCATGACCAGGTCGTGGCGGCGGCGATCATCACGCTCGGCCACCAGCTGCACCTCAAGGTCGTGGCCGAAGGCGTGGAGACCATGGCGCAGTTCGAGTTCCTGCGTGCGCAGGGCTGCGATGCGCTGCAGGGCTACCTGTTCTGCCGCGCGGTGGGACCCGACACGCTGCGCGAGGTGCTCGACAGCGGCTTCGAGCGCATGCTGCCGGCCGATGCCTGGCGCGACGGCGCTGCGGAGCCCGCCGGACGCGCCACCCACCCAAGAATCAGCCGGTAGCCGGGCGTCTTCAAGAGCACGCAGAAACGGGTACGCCGTGGTGGCAAGGAAACGCCGCAATGGCGGCGCAAGGGAAATCAGGCCTGAGTCGTAGAGGGATTGCCGACGGCTTCCGCGCCGGGCGAGTGCAGTCGACGGTAGAGGTCGTCGATGCGTTCACGGCTGGCGCGCAATTCTTCGCGGCCCTGCTCGGTGAGCAGGTAGACGCGGCCGATGCCGTCGCGCAGCACACTCTGCAGGTAGCCTTCCATCTGCAAGGCCCGCAGCAGCGGCCGCACCGTGCCGATATCGACCTGGAAGCCGTATTCCATCAACATTTCTGCAAGCATGGCCACGGTAGCCGGGACTTCCATGGCGAACTGCAGGACGTAAACGCGGGCGAGCAAGCCCAGGAACTGTCGTTTCATGTGGCAGGCAACGCGGAACGGGGAGGGCCGGTTGACGCAAGGTTGACAATGTGAAGCATGCGCGGCCGCACGGACGTCACAACAACCTGCTGGCATGCCGGCATGGCAAGCTTGCGCCTGCTTCCGGCAAAAAAGAAGCCGCCAGTTGCCTGGCGGCTTGTCGGGAATGCGTCGGAGGGGTCAATTAACTCTGGCGCAGACCAGATTTTAATTTGATCGAAGTCCGCTTGTCACGCGCCTGTCGCATATTCCCC
Source organism: Cupriavidus sp. 22TCCZM01-5 (assembly GCF_057798915.1). NCBI lineage: Bacteria > Pseudomonadati > Pseudomonadota > Betaproteobacteria > Burkholderiales > Burkholderiaceae > Cupriavidus > Cupriavidus sp. 22TCCZM01-5. The sequence goes on from NZ_JBYOJR010000035.1 coordinate 51,344, forward strand.
CCTAGCGAGGGGTATGACTGAAAGCCAGCTGCAAGGTCATGTAACGAACTCGCCACCAGATCGACCAATTTCCGCGACGAACCGGGGTGATGATCGAATTTTGTGATCATTTTGCCGCATCTCGGCCATCGACCAATGCCTGGTGCGCCGCCATGGACAGGTCCGAAAACGGCTTGCGGCAGAGCCGGCGCGGACGTCTAATCCGCCCATGCCATGGCAAGTTACCCAACCATGAAACCCGCCGATCTCATTCGCCTGCTTTCGCTGGCCGCTCTCTGGGGCGCCAGCTTCCTGTTTATCCGCATCGGGGCGCCTGTCCTGGGACCCTTGCCGACCGCCTTCGTGCGGGTGCTGATTGGCGCGGTCACGCTTGCCGCCTGCCTGCCCATGCTCGGCTTGCGCTGGAATATGCGCGGCAAGTGGCGGGCCGTGCTCACGCTGGGCGCGGTGAACTCCGGCATCCCGTTCGTCATGTACGCCATCGCGGCGCTGTGGCTGCCGGCCGGATACTCGGCCGTGTTCAACGCGATGACGCCGCTGATGGGTGTGCTGATTGGCGCGCTTTTCTTTGCGGAGCGCCTGACGCGCGCCAAGGCGGCCGGCGTGGTACTGGGCATTGCTGGCGTGGCAGTGCTCACGCGCACCGGGCCTGTGGCGTTTTCTGTGCAGGTGCTGTTTGGTGCAGTGGCCTGCCTCGTGGCGACGGCTTGCTATGGTCTGGCCGGCTTCCTGACCCGACGCTGGATCACGGAACGCGGCGGGCTGGACAGCCGCCTTGTGGCCGCCGGCAGCCTGGTCGGGGCCACGTTGTTCCTGCTGCCGTTCAGCCTTGGCGCGCTGGTCCGGCACAATACGCTGCCCGATGCCGGGACCGGGGTCTGGGCCGCCATGCTGGGGCTCGGCGTGGTCTGCACGGCGCTGGCCTACATTCTCTATTACCGGCTGATCGCCGACCTGGGCCCGGTGCGGTCCCTGACGGTCACCTTCCTGATCCCGCCCTTCGGCATGGTATGGGGCGCCTTGTTCCTGCACGAATCGCTATCGTGGGCGCACCTGGCGGGCAGCGCCTTGATCGGTGCCGCCGTTTGGATGGTGCTGCGCCCGCCTCGGCCGGTGCCGCGGCCGGAGCCGGCGCGCGGCTGAGCTTCAGCTGCCGGGAACGACGTTGTAGCGCTCGCGCGCCAGCATCACCACGCGCCGCGCCTGGCGCAGGTTGCGCACGGCATCGGCTTCGGTGCGCTCGGGGAAATCCACCTCGGCGCTCCAGTTGCAGCCGGTGTGGTCCGGCCGGTGCACGCACATGGCGCGCAGCTGGCAGTCCTGGCAACCCGGTTCCTGCCGCAGGCAGAGGTTGAGCAGGCGCTTCAGTTCGGACAGGGGCTTGGTCAGTCGCTCCACGGTCGGCTCTGCTAACGGCGCGCCACGCGTGTCAGCCGGCCGGCTGCTCGGCCCGGCATTGCGGGCAGATGCCATACAGCACCAGCATGTGTTCGCGCAGCGCGAAATCGTTGTCGGCGGCGACCTGGCGCTGGCGCTGCTCGATCCGTTCGTCGCGGAATTCCTCTACGCGTCCGCAGTTCATGCAGATCAGGTGATCGTGGTGGCCGCCTTCATTGAGTTCGAACACGGCGTGGTCCGACTCGAAGCTGTGGCGCAGCAGGATATCGGCCTGGACGAGCTGGTTGAGCACGCGGTACACGGTCGAAAGCCCGGCGTCGTCGTCCTGGGCGAGCAGGATGCGGTAGACATCTTCGGCGCTCAGGTGGCGCCGCTCGCAGGTACGGAACACGTCCAGGATACGCACGCGGGGCGACGTAGCCTTGAGGCCGGCGCGCTTGAGGTGGGCAGGATCGGACTTCACGGTTGGCATGGCATGCGGCTGCGAGCGCCGTCGGCGCACGGCGTTGGGAAATCTGCGGAAATCGGGCAGGAAGACGTCCGGAACGCCCTTGCGGTGCGTCCCGGACGTGGCGCCGTATCTGCACGGCGCGCGGAATAAAAAGGCGGCCTGGCTTGTCGACGGATGACGCGATCGGGAAAGCGGGGTCTGGTTGCTTTCCCGACCATCCGGCGACTGGCTACTGCCAAACGCTCCGCGTTACGGAGCGGTCCCCACAAAAGTCGGTAACAGGATGCCGCCAGGCGGCGACGATCCGGAAATTCTCTCCGGCGGGCCTGCTCGTTCCACCGCGTACCGCGGCGGTGCCAGGCTGGCCGGCTGGTCTGGACGGCGTTGCTGTGTCGTCAGACAGTGATGTGATAGTAAATGGGAATCGATCTCATTACAAGGGGAATTTTGAGTTTTTTGCCGAGGAGGATTTTCAGGCAGGGTCGCGCTTGCCCGGTCCGACAGCGCCTGCTGTGAGCACGGGACTAGAGTGCGTGCTGCTTGTCGGGTTCGCTGACCTCGACTAGCCTCCTATCCATGTCGATTCTTCGCTGCGCTGCGATACCCATTTGATGCCACAACGCTCGACCCCCCGATATGGCAAGGCGCTGCAGCGCCTGCGCCAGGTCTTTTCCCCGTTGAACCTGGGGGCTGCGGCGTGGCTGATTGCAACATGGGCGTTTGCGGCATTTCAGCTCGTGAGCGAGCGGGACCGCTTGCTGCACGACGCCGCGCAGCGTACCCAGGCGGAGGCCCAGGCGTTCGGCGCGTACTCGAAATCCAGCATCCTGCGGCTGTCCGAATTTCTTCTCGACCTGCGGGCCAGCTGGCTGGCCGGCCAGCCGGGGTTTATCGACATGGTGCATGAGCGGGAGAACCTGGTGGTGGACCTCTCGTTCCAGGTGTCGGTGATCGACAAGCATGGCCTGCTCATCTATTCGTCCATCGCCCCGCCCGTGCCTGGCGAGAAGGTCGATCTGAGCGGGCGCGAGCATTTCCGGGTCCATCAGGACGCGGGCGGGCGCGACATGCTGTTCATCAGCGACCCGGTGAAGGGCAAGGTCTCGCGCAAATGGTCGATCCAGTTCACGCGCCCCATCCTGCGCGCGGGCAGCTTCGACGGGGTCATCGTGGTTTCGGTCAGTCCGGAGCAGTTCGCCAGCTTTGCGCAGACGTTCACCAACCGCGGTGGCGAAGTGGCGTCGGTCATCAAGACTTCTGGCCAGGTCATTGCGCGTGTGCCGGCGTTGGAGGGCACGCTGGCCAGGGCAGTCAGTAACCGGCCGTACCTTGCCAGCGGGTCGCCCCCGTCCGGTAGCTACCGGGCGATGTCGGGCTCCGAAGGCGTGGAGCGGGTCTTCGGCTATTACCGTGTGCCGGAGTTCGGGCTTAATTTCGTAGTGGGCGAGTCGGTCGGCAAGGTGCTGGCGCCCTACGAGGTCTATCGCCGCATTGCCCTGGCCGGTGCCATGGCTTCCACGCTGCTGCTTGGCCTGCTGTACTACAGCCTGCGCCGCTCCATGGCGGAGCGACGCCGCCATATGGAGGAGATGCGGCTGGCTTCGCTGGTCTATTCGTCCAGCAGCGAAGCCATGGTGGTGACGTCGCTCGACGGCACCATCATCGACGTGAATCCGGCCTTTGCCGCCGCCACCGGCTATACAGTCGAGGAGATCAGGGGCCGCTCGGGCTATAGCGTCAGTGGGTCAGGCAATGCGACAGGGCTGGTCGAACGCCTGCGGGCCACCGTGGCAGCCAAGGGCAGCTGGAGCGGCGAACTCTCGATCCGCCGCAAGGACGGCAGCGAGTTTCCCGCCTACCTGACCGTGGATACCTACCTGGCCCACGCGTATGGCGAGCGCCGACGCGTTGCGCTGATCCATGACATGACCGAGAAGCGCCAGGCGGAGGAAGTCATCCGGCACCAGGCGAATTTCGATGCGCTCACGGACCTGCCCAACCGCCGCCTGTTCTTCGACCGGCTGGAGCAGGAAATCGAGCGTTCGCGCGCCAAGCAGGATGAGCTGGCGCTCCTGTTCATCGACCTGGATCGCTTCAAGGAGGTGAACGACACCCTCGGCCACGACCAGGGCGACCTGTTGTTGCTGGAGGCGGCGCAGCGCATTGCGGCATCGGTGCGCGCGACGGATATCGTGGCGCGGCTGGCCGGCGACGAGTTCACCGTGATCCTGCCCGCGGTGGGCGATGCCGGCGTTGCCGGGGACATTGCCCAGGCGATCCTGGAGCGGATTGCCGCGCCTTACCGCCTGGCCGGCGAACTGGTGGTGGTGTCGGCCAGCATCGGCGTGGCGACCTGGCCCAAGGACGCCGACAACGCCGAGGCCCTGCTGGTGTGCGCCGACCAGGCGATGTTTGCCGCCAAGGAGGAGGGCCGCAATCGCTGGAAGGTCTTCACCCAGGCGCTGCTGCAGGCGGAGCGGGAGCGCCTGCGCATCACGCAGGACCTGCGCACGGCGCTGGCGTCCGGGCAGTTCGCGCTGCACTACCAGCCCATTGTCAATCTGCGCACGGGCAAGGTCTGCAAGGCCGAGGCCCTGATCCGCTGGGACCATCCGGTGCGCGGGCCGATCCACCCGGCCGATTTCATTGCCGTTGCGGAGGAATCCGGCCTCATCATCGACATCGGCCGCTGGGTGCTGACGGAAGCGCTGGACCAGCTTGCGCGCTGGCAGGTGGTGTTTGGCAAGGACTTCCAGATCTCGGTCAACAAATCACCCGTGGAGTTCTGCGCGCCCGCGAACGGGCCCGAGTCCTGGTCCAGCATGATCGAGCGCAGGAACGTGCCGGTGGGCAGCCTTGTCATCGAGATCACCGAAGGCTCGCTGATGGAACAGAACGCCGATGTCATGGACCAGCTCTCCCGCTTCCAGGCGGCCGGCATCGAGATCGCGCTCGACGACTTCGGCACCGGCTACTCGTCCTTGTCGTACCTGCGGCGCCTGGACATTGACTACATCAAGATCGACCAGTCCTTCATTCGCTCGCTGACGCGGGGCCCGGACGACGTGGCCTTGTGCCGCGCCATCATCAGCATGGCGCATGCACTGCGCATCCGCGTGATTGCAGAGGGCGTCGAGACCGAGTCGCAGCGCGACATCCTGGTGGCTGCCGGCTGCGACTACGGCCAAGGCCACTTCTTCTGTGCGCCGGTGGATGCCAGCGCGTTCGAGGCCTTCATGAGCGCTGTGACTTGAGGCGAGCGGCGTTCCGGTTGTGTGGTACCGGGGTTGCTTGACCCTGCGGCTAGGCCGCTGCCGGCGTCTCGCGCGGCAGTCCCAGGATCCATTCGCGAAACGTCTCGAGCGCTTCCGACGGTGGCTGGCCCTCCGGGTAGGCAAAGTAATAGCCCTGCTGTTCATCGAGCACGCGTTCCACGGGTACCACGAGTTCTCCACTGCGCAGTTCGCGTTCGACCAGCAACCGCGGCGCCAGGCCGATGCCGAGCCCGGCCGCTGCGGCGGCGGTCATCATGGTGAACAGTTCGTAGCGCGGCCCGCGCGAGGCGGCAATGCCGTAGTCCCAGCCTTGCGCCGCATACCAGTCGCGCCACGCGTGGGCACGCGTGCTCAGGTGCAGGTGGCGGCAGCGCGCCAACGCGGCTGCGTCGGGGGCGGGGTTCTCCTCGAGGAAGGCCGGGCTGCAGACGGGCACCACGCCGCCTTCGCGGAAGATCATGCCGCCGCGCGTGCCGGGCCAGAACTGGTCGCCGAAGTAGATCGCGGCGTCATAGGCGCACTCCTGGAATGCAAACGGCTGCGAGCGCGCGCTCAGGTTGACCGTGATGTTCGGGTGCCGGCGGGCAAAGTCGGGCAGGCGCGGGATCAGCCACTGCGTGGCGAAGGTCGGCACCACCGCCAGTTCCAGCGTGTAGCCCATGACGCGGCCCACGGTGATTTCCAGCGTGTCGCGCTGCAAATGGTCGAGATGGCGGCGGATGCGCGCCGCGTACTCGCGGCCCGTGTCGGTCAGCACCAGGCGCCGGCGCACGCGCGTGAACAGCGCCACGCCCAGGCGCTGCTCCAGCATCGCCACCTGGCGGCCCACGGCGCTTTGCGTCAGCGCGAGTTCGCCGGCCGCGCGCGTGAAGCTGCCCAGCCGCGCCGAAGCCTCGAAGGCCTGCAGCGCGCCGAGGTTGGGGATGTCGTTTCTCATGGGGATTGATGCGGGGATGACAGCGGGCGGCGCGGGGGGCGACCAGTATAGCGCCCGCGCCGGAGCGGGTCTTCGTGCGCCGCACGCACAATGTTGTGCGGATTCCGCGCTTGTCCGCGCCACCGCGGCGCCACTATCCTGCCCCGGCCACTCACGCATCCCGCAACGTTCCCATGCATCCAAATATCGCCACACTGCTGTCCGCCAACCTTGGCGAAGCCCGTAGCCGCCACCTCCTGTCGCTCGTCAGCGTGCCCGATGGCCTGCCGGCCGATGCCGAAGGCCGCGCCACGCGCGCCCAGATTGCACAGGCCCTGAACATGGTGCTGTTCTCGGGCATCCTCGACCGGGTGCCCGCCGGCCGGGCCTACACCGACGATGTCGCCGCCGCCGGCGGCAAGGTGGTCTTCGACCACGGCGCGCTGCGCACCGTCAAGTGGCGCGACAATGGCGCGCTGCCCGAAGGCGAGGCCGCGTTCACGCGCCTCCTGCGTCCGCTGGGCTACCGCCTGAACGGCACCTATCCGCTCGACCGCATCGGCATGACGGGGCGCTCCTATGCCCACGCCGACGCGTCCGAAGGAATCGCCCAGTTCTTTGTCAGCGAGTTCCATCCGGAGCGCTTCAGCGAAGCCTTCCGCCAGGCGGTCAGCGGCGTGACCGGCAGCTCGGCCGATCCGCTCACGGCGCGCGCCCAGACGCTGCTGTGGCAACTGGAGCGCGATGGCGTGCTGGCGGTTGCCGATGGCGCCGAACTGATTGGCCTGCTGGTGCCATGCTTCGAGCGCCAGCACGACGTGCCGCGCCTGGCCGACTATGAGACCCTGCTGCGCGAATCGGCCGAGATGGCGTGGATCGCCACTGAAGGCAATGCCTTCAACCACGCCACCGACCGCGTCGACGACGTGTTCGCGCTGGCCGAGCAGCAGAAGGCGCTGGGCCGGCCGATGAAGGAGAAGGTGGAAGTCTCGGGCAGCGGCCGCGTGAAGCAGACCGCGTTCCGGGCCGGCACCGTGCGCCGCCGTTTCATCGGCGCGCAGGGCGAGAGCGTCGAACGCGACGTGCCGGGGTCGTTCTATGAATTCATCACGCGCGACCGCTTTGCCGACACGCCCGCGGACAGCGCGCGTTATGACCTGGGGTTTGACGCCGGCAATGCGCAGGGCATTTTCAAGATGACAGCGGCGGCCTGACGGTGAGATGGGAAGGGTTCTTTGCTGGATTGCGGGGAGTGGGTAAGGATGGGGGGGTCGTGCTTGGCATGCGCCGCTGTTTCGCCGGCGTAGCCGGCGAGTCACTTTTTGTCCGAGCGACAAAAAGTAACCAAAAAGCGCGTTTACTTGCCCTAGCGGGCGAATATTGATCGTAGTGTGCTGCGGGTGTTGTACGGGGATGGGCTTCAGAGTGTGCCCGGCTGCCTGCCGCGTGGTGCGCGTCCGCCGGTAGGCTTTCAAGCAATGATTGAACGAGCCCCGAAACTGTCCGTGGCCCCTGCTGCTACCGCCATCGTGTAATCGCCTTCGGCTGCGCTACGCGCAGAGCCCTAGTCTGAGCACCCAGGCCGCAGGCAAACCGCGCCACAGCGAAGCAGAGAAACCGAACCGTTGGCACTGGCGACGATGATGCCCCGCGCACACCGACTAGGGCGCGCGCGCAGCGCAGCCGTAGGCGTCCCACCACTGACGCTATTGGAACGCTGTACCCGAGCCCTACATGGGGATCGTACAAGAGCAGGTTATCGCAGGCACTGGTTCTGAATCACTATGCGTAGCAGGTCGAACGAGCAACCAAGCATCGCGAGACCAAAGCCGCTTGAAAACAAGGAGCGCATCGTTGATGGCCAGCCGCCAGGCGACGCGCTTCTTGCCTACTTCTTGTCGCTCGGACAAGAAGTAGGTCGCCGGCTACGCCGGCGAACCAGCGGCGCCCGCCAAGCACGCCAGCGCTGCCATCGCGGCCTTTGTCCTTGGCGTGGCCATACCAGCCACTACGCCACCCGCTTCGCATTAATCACCGCCTCCGCCACATTGCCCGGCGCTTCGGCGTAATGCTTGAACTCCATCGTAAACGTCGCGCGGCCCTGCGTGAGCGAGCGCAGCGACGTGGAGTAGCCGAACATCGTCGCCAGCGGCACCTCGGCGCGCACGACCTTGCCGCCGCCGCCAGCGATCTCTTCCATGCCGTGCACCATGCCGCGCCGTGACGAGAGGTCGCCCATCACATTGCCGGTGAATTCTTCAGGCGTTTCCACTTCCACCGCCATCATCGGCTCGAGCAGGATTGGCCTGGCGCGCTTCATGGCCTCGCGGAAAGCCATCGAGCCGGCCATGCGGAAGGCATTCTCGTTCGAATCCACGTCGTGGTACGAACCGAACACCAGTGTGGCCTTCACATCGACGACCGGATAGCCGGCCAGCACGCCGGCAGTCAGCGTTTCACGAATGCCCTTGTCCACCGCCGGAATGAACTCGCGCGGGACCACGCCGCCCTTGATGGCGTCGACGAACTCATACCCGCCGCCGTGCGGCATGGGCTCGACGTTGAGCACCACGTGGCCGTACTGGCCGCGTCCGCCGGACTGCTTGATGAACTTGCCCTCGACATCCTTCACCGCCTGGCGGATGGTTTCGCGGTAGGCCACCTGCGGCTTGCCCACCGAGGCCTCCACGCCGAACTCGCGCCGCATGCGGTCCACCAGGATCTCCAGGTGCAGTTCGCCCATGCCGGAAATGATGGTCTGTCCGGATTCCTCGTCGGTCGTCACGCGGAAGGACGGGTCTTCCTGCGCCAGCCGGTTCAGGGCGATGCCCATCTTCTCCTGGTCCGCCTTGGTCTTCGGCTCCACTGCCTGCGAGATCACCGGTTCCGGGAAGCTCATGCGTTCCAGGATGATGACCTTGTTCGGGTCGCACAGCGTGTCGCCGGTGGTGGCTTCCTTCAGCCCGACCGCCGCGGCGATATCGCCGGCGCGCACTTCCTTGATCTCCTGGCGCACGTTGGCATGCATCTGCAGGATGCGCCCCAGCCGCTCGCGCTTGGCCTTGACCGGGTTGTAGACCGTGTCGCCGGAATTGACCACGCCCGAGTACACGCGGAAGAAGATCAGCTGGCCGACGAACGGGTCGGTCATGATCTTGAACGCGAGCGCCGAGAATGGCTCGTCGTCGCTCGGATGGCGCTCGGCCTGGCGGTCGTCCTCGGTATGGCCGAGGATGGCGGGCACGTCGGCGGGCGAGGGCAGGTAGTCGATCACCGCGTCCAGCATGCTCTGCACGCCCTTGTTCTTGAAGGCGCTGCCGCACAGCATGGGCACGATTTCGTTGGCGATGGTGCGCTTGCGCAGGCCCTGCTTGATCTGCGCCTCGGAGAGCGGCTCGCCGGCGAGGTATTGCTCGAGCAGCTTCTCGTCGGCCTCGGCGGCGGCCTCGATCATCTTGTCGCGCCATTCCTGGGCGATCGGCAGCAACTCGGCCGGGATGTCCCGGTACTCGAAGCGCACGCCCTGGCTCGCATCGTCCCAGACCACGGCCCTCATCTTGACCAGGTCGACCACGCCCTGGAAATGGTCTTCCGCGCCAACCGGGATCTGGATCGGCACGGCGCGGCCCTTGAGCCGGTCGGCGATCTGGGTCTGCACGCGGAAGAAATCCGCGCCGACGCGGTCCATCTTGTTGACGAACGCGATGCGCGGCACGTTGTACTTGTTGGCCTGGCGCCAGACCGTCTCGGACTGCGGCTGCACGCCGCCGACCGCGTCATAGACCATGCACGCGCCGTCCAGCACGCGCATGGAACGCTCGACCTCGATGGTGAAGTCGACGTGCCCCGGCGTGTCGATGATGTTGATGCGGTGCTCGGGGTAGTTGCCGGCCATGCCCTTCCAGAACGCCGTGGTGGCCGCCGACGTGATGGTGATGCCGCGCTCCTGCTCCTGCTCCATCCAGTCCATGGTCGCGGCGCCGTCGTGCACTTCCCCCAGCTTGTGGTTGACGCCGGTATAGAACAGGATGCGCTCCGTCGTCGTCGTCTTGCCGGCGTCGATATGGGCACTGATGCCGATGTTGCGGTAGCGCTCGATTGGGGTTTTGCGGGACACGGTGAACTCTCCGGGATGACACCAATGAAATAGAGTAGCACCTGCCGCGGAACCCCGTTTGTCCCTGCGCGCGGAAGGGGCAGCCGTCGGGGGCCATGCATGCGTGTTGTCGCCAGCAGGCGGCAAGCCGATGAATCCGAAGCCCTGGCGGCCTATAAAAGCAAGGAAATTGCTGCGTCGGCAGGAGATTCATCTGCATTGCGGTCCCACCGCATATCGGCGCCGGAGCGCCTGCCTATACTTGCCCGCTCGTGCCCCGCGTCTATCTCCTGCGGGTGACAGTCTTCCGGCGCCCGTACGCCTTCCTGACCGATGCCGACCCAGAGAGACAGACACGCAAGCATGGCTACCGTCCTGATCGTTGATGATCATCCTGCATTGCGGCTGGTGATGAGATCGCAGCTTTCCCAACTGCTCGGCATGGAGCATATCCTTGAAGCCGACAATGGCCAGTGCGCGATCGAAGCCGTGCGCCGGCACAAGCCGGACCTGGTGATACTTGACCTCGACATTCCGCGCATCGGCGGCCTCGATGTGGCCACCCGGGTGCGCGACATCCATCCGGCGGCGCGCATCCTCGTGGTGACGGCGCTGGATCCGGCCGTGTTCGTGCCGCGCGCGTGGCAGGCCGGCGCGCAGGGCTTTGTCAGCAAGACGCAGGACATCCGCGAGATCCTGCGCGCGGTGGAGTCGGTGATGGCGGGCTATACGGTCTTCCCGGCGCTGGCACGGCGCAATGCCTTCGGGCCGGCCTTGTGCGGCGACGATGAAAGCCTGCGACGCCTTTCCGACAAGGAACTGGTGGTGCTGAAAATGCTGGCGCGCGGCATGTCGTACAAGGACATCGGCCGCGAACTCTTCATCAGCAACAAGACGGTCAGCAGCTACAAGGCACGCATCATGGCCAAGCTGCGGGTCGGTTCGCTGGTGGAACTGGTCGACTTTGCCCGACGTTGCCGGCTCGTCCAGTAAGGCGGGGACCAAGCTCAAGGAATTTGAACGTCCCATGCAGCCACGGGGCGTGCACGTTGGCGCCGCCGCTGGCAAACTGTCGGTCTGACCAATGTTCGAGATCAAGGCGGGGAGACGGCTGTGGGCGAGTTGCAGACCATGCTGGAAAACCATGGGCTGATGCTGGTGTTCCTGAACGTGCTGGCGGAACAGGCGGGCCTGCCGATTCCTGCGTATCCGATGCTGTTCGTGGCTGGCGCGCTGGGGGTGCAGGAGACCGGTCCGTCGATCGGCGCGGTGCTGGCGGTCGTCATCGCGGCCTGCCTGATCGCGGATACGGCCTGGTATTTTGCCGGCCGCAAGCTGGGCCAGCCCATGCTGCGCACGATCTGCAAGGTGTCGATTTCGCCAGATACCTGCATCCGGCAGACCCAGTCGATCTACCTGCGCGTGGGGCCGCGCTCGCTGGTGTTCACCAAGCTGCTGCCCGGCGCCGGCGCGCTGTCCACCGCCATGGCCGGCATGACGGCTACGCCGCTGCCGGTGTTCCTGTTCTACGACGCCATCGGCGCGCTGGTCTGGTCCGGCTCCGCCGTGCTGGTGGGCGTGGTGTTCAGTGATTTCGTCGACGCCATCCTCGCGGCATTCAGCGCCTATGGCCACGTGGCGGTGCTGGTCTGCGTAGGCGCCCTCGCACTGTTCGTGGCCTGGCGCTGGTGGTGGCGCTTCCGCCTGCTGCGCCGCACGCGACGGGTGCCGCGCATGACGGTGGATGAACTCGAGGCCCGCCGCCGCGCCGGCACGTTGCCGCTGGTGCTGGATGTCCGCGCGCACGGCGCCGCGCCCATCGAGCGCATTCCGGGTGCCCTGGTCGTCGACATGCACGGTTCGCTCGACGCCTTGGGCAGCCAGCTCGAATCGAAGGATATTGTCGTCTACTGCGCCTGTCCGCACGAGATTTCGGCGGCCATCCTGGCCGAGCGGCTCAGGGCCGCCGGCTACCGGCAGACTTGGGCCCTGGCGGGCGGCTTCGACGAGTGGAAGCGCCTGCATGGCACCGAATCGCCGCCACACGCGGAGGAAGCCGCCAACGACGCGGCGGCCGGCTGAGCCGCCGCGCCCCGGGGCGTCCTAGCGCGTGCCGGCGGTCTGGAACACCGACAGGTCCGGGTAGACCGCGCGGATCTTTTCCCACTCGGCGGCGTTGAAGAACTGGCACTTGCCTGCGCCAAAACGCTTGCCCACTTCCACGCAGAAGCGCACGGCCTCCGCAATGTCGATTTCGTGGTTGGCCGAGGTGGCGCTGCCCGATACCACCGATTGTGCCGTCACCGCCACGCCGACCACCGGCGCGCGCGTGGCCACGTGGGGCTGCATGATGCTGTTGAAGTGGTACAGGCCGTTGTGGTACGGCGTGATGTCCTGCTGCGAGATCGGGAACGTGACAGCCGGGCAGCCGGTGGTCGATTCCATTGTCGCAACCAGGTCCGGGCTCACGCGCAGGATGTAGCCCTGCATGGCCGTCGGCGAAATGGCGAAGCCGCGGTGCTTGATGATGCTGTTGCCCTTGGAGGCATCGATCGACAGGATCGCGTCCATTTCCGGCAGCACCTGGTAGTTATTCATGGTGTCGGATGACACCGGCATGCCCATGAACGGCACCGGGTCGTGTGGCTGCATCGAGACATTGGTCGACAGGTGCGTGGTCACGATGACGTCGCCGGCCAGGTGATCGCCACGCGCCTTCATCTGTGCGAGCTTGAGCGCGACGGCCAGGCAGCCGATCGGGCCGTCCGCGTCCGAGACCAGCCCGACCAGTTCAGGCCGTGCGCCAATGGCGCCGTTGCGGCCGATCACGCCCAGCGTGGGCGCCTGGCCGCCGCCGCGCTTGCCGGCGGTGCCCGGAATCACGATGGTGATGAAGTCGCTGGTATTGGCGGTGTTTTCGGGCGGGGCGTTGTGCACCGTGGTCACTTCGACAGTCACGCCGGCTTCGGCGTAGGGCGCGAACAGGTCCCGGACCACAGCGCCGTTGGCGTTAGGGCTGTCCAGGGCTTCATGAATGACCAGCGTCTGCTGCAGGGCCATGGTTTTCTCCAAGTGAAATTCGAGGGATGCCGCGCACGCGTGCGCGCGCGGCGTGGGTGAATCCGTCAGAACTGGTGGCGCAGGCCGACCATGACGGTGGTCTGGTTGTCGCGGCCGTCGAGGCGGCGGCCGCTGTCGCCGGTCCAGCTGGTGGTGTTGTTGCCGAACAGGCCGGACCAGTCGCCGTGCACCCAGTCATAGGCCACGGCCAGGTAGGCGTCGGTGCGCTTGCTGAACGCGTAGTCGGCCACGGCGTAGGCGGTGGTGCGGTTGCCGCTGAAGTTGTCGGCGCGGGTGCGGTTGTGCATCACGCTGCCGGTCAGCGTCACGTTGCCGGTGATGGGGTAGCTCGCGCCGACGGTGAAGAAGTCGTCGCGGCGGCTGCCATTGAAGACCGAGTTGATGGCCGCGCGGTTGGTCGGCGTGGGCGCGGTCGACATGCTCGTGATGGTCGCCGTGTCGGTGCCGCCGCGCGAGGAATCGAAGCCGCCGTCGCGGTCGCTGTAGATATAGTTGACGAACAGGTTGCCGCGGCCCACCGTGCCTTTGAGGCCGGCCATGTAGATGCGCGCGGCGCGGCTCTGGACGTCGCGCGTCTGCTGGAAGTCGCCGATCGCGGTGATCGGGCCGGCCGCGTACCTGAGGCCCAGCGACACCGACGAGCTGGCCGAGCCCTTGCCGGCGGTTTCGCCCAGCGCGTACTCGGCGATTACCGAGACCGGGCCGAAGTTGCCGGTGTAGCTGACCGCGTTGTCGTAGCGCTGGCCGGTCAGGTAGACCATCCACGAGTTGGAAGGCGCTGCGCCGACGCCGAGCGGGTCGACGTAGTACAGCATGGTGTTGGCCGTGGTGTACTGCCGGCCCATGGCCAGCTCGCCCCACTGGTTGCCGATCTTGACGTAGGCCTGGCGCCCGAACAGCTGGCCTTGCTGGTCAAGCTTGCCGGTGTCTGCCAGGAAGCCGTTCTCGAGCACGAAGCCGGCCTTGAGACCGCCGCCGAGGTCCTCGCTGCCGCGCAGGCCGAAACGGCTGCCCGACAGGAAGCCTTCGCCGCCCTGCTGCAGGCCCAGTACTGCGTCGCCAGCCGGGTTGGAATGCGTCTGGTACGTCAGCGCGCTGTCGACGACGCCATACAGCGTCAGGCCGGACTGCGCCATGGCCGCGGCGGGCAGGCTCAGCAACAGCGGCAGGGCCGCGCGGGTGGCGCGGCGGATCGGTTGGCTCATTGTGGTTTCTCCTCCAGAGGGCAAAAGGGTGTCCGCGCAGGCGGCGGATCACCGCGGCCGGCGTCGGTAGTCGTCTTGTTCGAATTGGCCGGGCACCGACTGCCCGGCAGGTTCAGCGAGGCGTGCGCTTGGCGCTTAGCAGGCAAAGCCCGGCCAGTCCTGCATGCCGGCCGGACCGGTGATGCGCGACAGCGGGAACGTCTCGCCTTCGCGGATGGTCTCGACCTGGCCTTCGGCCGGGAACCACAGCGCATGGCGCTCGCCCAGCACGGTGCCGCTGGTGCCGTCGCTATACAGCGCCGAGCCCTCAGGCAATGCGAACACCTGCTCCGGCGCGTTGATATGCAGGAACTCGGCCAGCCGCTCTTCGCGGCTTTCGCCGTTATGGCCAGCCGGCTTGCCGCCGATGAAGTGCGGGTTGATCTGGAACGGCACCAGGCCCAGCGCGCGCAGCGACGGCGGCTGCACGATCGGCATGTCGTTGGTGGTGCGGATGGTCGGGCAGGCGACGTTGCTGCCGGCGCTCCAGCCCACGTACGGCGTACCGGCGCGGACCCTGGCGCGGATCGCCTCGACGATGCCGGCGTCGTACATGCGCTTGAGCAGCGCGAAGGTGTTGCCGCCGCCCACGGCGATGGCCTCGGCCTCGTTTACCGCGCGCAGCGGGTCGGCGCTGTGGTGGATCGATTCGAGCGCGTAGCCGAGCCGCTCGAACACCGGCTTGACCATGCCTTCGTAGGTATCGAAGCTGAACGTCACGCCCGCGAACGGCACGAACAGCACCTTGCGCGCTTCCTTGCGCGGCAGCGTGTGGATCTGCTCGCTGGCATGCTCGAGGTAGCCGAGGTTGTCCTTGCGCGAGCTGCTCATCAAGAGGATGCGTTGGGTCATGTCTGGTTTTCCTTCAGGATTCGGTTTGGGGCTCAGGCCACGGCGGGGCGGATCAGCGCGGCCACGCGGTCGATTTCGTCGTGGGTATTGAAGTAGTGCAGCGACACGCGCGCCATGGTCGATACGCCATAGCGCGCCAGGATCGCGTCGGCCATGAAGTTGCCGGCTTCGATGATGCATTGCTGCGCTTCAAGCGCGGCGACGATGCGGGCCGGGTCCACGCCGCGCACGTTGAACGGCACGATGCCGATGCGGTTGGCCACGTTGGCCGGGCCGTACAGCTCGAAGCCCGGGATCGACGAGAACTTCGCCACCGCGTATTCGGTCAGGTCGCGCACGCGTGCCTCGATCGCGTCGATGCCGATCTGCATCGCGTAGTCGATGGCCGTGCCCAGGCCCAGGATTGCCGGCACGATCGGGCAGCCCGCCTCGAAGCGGCGCGCACCGGCGACGAAGGACAGCGCGCCGGTGGCGCGGTCATAGGCGCCGTTCCACCAGCCGGCCAGGGCCGGCTCGAGCTGCTTGATCAGCGCGCGGCGCACATAGAGGAAGCCCGAGCCCTCGGTCGCGCGCAGCGCCTTGCGGCCGCAGCCAGCCAGGAAATCGCAATCGAGTTCGGCCACGTCCGAGCGCAGCATGCCCACGCTTTGCGCGGCATTGACCAGCGACAGCACGCCGTGCCGGCGCGCCACGGCGCAGATCTGCGTGGCGGGCTGCACCGCGCCGGTGGAGTTGGGCAGGTGCGAGAACGTCAGCAGGCGCGTGCGCGGCGTGATGGCCGCGTCAAAAGCTTCCGGCGACAGCAGCCCTTCGGCATTGGCCGCCACCATCTTCACCACGATGCCGTGGGTTTGCTCCAGGCGGCGCCACGGCAGCAGGTTGCTGAGCATTTCAGTGTCGGCCACCAGCACTTCGTCGCCGGCCTGCCAGGCGAGGCCGCGCGCGACCAGCGAGATGCTTTCGGTCGCGTTCTTGGTGAAGGCGATCTCGTCGGCCGTCGCGTTCAGCAGCGCGGCCAGCTTGCCGCGCACGGCGTCCACGCGCGCATAGGTTTCCTTGCGGAACGCCGGCAGGTAGATGCCCACGTGGCCGGTATCGAGCAGGTAGCTGCGCACGGTGTCGAGCACCGCATCGGGCGGCAGCGAAGCCGCGGCCGTGTCGAGGTAGATGGTGGAAGCCGTCAGCGGAGTGCCGGCGCGGATCGCTTGGATATCCATGGAACGTCTCAGGTAATGCAGGGGGGTGGTGTTACTTGCGCAGCTTGGTGACCGAGCCGATGAAGCTGAACAGCGCGTCGCCCGCGATCACGCCGCCGGCAAAGGCGCTCATCTCGGCGATGTGCTGGTCGCCGCGCAGGCGCTGCAGCACGAAGCGGATCAGCAGGCCGGCCAGCACCGCCCAGCCGGCCAGCGGCGAGGCGATCAGCATGCCGGTCGAGAGCAGGATGCCGAGCTGGCGCCTGGAGCCGCCGATCAGTTGCAGCAGCGCGCCGGGAATCGCCCAGATCACGAGGTTGCGCGCGATTTCCGCCGAAGAGCCGGCCTTGATCGACGCCGCATAGACACGGTCCACCGGCGGGATCAGGTTCTGCGCGAAGAAGCTGCCGTGGAATACGAGCACCACGACCGCGGCCACGGCGAAGCCGATCATCGCGGCCAGGAACTGCTGCTTGCGGCCAGCCAGTTCGGCTTCCATGTCGCGGCCTTCGCCACGCAGCAGGTAGCCGGTCTTGAGGTCATAGCCCATGTCGGCAAAGGCCGGGCCGGTGGCGGCCGAGAAGCCCACCAGCACGGCCAGGGCCGTCGGCGGGAAGCCGATCAGGATGCCGATGGTCAGCGTGATCAGCGCCACGGCGAAGGCCGGGAACCAGCCCGAGTGCATTGCGGCGATGCCGACGATCAGCTCGTGCACATAGGCGGCGAACGCGGCGTACAGCACGAACACGACCAGCATGCCCAGCGACATGTCGGATACGTGGCCGGCCAGCACCGAGATCAGCAGAGCGATGGCCAGGTAGATCAGGAAGCCGCCCGACAGGATGCGGCTGGCGCGCGAGGCGGGCACTTCGATCGTGCGTGCGCCGGCAGCCGGCGCATGGCGCGCACGGCGGATCTCCATGGCCACCTGGAACAGCGCCACGATACCGGCGCCGATCATCAGGCCGTGCGGGATATACGCCTTGGCAATGTCGACGCCGGTCAGCGCCACCGAATAGCCGCGCACCAGCAGGCCGATGCCGAACATGGTCAGCGCCGCCAGGTTGCCGAGGAAGGCCGCGCCGAACGCGGACATCGGCACGCCGAGCCACGCGCCGCCCACGCCCACGGCAATGCCCAGGCCCAGGAACGCCGCCTTGCGTCCGCCGCGGTCGCCAGCCCAGATGGCTTCAGCGGTGGCAATGCCGGCGGGCCAGGTGCCCGTGGCCGGGAAGATCTTGCTGCCGAACAGGAAGTACAGCATGGCGCCGTCGACGAACATCGCGACCACCGCGCCGATCAGCATCGGCGTGGCCAGCTCGGGCATGCCCATGGCGTACGGCACGCCGATCGGGATCATCAGCGAGTTGGCCGCGCCGAACGTGGCCGACGAGATCGCCGTCTGCACCAGGTTCTGGCGCTCCAGCACGCGGAAGCGCCGCGTGACCTCGAGCGGGATGCGCGAGAACACGATGGCGATCAGCGCGCCGATGATCGAGGTGTTGGCCGAGATGCCCAGCGACACGATCAGCTGCATGCCGATCATCGCGCCGAAGACGGACAGCACCACGGAGACCAGCAGCAGGAACGGCTCCGTGAAGCGCGATCTTGCCGCTGGTTGCGCTGCCCCCGGCGCGTTCAGTTCTGTTTGCATAGGCGTCATGTCCACCTTCCTCCCTAGTGTTGTCTCGTTTCGCGCGCCTCGCCAGTTCCGCTGGCAGCCCGCCATGTGTTGTCAGCGCAGGAACCCTGTCACCGGCCCGATGGTGTCGCGTGCGGCCCGCAGCGCATCGAGCAGGCGCGGCAGGGCGTGTTCGTCGAGCCGCTGCAGCGGTCCGGCAATCGCGAGCGAGCCGATCACGGCATGCGTATCGCGGCTGTACAGGGGCACCGCGAGCCCGGCGACGGTGGCCGCCGATTCCTCGCAGGTATAGGACCAGCCTTCGGCACGGACCCGCACCAGGCGTGCTTCGAATTCTTCCTGCGCCAGGCCCGCGCGTTGCGCCACGCGCTGGCGCAGCGCTTGCGGCTGGAAGGCCAGGATTGCCTTGGCATGGGCGCCCGCGTCGAGCGCGAAGCGCTGGCCGACCTCGATCGAAAAGCGCAGCTGGTGCTGGCTTTGGGCGATGTCCGTGCACAGGCCCTCGTCACCGTCCAGCCATGACAGGAATACGGTTTCGCCGCTCTGGCGCGCCAGCGCTTCCAGCGCGGGCTGCACCACCTCGGCCGGCGAAAAGGTCTTGCGCATGACCTGGCCCAGCTCGAACCAGCGCAGGCCCAGGCCATAGCGGCCGATGGCGTCCTGCACCAGGAAGCCATTGGCGGCGAACGTGGCCAGCACGCGATGAACCACGGCGTGATGCACGCCGCTTTCGCGTGCGAGTTCGCGCACGCCCCAGCTTGGCTGGCGCGCATTGAAATGGGTCAACAGCGCCAGCGCGCCATCGAGTGTCTTGAGCATTCCGATTGCCTCGTGTCTCTTATATAGAGACAACGTCTCTAATACAGAGAAATGCTAGGCGTCCGTGGCCTTACCCAACAATCAGGGTTAACGCGAATGCGCGTGGATGCCGGCATGTACGAGCCCTTGGCGTCTCATCCCGGAGGGCCATGACGAGCGGCCTATACTTGGCGCAGACCCTTCGCCACGGAGGTGTGCATGCCTGCAGAAGACCCCGGATTCGACGACGAAGCCGCCCGGATCGCGCAAAGGCGCCGGCAGCTTGGCATTCCGGCACGGCCGGGCGCGGACACGCGCAACTGGGCCCTGGCGTTGTCCGGCGGCGGCATCCGCAGCGCCACCTTTTGCCTGGGTGTGCTGCAGGCCCTGGCGGGCACGCCGCTACGGCAGGCGGAGGAACCCGAGGGCGCGGAGCCCGGGGCACCCGCCCCGCCGGCCTCCCTGCTGCCCCAGTTCGACTACCTCTCGACGGTCAGCGGCGGCGGCTTCGTGGGCGCCTTCTTCACCAGCCTGTTCGTGCCGGGGCGCCTGCGCCGCGGCACGAACCCGGTGCAAGCGGCGGCCGATGCGTACCACACGTTGCAATGCGAGCCGCCCGGGCGCATCCGCACATCGGTGTCGTATGCATCCGACCCGGGCCGTGGCGCCGTGGCGTGGCTGCGCGAGAACGGGCGCTACCTGTCCCCGACCGGCGCGGGCGACAACCTCTACGCCGGGGCGCTGGTCCTGCGCAACTGGCTGGCCATGCATTACGTGATCGGCAGCGCGCTGCTGTTCCTGCTTGCCGCGCTGGCACTGGGCCAGTACGTGGCCACGGGCATGTCATATGGCCTCGGCCGCTATGAGATGGACCTGCTGCATGACGCGCGCCAGGCGTTCAACCAGAGTGAATGCGTGATCTGGTGGAGCGCCTTGCTGTGGTTGCCACTGGGCACGGTGCTGCTGTTTGCCGTGCCGCCCGGGCTGGCCTACTGGATGGTGTATCCGCGCGCCAGCGATCCGCAGGCCCCGGCGCGCTTCCTCAGCCCCGGCCCGGTCGTCGCCACGCTGGTGGCGGTCTTGCTGCTGCTGGCCGCGCGCTGGGTCGTGTGGCTGGGCCCGGGGCTGGTGCTTGCCTGCATGCTGGCGGCGGCGGGCGCGCTGACGCTGCTGGCCGTGCTGTGCTGCCTGGCCATGCTCGTGCCGGCGCCGCGCGCGGTATCGGACTATCGCGTGCGCGCCACGCGCGCCTTGCGCAGCGCACTGACGCTGACGCTGTGGCTGCTGGCGCTGGGCGTCGCGGACACCGTCGCGCGCACGACCTTCCTCTATGCGTTCATGGCCAGGTCGTCATGGAGCGCCGGCGTGCCGGCGGGCGTACTGGCCGCGCTGGTCTGGCTGGTGCGCTATGCAGCCGGCCTGCGCGACGAGGGCAGGCAGGACAGTGCCGACACGCCGTGGCGCGCGCTGATGGCGCACCTGCCCATCTCGCTGCTGGCCGGGGCACTGGCCGCGCTGCTGGCGCTGCTGGTGTATGTGCTGTGGTCGTGGCTGGTGCTGTACGTGCGCTGGAACGGGCGCGAGCCGGTGGACTGGCTGGTCTATGGCAATGCCTATACCGGCCCGGTGCTTGCCGTGCTGGTGCTGGCGGCGTTGTTGCTGGCGCTGGTGGCGGGGCGCTTCACGGGCTTCCTGAACCTGTCGACGCTGCAGCCGTTCTACGCCGCGCGGCTCACGCGCGCCTACCTTGGCGCCTCCAACGGCGAGCGCTTTGTCCCGCATGCGCCTGGCTGCCAGGGGCGCGAGCGCTTCAGCGTGGCCGAGCCGGTGCCAGGCGACCAGCTCAGCCTGAACGCTTATTACGATCCGCGCGTGCTGGCGCCGCTGCACCTGATCAACGTCACGCTGAACCAGACCGTCGACCCGGCCGAGCAACTCGTGCAGCGCGACCGCAAGGGCAAGCCCCTTTGCCTTGGGCCCGGGCTCAGCGTGGTCCAGCCCGGGCCGGCGCAGGCGCTGCCCTCCGATGCCTATGCGCGCTTTCTCGTCGACGGGCGTCCGTGCTGCCCGGACCTGCCGCATCCGGGGACGGCAAGGGTCGCCGATGCCCGCACGGTGGGCGACTGGATCGCGATCTCCGGCGCCACGCTGTCAACCGGTGTCGGGCGTGCCACCACGCTCGGGACTTCGCTGCTGATGGGGTTGGCCAACCTGCGGCTGGGGACGTGGTGGCCGTCCTACCTGCAGGACGGCGCGCGCCACGCGGGCGCAGTGCCTGCCACGCAGCGCCAGCCCGAGCGTGCCACGCATCCGGTGCTGGCGCGCTTCAGCGCGTTGTTCCGCACGCAGTATTGCCTCGGTTGCGAACTTGCCGCGCGTTTCCACGGCATGCGGCGCGGCTGGCAGTACCTGTCGGACGGCGGGCACTTCGACAACACTGGCGTGTACGAATTGCTGCGCCCAGGCCGCGATGTGTCACTGATCGTGCTGTGCGATGCCGGCGGCGATATCGACTACCGCTTTGGCGACCTGGCCAACCTGATCCGGCTCGCACGGATCGACCATGGCCTGGAAATCGTGGTGGACACGGAGGCCGCCACCACGCATCCGGTACTGAGCAGGGTGTTCGGCTTGCCGGAAGACTTTGGTCCGGGGGGCCAAGGCGCGGCGGCGGGCAAATGCGCGGTGCTGCTCAATGTGTACCGCGCCGGTCCCGGCGCGGCGCCGCGCGATCCGGTCTGCCGCATCGTGCTGCTCAAGCCGCGCCTGGCGGACTGGGCACCGGCCGACGTGCGGCAGTACGGCGCGGACCATCCGGCCTTTCCGCAAGAGGCGACCTCCGACCAGTTCTTCGACGAGGCCCAATGGGAAAGCTATCGCGCGCTCGGCCTTGCCATCGGCCAGCGCGCGTTCGACGGTGCCGTGGGACAGGCGTTGCTGGCCGGCTGAGCGGCGTTCAGTGGCGGTTCAGTGGCGGTTCAGTGGCGGTTCAGTGGCGGATCAGCGTACGAAGCCGATCACGTCCTCGAGCCGGCCGCTGGCATCGCGCAGAGCATCGAGCAGGCGCGGCACCGCCTCCTCGCCAAGCCGTTGCTGCGGCCCGGCAATGGCCACCGAGCCGATCACCGCGCTGTGGTCGCGCGACCACAGTGGCAACGCCAGCCCCGCTACGCTCGCCGCCGCTTCCTCGCGCGTGTGCGCCCAGCCCTGCTGGCGCACCTCGGCCAGCTGCGCTTCGATGGTGCCGCGGTCGAGCGTGGTGTGCGGCCCCATCTTTTCGATGCCCTGGCGGTAGACCTCGTCGCGGAACACGTCGTCCTGGTACGCGAGCATGGCCTTGGCGTGCGCGCCGGCATACAGCGGGAAGCGCTCGCCCAGCTCGATCGAGAAGCGCAGCTGGTGCTGGCTCTGCACCAGGCCCACGCACAAGCCCTCGTGGCCATCGAGCCACGACAGGAACACGGTCTCGCCGCTCTGCGCGGCCAGCTTTTCCAGCACCGGGCGCACGATCTCGTCGGGCGAGAAGCTCTTGCGCACGACCTGGCCCAGCTCGAACAGGCGCAGGCCCAGCGAATACTTGCCGGTCGCCGCGTCCTGTACCAGGAAGCCGTTGGCCGCAAAGGTGGCCAGCACGCGGTGCACCACGGCGTAGTGCACGCCGCTGTGCTTGGCGAGTTCGCGCACGCCCCAGGTGGGCTGCCGCACGGTGAAGTGGGTCAGCAAGGCCAGCGCGCCGTCCAGTGTCTTGAGTGTCATACCGATTTCCTGCTTCGCATGGGGCAGCATGGTACGGGACAAGCAGCGCTGCGCTCAATCCTTCCCGGCCCGAAAGCGCCGCGCCGATAACCACGCCGCCGGTAAGGCCGCGTGGCGGCCGCCAGCACGATTGCCGGGGGCTAACTAAGATAGCGGACGTTTTCGATTCCCCCGCGCCGCGGCCGGCCACTGTGCCCGCCGCCGCGCCAAGGCAGCTCCCATGACGACTCCGATCCCGTATTCCGTCCTCGACCTGGCCCCCATTGCCGAAGGCAGCGACGCCGGCCAGGCCATGCGCAATGCGCTCGACCTCGCGCAGCACGCCGAGCGCCTGGGCTACCGCCGCTTCTGGCTGGCCGAGCACCACAATATGCCCGGCATCGCCAGCGCCGCGACCGCCGTGCTGATCGGCTACGTGGCCAACGGCACGCGCACGATCCGCGTGGGCTCGGGCGGCGTCATGCTGCCCAATCATTCGCCGCTGGTGGTGGCCGAGCAGTTCGGCACGCTGGCCTCGCTCTATCCGGGCCGGATCGACCTGGGCCTGGGCCGCGCGCCCGGCACCGACCAGGCCACGGCGCGCGCGCTGCGCCGGCAACTGTCGCACGACACGGCCGATACGTTTCCGCAGGACGTGGAAGAACTGCAGGCCTATTTCGATGACGTGCGCCCCGGCCAGCGCCTGCGCGCCGTGCCCGGCGCGGGCCTGAAGGTGCCGCTGTGGCTGCTCGGCTCGAGCCTGTTCAGCGCGCAGCTGTCGGCGGCGATGGGCCTGCCGTTCGCGTTCGCCTCGCATTTCGCGCCGGGCTTCATGCGCCAGGCCGTGGACCTGTACCGGCGCACCTTCCGGCCATCCGCGCAGCTGGAGCGGCCCTACGTGATGCTCGGCCTCAATGTGTTCGCGGCCGAGACCGGCGACGAGGCGCGGCGCCTGTTCAGTTCCTTGCAGCAGCAGTTCCTGGCGCTGGTGCGCGGCACGCCGGGGCAGTTGCGCGCGCCCGTGGACGATATCGAGGCGCTGTGGACCGAGAGCGAGGCGGATCATATCCGCCGCTCGCTCGCCTGTTCCGTGGTGGGGGATCCGGACGCGGTGCGCGCCGGCATGCAGCGCTTTGTCGATGACCTGCGCCCGGATGAGCTGATGCTGACGGGCCAGGTCTTCGACCACGCCGCGCGCCTGCGCTCGTTCGAGATCGCCGCCGACGCGGCGCGCGCGCTGACGACGGCGGTCTGAAGGGGGCGCCCTCGACGGATATCAGGCGTTTGCGAGCCGGAACGCCGCGAGCGCCTCGATCATGCGCTGGCCCTGTTCGCCCCGCGCGGCTTGGCTGAGAAGGTCCTGTCCCCCGGCACTGGAATGCCGTCTGGTGCACATATTTGCCGCGACGATGACGCCGGTTTGCACCGCCCCGACCGTGTCGGATACAGTAGCCGGCACAGGGTCGCGCAATGACGCGCCCGGCTCGCCAGTTCGCCAATGTGCCGCCCGCGGCGCACGCCGCGAAGTCGACAAGGAGACAGCGATGGACCTGCGGCAACGCGAGCACATCGAGACGGTAGTCCACACGACCAGCTACCTGCCCCCGCCCGCCCTCCCCGCGGACCGGCCCACGCACGATGCCGTGATCCAGAACTCCTGGCGGCGCTGCGTGCACCAGTACGGGCTGGATCCGTCGCGCATGCAGGAAGCCCGCATCGTGCCGCAGTCGCGGCTGCGCGAACACCAGCAGCGCATCGATGACTTCGCCCGCATTGCGCGCCACGGGCTGGAGAGCCTCTATGCCCAGGTCGCGGGCCTCGGCTACGTGGTGCTGCTGACCGATGCGCAGGGCGTGACCGTCGACTACATCGGCGATGCGCGCACCGATGCCGACCTGCGCCATGCCGGCCTGTACCTTGGCGCGGAATGGAGCGAGCGCGGCGCAGGGACCTGCGCGGTCGGTACGGCACTGGTCACCGGCGAAGCCCTGACCGTGCACCAGGCCGATCATTTCGACGCCACCCACATTCCGCTCACCTGCACCGCCGCGCCGCTGTTCGATACGCACGGCAACCTGCACGCGATCCTCGACATCTCCGCGCTGACTTCCCCGCATGCCAAGGACAGCCAGGGGCTGGCGCTGCAACTGGTGCGCATCTACGCGGCGCATATCGAGAACGCCAATTTCCTGCGCGCGCATCACCGCGACTGGATCCTCAAGCTCAACGTCGCGCCGGAGTTCGTCGATGTCAATCCGGAGTACCTGCTCGCGCTGGACGACGGCGGCCGCATCGTCGGGCACAACCACCGCGCGCGGCGGATGCTGGAAGGCGAGCTGGCCGCCGGCACGGTGCTGGGCCAGTCGTTCGAGACGCTGTTCAACGCGCGGCTCGAAGACCTGGGCCGCTTTGTCTATTCCCGCCCGAGCGAACAGCGCCTGGTCGCGCTGAACCGCAGCGGCGGCCTGCTATACCTGAGCGTGATGCCGCCCGCCTTGCGCTGGCAGGCCAGTGCCGCGCAGGAACGGCCAGCGCAGCTGCCGGAGCCGCTGGCGGCACTGTGCGGCGGCGATTCCGCGCTGCAGCAGCAACTGCAGCGCGCGGCGCGCCTGGTCGATTCGCCGATTAACCTGCTGATCAACGGCGAGACCGGCAGCGGCAAAGAGTACCTGGCCAAGGCCCTGCACCAGGCCAGCGCGCGCCGCGGGCAGCCGTTCGTGGCGGTGAACTGCGCGGCGATTCCCGAAACGCTGATCGAGAGCGAGCTGTTCGGCCACCTGCCCAACAGTTTTTCCGGCGCCGGGCCGCGCGGCAAGCGCGGACTGATCCAGGAAGCCGATGGCGGCACGCTGTTCCTCGACGAGATCGGCGACATGCCGCGCGAACTGCAGTCGCGGCTGCTGCGCGTGCTGGCCGAGGGCGAGGTGCTGCCGATCGGCGCGGCGCGCCCGGTGCCGGTCCGGCTGCGCGTGATTTCCGCGACCCATCACCGGCTGGAGGACCTGGTCGCGCAAGGTCGCTTCCGCGAGGACCTGTTCTACCGGCTCAACGGCGCGCGCTTTGCGCTGCCGCCGCTGCGCGAGCGCACGGACCTCGAATGGCTCGTACAGAAGATGCTGGACGATGGCGGCCAGCGCGGCATCACGCTGTCGCCGCAGGCGCGCGATCGGCTCTGCCACCACCGCTGGCCCGGCAACCTGCGCGAGTTGCGCAACGTGCTGGAGTACGCGCGTGCCGTCTGCACGGGTGGCT
Organism: Cupriavidus sp. 22TCCZM01-5; assembly: GCF_057798915.1. Taxonomy (NCBI): domain Bacteria; kingdom Pseudomonadati; phylum Pseudomonadota; class Betaproteobacteria; order Burkholderiales; family Burkholderiaceae; genus Cupriavidus; species Cupriavidus sp. 22TCCZM01-5. Next base: position 77,280 of record NZ_JBYOJR010000035.1, read on the forward strand.
ACATCGAAGCCCACGACTTGCCCGACGGACTCGGTGCTACCACGACCGCATCCGCCATGCCGGCGTTGCCTGCCACGCAGGACGACGCGCGCCAGTTGCCGCCCGAGGGCATGCTGCTGATGCAGTACCTGCGCGCGTCGGGCTGGAACCTGAGCGCGGTGGCGCGGCAGATCGGCATCAGCCGCATGACGCTGTACCGGCGCATGGAGCGCTTCGGCATCCAGTCGCCCAACCGCCGCGACGGCGACCCGCCGACGCCGTAGCGCTGCCACCGATACGGTTGTCCAGCGCTGTACACCTGCGCTGTGACACCTGTCACACCGTGAACGCCGCCGGCACCGCCCGCGCGGCGGCCTGAGCCGCGTTTCCTGCGGGTTATCCCGCAATTTCCCCCGTCTCTGCCTCACTGCAGCCCTGCCGGCGCGTGCTGGCACAGCCATTGCAATCTGCCTGTCACCACAACGACAACACAGGAGACAGGCCATGGGGCAAGCACGGTCCGCCGGTGCGCCGCTGGTCGGCATCATCGCCAACCCGGTTTCGGCGCGCGACATCCGCCGCGTGATTGCCAACGCGAACAGCCTGCAACTGGCGGACCGTGTCAACATCGTGCTGCGCCTGCTGGCCGCGCTGTCAGCCTGCGGCGTCGACCGCGTCATGATGATGCCGGACCGCGAAGGCCTGCGCGTCATGCTCGAGCGCCACCTGACCCGGCATCAGGGGCCGGACGCCGGGCTGCCGGCGGTGGAGTACATCGGCATGCCCGTCACCGCGCGCGTCGACGATACCCTGAACGCGGCGCGCCATATGGCCGATGCCGGCGTGGCCGTGATCATCGTGCTCGGCGGCGACGGCACGCACCGTGCCGTGGTGCGCGAATGCGGCGGAGTGCCGATCGCCGGGCTGTCTACCGGCACCAACAATGCCTACCCGGAAATGCGCGAGCCGACCATCACGGGGCTGGCGGCGGGGCTGTACGCCACCGGCCAGATTCCTGACAGGCAGGCACTCGCATCAAACAAGCGGCTCGACATCGTCATCCGCGATGCCGATGGTGGCTTCCGGCGCGATATCGCGCTGGTCGACGCGGTGATTGCCCGCGAGCATTTCATCGGCGCACGGGCGCTGTGGAAGGCCGACACGCTGGCCGCCGTGTACGTGGCGTTCGCCGATCCGCAGGCCATTGGCCTGTCCGCCATCGCCGGCCTGCTGGAACCGCTGGGCCGGCGCGAGCCCGGCGGCCTCGCGATCGAGCTGGCCGCGCCGGGGCAGGGCGAGTTCGAGCTGCGCGCGCCGATTGCCCCCGGCCTGCTGTGCCAGGTATCCGTGGCCGGCTGGCAGCACCTGGAACATGCCCGGCCGCATCGCGTGCGCCAGCGCGCGGGCATCGTCGCGCTCGATGGCGAGCGCGAGCTGGCCTTCGGCCCCCACGACGAAGTCACCATCACCCTGCATGAACACGCCTTCCGCAGCATCGACGTGGCGGCATGCATGCGCTACGCCGCGCGCGAGCGGCTGATGCGCAGCGCAGCCGTCACGCATTGAGCAAGCACGTATCAAGCAAGCCGTACCACCCCAACCAAGGAGACAACCATGAGCGCCAGTGCCATGCAAACCGGCCCCAGCGGGCTGCCACTCGACAAGGAGACGCTGCTGACGGTGTATCGCAAGATGCGCACCATCCGCGAATTCGAAGAACGCCTGCACGTGGACTTCGGCCGCGGCGACATTCCGGGCTTCGTGCACCTCTACGCGGGCGAGGAAGCCGCCGGTGTCGGCATCCTGCACCACCTGAACGACGGCGACCGCATCGCCAGCACGCACCGCGGCCACGGCCACTGCATCGCCAAGGGGGTTGACCCGGTGGCAATGATGAAGGAGATCTACGGCAAGAAGGGCGGCTCGTGCAACGGCAAGGGCGGCTCCATGCATATCGCCGATCTGTCCAAGGGCATGATGGGCGCCAACGGCATCCTGGGCGCGGGCGCGCCGCTGATCTGCGGCGCCGCGCTGGCGGCCAAGTTCCGCGGCAAGGGCGAGGTCGGCATTACCTTCAGCGGCGATGGCGCGTCCAACCAGGGCACCTTCCTCGAAAGCCTGAACCTGGCCGCCGTGTGGAACCTGCCGGTGATCTTCGTGATCGAGAACAACGGCTACGCGGAGTCGACCTCGCGCGATTACGGCACCGCGGTGGACAGCTACGTGGATCGCGCGGCCGGCTTCGGCATTCCCGGCGTGACGGTGGACGGCACCGACTTCTTCGCCGTGCACGAGGCCGCCGGCGAAGTCATCCGCCGGGCGCGCGAAGGCGGCGGTCCGGCGCTGCTGGAATGCAAGATGGTCCGCTTCTACGGCCACTTCGAAGGCGATGCGCAGACCTATCGCGCGGCGGGCGAACTTGATGACATCCGCGCCAACAAGGACTGCCTGAAGCTGTTCTCGCGCACCGTGACGCAGGCTGGCGTCATCATGCGCGAGGAACTCGACACGATCGACCGGGAAGTCGCCGCGCTGATCGAGCACGCCGTGCAGGAAGCCAAGGCCGCGCCGCTGCCGGGGCCGGAAGACCTGCTGACGGATGTCTACGTGAGCTACTGAATCGCTGCCAACCCGACACAGCTACCCAATCATCAGGAGACAGAACATGGCTCGCAAACTGAGCATCAAGCTGGCGATCAACGAGGCGATCGACCAGGAAATGACGCGTGACCCCAGTGTGATCATGCTGGGCGAGGATATTGTCGGCGGCGCCGGCGCGGACGGCGAGAAGGACGCCTGGGGCGGCGTGCTGGGCGTGACCAAGGGCCTGTACGCCAAGCATGGCGACCGGCTGCTCGATACACCGCTGTCCGAATCGGCCTACGTGGGGGCGGCCATTGGCGCGGCGGCCTGCGGCATGCGGCCCATCGCCGAGCTGATGTTCATCGACTTCATGGGCGTGTGCTTCGACCAGATCTTCAACCAGGCCGCCAAGTTCCGCTACATGTTTGGCGGCAAGGCCGAGACACCGGTGGTGATCCGCGCCATGGTCGGTGCGGGCTTCCGCGCGGCCGCGCAGCACAGCCAGATGCTGACGCCGCTGTTCACGCATATCCCGGGCCTCAAGGTGGTGTGCCCGTCCACGCCGTATGACACCAAGGGGCTGCTGATCCAGGCCATCCGCGACAACGACCCCGTGATCTTCTGCGAGCACAAGAACCTGTACGGGCTCGAAGGCGACGTGCCGGAGGGCGCCTACACCATCCCGTTTGGCGAGGCCAATATCGCGCGGGACGGCAAGGACGTGACCATCGTCGCGTACGGGCTGATGGTGCACCGTGCGCTGGAGGCCGCGGCAACGCTGGCGAAGGAGGGCGTGGAAGCCGAAGTCATCGACCTGCGCACGCTGTCGCCGCTGGACATGGACACGGTGCTCGAATCGGTCGAGAACACCGGGCGGCTGGTGGTGGTGGATGAGGCCAGCCCGCGCTGCAATATCGCGACCGACATTTCGGCGCAGGTGGCGCAGCACGCGTTCGGCGCGCTCAAGGCCGGCATCGAGATGGTCTGCCCGCCGCATACGCCGGTGCCGTTTTCGCCGACGCTGGAAGACCTGTATATCCCCAGCGCCGCGCATGTCGTGGAGGCGGTGCGCAAGACCATGAAGGGAGGTAAGCACTGATGGCCGCGGCAATAACCCCGATCGTGATGCCCAAGTGGGGCCTGTCGATGAAGGAAGGCACCGTCAATGCCTGGCTCGTCGACGAAGGTGCCCAGATCTCGGTGGGCATGCCGATCCTCGATGTGGAAACCGACAAGATCGCCAATGCCGTCGAGGCGCCCGACGCCGGCACCCTGCGCCGCAAGGTCGCTGGGGTGGGGGACGTGCTGCCGGTCAAGGCCTTGCTTGGCGTGCTGGCGTCAGCGGAGGTGAGCGATGCGGAAATCGATGCCTATATTGCGGCTTACGAAACGCCGGCGGACGACGGCGACGAGGAGGAGGCCGGACCTGCGTACCAGTATGTCGACGTCGACGGCATCCGCGTCCGCTACGCCCGCAAGGGTGACGCGGAGCAGGCCGTGCTCTTCCTCCACGGATTTGGCGGTGACCTGGACAACTGGCTGTTCAACCTCGACGCCTTCGCCGATGCGTACACCGTGGTGGCGCTTGACCTGCCCGGTCACGGACAGACGTCGCCGCGGCTCGCGGGCACGACGCTGGCGGAGATGGCCGGCTTTGTAGCACGCTTCCTGGACGCGGCAGGCATCGACGCAGCGCACGTAGTGGGCCATTCCATGGGCGGCGGCATCGCCGCGCAGCTTGCCGCGGATGCGCCGCAGCGCGTGCTGTCGGTGGCGCTGGTTTCGCCGGCGGGCATGGGCGACGAGATCAACAACGGCTATACCGAGGGCTTTGTCAGCGCGCAGTCGCGGCGCGAGCTCAAGCCCGTGATCGAGCTGCTGTTCGCCAACCCGGACCTGGTCAGCCGGCAGATGCTGGACGACCTGCTGCGTTACAAGCGGCTCGACGGCGTGCAGGAATCGCTGTCGGCGCTCGGCGACAGCCTGTTCGCGCAGGGCCGCCAGCGCGAACAGCCAGGGCAGCGGCTGGCCGATACCGGCAAGCGCACGCTGGTGGTCTGGGGCGCGCAGGACCGGATCATTCCCAGCGCGCACGCGCAGAACGCGCCGGCCGGCGCTACGGTGAAGGTGTTCGACGATGCCGGGCACATGAGCCAGATGGAAAAGGCCAGCGATTTCAACGCGCTGCTGCGCAAGCACCTGGCCGGCTGAGGGCCATGGCGCGGACGGGAAGTTGCAGCACCGTCCGCGCCATCCTTCTCTTTATGGATAGCGTGACGAGCCCGTGTGTCATACGCGAGCGGCTCCGTTGCGCGCTACTAACACCGTATTGCCATGACCACTGACCTCAAGAACCGGCTCAGCCAGATCAACCGCCAGTTTTCGGCGCTCGGCCAGGCGCAGCCTGCCGCGATGAGCGCCTTCCAGGGGCTGATGAAGTCCGCGACGCAGGAGGGCAGCCTGCCCGCTGCCGTCAAGGAACTGGTTGCCGTTGCGCTGGCCGTGCAGAAGGGCTGCGACGATTGCGTGCTGTTCCACACCAGCCAGGCCGTGCGCCATCACGCCACGCGGGAGCAGCTTGCGGAAGTGCTCGCCATCAATATCGAGATGGGGGCGGGCCTGGCGCCATGTATGCGTCAAAGGCGCTGGCCTACTTCGATGCACTGAACGCGTAGTGTCATGTCTGGCGCGGCCGCCTGCTATCGTGTGGCAGATCACTGCGCCAGGTCGAATCCCATGACATTTGCGTTCATCGAACTCCATCCTTCCGAGGACGACCCGCTGCAGGCCGAACTTGCGCTGCTGGATCTTGCCGCGCAAGGCAGCCAGGCCGCCCAGTTGTGGGAGGCTCCGGTTTCACTGGTGGTGCCGCGCAGCTACCTGCGATACGAGCGGTTCGAAGCCGCGCGCGACAGGTTCGCGCGACGCGGCTGCCCGGTCTGGCTGCGCATGTCGGGCGGCGGGCTGGTGCCGCAAGGGCCGGGCATCCTGAACCTGAGCCTGGCGTACAGCGTGGACGGGCCACCCGGCGCGCTGAGCGAGGCGGTGTACCTGCATCTGTGCGAGGTCGTCGGGCGAGCGCTGCGTACGCTTGGCGTGGAGACCCACTGGCAGGCCGTGGACGGCTCGTTCTGCGACGGGCGTTTCAACCTTGCCTGGGGCCCGCCGGGTCAGGCGCGCAAGATCGCCGGAACGGCCCAGTACTGGCGCCGCGCGCCCGCTGCCGCGCAGGCGCCGGATGGCCAGCGCCATCTGGTGCTGGCGCATGCGGTGCTGCTCGTCAGCGCGGACCCGGTCTCGATCACCCAGCGTGCCAATGACTTCGAGGCTGAGGCCGGTACCGGCCGACACTACGATGCCGACAAAGTGGTCAGCGTGCAGCAGGCCATGGGCGCGGCCGACGAGGATGGCGCGGGGCTGATGGAGCAGGTCCTTGGAGCACTGAGGGCGAGCGTGGCCGTCACGCCGCCGTACCCATAGTGCCTACGGTGCGGGCAGGAAGCGCAGGTCGCCATACCAGGCACGCGTGGCGGTGCCGGTGTTGTCGGTATCCGTGAGCAGGCCGTAGCCGGTGATCTTGCCGGGCGGTTCGTGGAACACCTGTTCGTAGTCCTGCGCGACATTGCGGCGCAGGCTCTGCCACTGGCCCGCGTCGCCGGGCCGGCCCGAGACCACGATCATCTGCACGCGGCCTGTGTGCGGATTGGGAATGACGCTGCCGGGCGCCGCCGTGGTCGACCAGATATACATCAGCGTGGCATAGGGCAGGTCTTCGCCGCCCAGGCGCTTGGCCAGCTGCATGCTGGCGCGTTCGCCGAACGAGAGCTTGTGCTTGTCGCCGTCGAAGAAGAACACCAGCCTCGCGGGGGCATCCTCCTTGCGGCCTTCACTGTTGTTGGCGCCTTCGATGGGGGCTTGCGCCTTCCAGCGCCAGGTGGCGACCGGGGTGCGGCTCAGATCGATATTGCCCTCGTGCATCAGCGCCGAGGCCGAAGCGCTTGCGTCGGCTTGCAGGACGGTCGTATTGCCATCCGCTACCAGGCTGTAGCGGGTCATGGTCTTGCCGTGGATGACCGGCAGGTTCTTCCAGTCAGGCGGCAACTCGGCGCCCGGACGCAGTGCCGAGAATGCGATGCCAGGCTGGTCGCCCTGCGCTGGCAACGCCGGGGTTGCCAGCAGCGCGGCGCCACATAGCAAGCTGCGCAGCAGCGCTACCGCATGCCTGTGCGCGCGCCAGATTGACGAGGTCGGCATGGAGGAAGCACTCCGATAGCTGGGCATGGCTGCATTGTAGTGAGATGGGGCGCTTTCCGTTGGCGCGCTGGGCCATGCTCCGAACCATCTGCGAGTGGGCGCGCGACGTGGTGGCCGCTGCCATCGCGCTTGTGCGACTGGCGGGGCGAACTGGCGCGATGCTGCACGCAGCCTGCAAAAAAATCGCGGCCCGCACAGGGGCCGCTAATCGGGAATGCGAGGAGGTCAGTTTCCTCAAGAGGCGTTATCGGCGCAACGGCGCGCAGGTAGACCCCTCTTTGGTAGGGAGGTTGCCCTGGCTCGTATTCCGGTCATGCAGTCAGGTAGTGGGGGCCTGTCGGAGGCCTATTGGCGTCACGCTGCTTCTGCACGTTCGCCATCAGTTCTGCGTGGGCTGCATCGAGCCAGTCGATGCGATGCCGGACAGGGTCGTTGGGCGAGAGGTCGCATGCGGGAATCTCGCGCAGGAAGTAGCGCACCATGTTTCCGGCGCGTGCGGGCACTGGCATCATCCCCAGCAACTGGTGCCTGGCCAGCAGGCGCCGGCTTGCCGCGTGCCGCAGCCCTGACCACGCGGTACGACCGAGCGCAATGTATAGCGCGTCCGGGCGCATCTGCCGGATAGCGCCGAGGAAGTGGGTTTCGAAAGTTGCGCGCAGCATGGGCGTTGCAAGCAGGTCTTCGAGCGTGCCACCGAAAGCGAGTCCGCGGCGCGTCGTGGCAAACGGCAGAAGGGCCAGTGGCTGGAACTGGTCGAAGCCCTCATTCCACAGCGCAGCGGCATGAGGCAGTCCCACCAGTTCCGGCGCGCGGAAATGGTCAAGCATCCGAATCAGGTTGGGCCGGATCAGTTGTCCGCCGAGTTCCACGCGGCGCTTGTTTTCACGCTGGATCACGCGGCCGGGCGTGCGCGCCTGCAGCAACTCCTCGGTCACCGTGGCGGCGAGCCGGATATGGGTATGCCCGGGCGTCGTGCTGACCAGTACCAGGCGTGCGCCCGGATTGAGATGCTCGTGCGGCACGTACGTCATCGTGTATGTGCCGTCCTGCTCGACCAGGATGGGTTTGGCGATCAGGCCCGTGGCTCCCGTGCGCCGGATCTGGGCGCAATACTCTTCGATGAAATTCGTCAAGGTGTCCCCGCTCCACAGCGATAAAGGTGCTGCCTTCTTCTTTTTTCTTCATGGTAAGACGTGTGGCCGGGCACCGACAAAGAACAATATGCCGATTTAGCCGCTCGTAGCCATGAGCTTGGTGGGGCAGCGAACAAAGGCGACGCTGTCGGTCATCTGCCGTTTGCGGCGCCTTGCCGGATGGCTCGCTTGCTACCGTACCGCGTGATGTGGGTCAGGACGATGACGCAATCAGCTGGAGAGCGTCGTGTCGATGACGATCTCTGCCGACAATGATTTATGCACCGGGCACTTGTTGGCCACGCGCAGCAGGTCGTCAAGAATCTTGGCATCCAGGTTGCCAGTGACACGGACTTCGCGCTTCATCGCATAGCGACCGTTGGCTTCCTCGTGGGTGACGGACGCATGAATGGATTCCACCTCATAGTTCTTGCGCTTGGCATAAAGCTGGAGCGTGAGTACGGTGCAGGCGGCAAGTGCCGAGTCCAGCAGGTCATGCGGGCTCGGGTACTGCGGGCTGCCGCCGGCGGAAGCATCCAGGTCAGCCTGCCAGTTCGCGTTGCCGTTGGTCAGATTACAGATAGTGCTGCCCTGGCTCGGCTGCCATGTCGCTTGGATAGTCATCGAACGTCCTCATCCTTGATAAGGGCCGGAGTGCGGCCCGGGAGTAAGGATTCTATACAGCCTCCTGCGGCCCGATCTTCGTGATACTCAAAAAGCACTTTTCGAGCTCGCCGAATTATTTCGCCAAAACGCTTGCCAAGGCTGCCCTGGTCCCGTAGTATTCGCCCCCTCGC
>NZ_JBYOJR010000036.1:0-79238 GCF_057798915.1 Cupriavidus sp. 22TCCZM01-5
GGGAGATCCCTCGGCCAGCGGCACGCTGACCGCGCACGATGTGGACGCTGGCCAGGCGCACTTTGCCGCGGTGGCGCCGGAAAGCCTCGCGGGCACCTACGGCACCTTCACGTTCGACAGCGGCACCGGCGCGTGGACCTACACGCTCGACAACGGCAAGGCCGATGCGCTGACGGCGGGCCAGCAGGTGACCGACACGCTGACGGTGCAATCGGCGGACCTGACCGCCCAGCAGACCATCACGGTCAACATCACCGGCAGCAACGACAGTGCCACCATCACCGCCTCGGCAAGTGAAGACACGATAGTGACCGAAGCCGGTGGCGCCAATAACGCGGTCGCGGGAGATCCCTCGGCCAGCGGCACGCTGACCGCGCACGATGTGGACGCTGGCCAGGCGCACTTTGCCGCGGTGGCGCCGGAAAGCCTCGCGGGCACCTACGGCACCTTCACGTTCGACAGCGGCACCGGCGCCTGGAGCTACACGCTCGACAACGGCAAGGCCGATGCGCTGACGGCGGGCCAGCAGGTGACCGACACGCTGACGGTGCAATCGGCGGACCTGACCGCCCAGCAGACCATCACGGTCAACATCACCGGCAGCAACGACAGTGCCACCATCACCGCCTCGGCGAGTGAAGATACGGCGGTGACCGAAGCCGGCGGGGTGGGCAACACCACGCCGGGAGACTCAGCAGCCAGCGGCACGCTGACCGCGCACGATGTGGACGCTGGCCAGGCGCACTTTGCCGCGGTGGCGCCGGAGAGCCTGGCAGGCACCTACGGCAGCTTCACCTTCAATAGCACCACTGGCGCCTGGACCTACACGCTGGACAACAGCAAGGCCGAAGGCCTGGCTGCAGGGCAGCATGTTTCCGACTCACTGGTCGTCAGCTCGGCAGATCTCTCGGCAAGCCAGACGATCACGGTCAACATCAACGGCGCTAATGATGCCGCCGTGAACACTATGCCGGTCGCGCAGACGGTGAATGAGGATACGCCACTGGTGTTCAGCGCTGCCAAGGGCAATGGCATGAGCATCACCGATGTGGACAACGCGACGCACACCGTGACGCTGAGCGCGAGCCATGGTGCGATCACGCTGAACGGCATTGCCGGGCTGCAGTTCCTGGCGGGCGACGGCACCGCGGACAGCACCATGACGTTCACGGGCAGCGATGCGGCCATCAACGCCGCGCTCAATGGCATGTCATTCCTCGGGGACAAGGATTATGCCGGTGCCGCATCGTTGCAGATCCGGACCGACGATGGCGCATTGGTCGATACGGATACGGTCGCCATCACGGTCAACCCGGTCAACGACGCACCCGTGGCCGCGGATGACGCCATCTATGTGTCGAGAGACACCAGTGGCATCCTGATCCCGGTAAGCGCTCTGCTGGGAAATGACTCCGACGTCGACGGGCGGGCATTGTCCATTACGGGATTCAATGCAGGGTCAGGCGACATCTCCAACGTGACGCTTTCGCCCGACCACAACTTCATCACGTTCCAGAGCGGCAAGCAGGTCAGCACCTTTAGCTATGCGATCGCTGATGGCGCGGGTGGAACCAGCACTGCGACTGTCACTGTCTATGTCGAATCTACCAGCGGGCCCTCGAGTGTCGATCTGTCAGCCAAGAACTACCAGGCTTCATACCTCGATGGCGACAAACAGTCAGATATCCTGACAGGCGCTGGCGTATCGGATTACTTCCTCGGTGGCACTGGGGACGACACGCTGTTTGGGGGCGCCGGCAATGATGTTCTGCGTGGGGGCGCCGGCAAGGATACCCTGGATGGCGGCGCCGGCATCGACATGCTCGATTTCTCCGACGCGACCGGCGCCATCAATTTCACGCTGGTGCAAAGCGACATCGGCGTGCAGGTCACCGTGGCCGGCCTCGACACGGACACTTACCGCAATATGGAAGGTGTGATCGGCTCCCGGTTCGGCGATAACCTGACTGGCAGCAACGCCAACGACATCATTCGCGGCGGCGCCGGCAATGACATCATCGACGGCAGAGACGGCATCGACCTGCTGGACTTCTCGGATGCCACCGGCGCAATCACGATGACGCTGACGCAGGGCAGCACCGATACCACGGTGAACCTGGGCAATGTCGGGCTCGGGAGCGATACCTATAGGAACATGGAAGGCATAATTGGGTCATCGTTCAACGACAGCATTACCGGTTCGGACGGAAATGACGTGCTGCAGGGCGGGGCGGGCGACGATCTTTTGATGGGCGGTGGTGGCAACGACACGCTGATTGGCGGCGCCGGCGCGGACGTGCTCACCGGTGGCGCCGGCTCCGATACCTTCGCCTTCCTGCGGGCCGATGCCGCCTCGGTCGATACGATCACCGATTTCGACGTCAAGTCCGCGGCGTCGGGCGGGGACGTGCTGGACCTTTCCGACCTGCTGTCGGGTATGACCGTCACCAGCGCCAATTTGGCGCAGTTCATCCACCTGTCGGAGGTTGGCGGCAATACCGTGGTCAGTGTCGATCGGGACGGCGGCGGCGCGGGCGCAGCGTTCCAGGACGTGGCCATCCTGCAAGGCGTGGTAGGACTCGATCTCAATACGCTGCTGAGCAACGGCAATATCCACACGGCGTGATTGTCGCCGCGCGGGAAGAAGTTGCGGGACAACCGCGAAGTTGAAGCACACAATAAATGGGTGACGTGCGGTTTGCCGCGCTGCATCGGACGGCAAGCCGCAACAGCACCCGACTGGGGGAAAGATGGGAAAGACGTCGTGCCGGCTGGCACGCGTGCTGCTTTGGGCCGCCGTGTTGCTGCCCGCCGTGGCTGGCGCGCAGACGCTGCAGCAGGCGGTGGAACAGGCCGTGCAGACCAATCCCGAGGTCTTGGCCGCTGGAAGCCGGCGGCTGGCCGCTGACGAGGCCCTGAAGCAGGCCCGGGCCGGCTATCTGCCGCGCGTCGATGTCAACGCCGCCACCGGTCGGGTGCGCCTGGACAGTCACAGCACCCGCCTGATGGGACTGGCCGATTCCTCCTATAACAGCAATGCCGCCGGAGTCACGATCTCCCAGATGCTGTTCGACGGCTTCGCCACCAGCAGCGACGTGGATCGCCAGGGCGCCAGGATTGACGGCGCCGCTTACCGTGTCGGCGCCACCGCGGAAGACATCGCGCTGCGGACCGTCGCCGTCTATATGGAGGTGCTGCGCCGGCAGGAGACCGTGGCTATCGCCATGGCCAACGTGGAGGTGCACCAGCACATCCACGAGCAGATCCGGACGGGCGCAGAGAACGGCGTGCTGCGCCGCGCCGACCTGTATCAGGCCGAGAGCCGACTGGCCCAGGCCCAGGCCAGCCTCAGGGCGGAGCAGGGCAGTCTGCAGGAAGCCATGGTGTCATACCTGCGCGTGGTGGGCGCCCCGCCCAGGGACTTGTCGCGGCCATCCTCGCTGGCTGGCGCGCTGCCTGCCACGGAAGGGGAGGCCATGCGGGTGGCCTATGCCAGCCATCCTTCGCTGAACGCCGGGCAGGCCGATATTGCCGAAGCACAGGCTGCGCGTTCACAGGCCAAGGCTGCCATGTGGCCCAGGCTGGATCTCGAAGTCGGCATGAACCGGGACCGGGACCGCGTGCTTGGCACCACCGACGAGCGCAGCGTCATGCTGCGCCTGCGCTACAACGTATTCCACGGCAATGCCGACAAGGCCCGCATCAATGAGGCCGGCTACCAGGTCCAGGAGGCGGAACAGAATCTGGACCGAGTCCGCAGGCAGGTGCAGGAAGGGGTGTCGTTGGCCTATAACGCCTACCTCACCGCGCGCGACCGCGTTGTCGTCCTGGCGCAGTATGTCGAGTCCAGCGACGCCACTCGCGTCAGCTATGGCAAGCAGTTCAGGATCGGCCAGCGCAGTCTGCTTGATCTTTTGAACGCGGAGAACGAGTACTTCAGCGCCCGCACCGCGTATGTGACCAGCCAGTACACGGAGATCGCCAGCCAGTACCGGATCCTCGCCGGCATGGGCCTGCTACTGGCGACGCTGCAGGTGCCGCTGCCGCAAGAGGGAATAGTACGGATCGGGCAGCGCTAGGTGGGCGAGGGCCTCTCTCAGTCGTCGTGACGATGCTTCTTTCGGCCCTCGTGCCTGCCGCGATTTCCGTTCTCGTAGTCATCGAAATGGTTGTTGCGCGAGACCTTGCCGCCCAGCGCTGAACCCGCGGCACCACCGGCCGCGGCACAGACGATGCCGCCGGTTCGTTCCTTCTTGTTGGCGAGACCGCACCAAAGCAGGGGCAGACGAGCGCAGGATCTTCTTCCTGCGCGTCGGGCGCAGCCCGTTTGAGAACGACGTCAGCATCTGCGCAGAAGATGTAGTGAATCTTGTCGCGCCGATCCATCCTGGCCCCTCCCGTCGGTTGCCACGCTCCATAAATGTAGTCCTGAGGATCTCGTGCTGCCGGACGCGCTGCCGACCGGCGAGGCGCTCACGACGAGGGGCCAGGAGCGCCAGCGCGCCACCGCCAAGCGCCCAGTGGGCGCATCGCCGCCCCTTGTCTCTTGTTAATAAAGTCGTAGAAACCGCGACAATAAAGTCTGAGATCTGGCTGTCAGAAAAGCTCGGTTTTGCTTGTCTCTGCTCGATTCGATGACTTTATTGTCAGCGGATACATCACTTTGGTTTATCACAAGTGCCCTTTGCCTCGTGAGCCTGATGCCAGCAGGGATATTCCGACGGCTCGAAAGGGTGCTCCGGCTGGCGTTGGCTCTTGTTGACGGTACTGAAAGCAGGGGGCCGGTGGCCGTCGGTATCCGACCCTTCTCTTCATCCACCAGACCTTAAATGACAGTCCGATTCGCACCGGGAATCTGCCGCGCAGCCCTGTTTCAGCGTAAAGGTCCAGCTCCTTCTTTGCAGCACGCAAGACGCCGGTTGATGCCGTTCATAGGACTTGGGGAATGAGGGTGACCATTACGTAGGCCGCGGCAACCACCAGCATGGCCCCAGCAAAGGCCGAGTAATACTTAGCCCCGTGGTGCGGCGGATGGGAGTGAAAGTGATGAACAATAGGCTTCATTTGCATTCTCCCTGACCAAATTGCACACGATTGGAGCGTAGCCCCGCTATGGCAACTGACCAAGCAACCCTCATACCATCTGTTGCCTACTCGCCCGATTTAACCGCCGGAGAAGACATGCACCTTAGCGCTGCCGTCCCAGCCCAAAGCTTTCAATGATCTGGTAGAGGCCGTACCCGGCCGGACTCTGACTTCGACCCTCCGTCGGGCCGGCCGTCTAAGAACGACCCTGAGCGGGCATTGGAATGACAAGTCGTACCACCAACAAAAGTCACCTCGAGGCGTCGCCCTGAGATTTCACCCAGAGGCGGCCTTTTTCATTGCTGACTCAGATCCGCGTAGTGCAGCGCTTATAATCAAAAAATGATTATTATTAGAAATTCCCGTCCCGATGAGGGCGAACGCGCTGTTGAAATTTGGCGCCGCGCGGTTGATGCTACTCATGACTTTCTGTCCCAAGAGGATCGCCAAGCCATCGACGAGATGGTTTGCGACTTTCTGCCAAAAGTTCCGCTTTGGTTCGCTGTGGATGCCAATGATTACCCATTGGCACTTATGTTCATCGACAACGGACATATGGAGGCCTTGTTCGTTGACCCCGCTTGCCGCGGGAAGGGCATTGGTAGCGCACTCGTTCGTCACGGCCTTTTGCTTCACCCCAAGATGACAACTGATGTCAATGAGCAAAACGCTCAAGCATTGGGCTTCTACGAGAAAATGGGCTTCAAGCCCACAGGTCGTTCTTCGCTTGACGGGCAAGGGCGACCATACCCAATCATTCACCTGGAATATGTCGGCGTCTGAAGGGCTGCTTCTGGCCGGTCGCGGTCGGCCGCCCGCCAGATGGCGGGCCTCCAGGACTGAGCGAATTCGCTTCGCCGCCAATGGATATGCGCATCGCCGTCAATAATGAGGGAGACTTGGCGTTATTGCGCGAGGAAATTAACGATCGCGCCCACGGTAGCTTGTGGCTGCTCTTCCATTAGCCAGTGCCCGGCATTGGGAATGACCAGTTCCTGCACGTTGCTGGCGGCATTTCGCATGACTATCGCTTCATTCTGGCCAAAGGACTTCTCGCCGCCGATTGCCAGCACAGGCATGGTCAGCTTGGTCGCCAGCGATTTCTGATTGTCCTCGGCGTCCTGCGGAATCGACAGGAATTGCGCGAATGCGGAGTGCATTGCGCCCGGGCGCGCATAGAGCCGCGCATAGTGAACCCGCGTTGCTTCGTCGATCTTCGAGGCATCCCCCGCGAATTCGTTCCAGAACCTGTCCAAGTAGATTCGCTCGCGGCCTTTCACCAGCCGCTCCGCATCGGGGCCGCCGAAAGAGAAGTGCCAGAGGGCGGGCATGCGCACGATCTGTTCCCACGGTGGAACACCCGGCACCGGGGCGTCCATCACGACCAGCCGCTTTGTCTTGTCCGGATAGTGCGCCGCATAGGCAAATGCGACCATGGTGCCAATGTCGTGGCCGACCACGTCCGCCTGATCGATATTCAGTTGCGTCAGCACTGACCGAATGTCGCCAGCCTGCGTGCGCTTGTCATAGCCACCATCAGGGTGTGACGATAGCCCCATTCCACGCAGATCCGGCACCACCACGGTATGTGTGCGTGCCAGCTCGGCAGCCAATGGCGCCCACATGTCGCCAGTGTCGCCGAACCCATGCAGCAATACCACCGCCGGCCCTCTGCCCCCTACACGCACAAACAGGGTCGCCCCGTCAGTCCGGATATTCTGCTGGCGGAAGCCTGGCGGGTACGGCTTGACCTGTGCTTGCAAAGGCTGGGTGATGGCAAGCATGAGGGCGACGGCAGCAAACAGTTTTCGCATGGTTTTTTCTTCTCTGAAGTGGTGCGGCCTGGGTCGATTTGGGAAGGAGCCATTCTGGATGGGCCGAATGGATGTGCGCTACGCGAACGCTCCTAAAGCGTAGTCCACGCCGCGCGCGGCGCAAGCACAGACCAAAAAATGATTTTTAATCCACCATCGAAGGCTTAATGTGAGGGCGGTCCCCTGTAATAACCCGCCGCTGGCAGCTAACTGCCGCTACGCCGTGCCGCTACGCCGATAGTCATCGTCCAGCACCGTCAAGGACGGTGCTGACCGGGCGGTTATCTTCTCGCGCAGGTAGTGCCTTCTCGGTGTCCCGTATTGTCAAATGAGTGTCCCGGAAAATCAAATGCGGGACGACGTCTTCGCCAATACTGCTTGGCAAGCCTCCCTAGGGAATGATTCGCCTGTCCAACGCGCCGTAGCACCCCCGGTGTTAGGCGTCAGTGAAGCCTGAATGGCCTTCCGCAGTCGGCAGTCCCGGGACCCTCGTAGATGCTCTTCCTGTCATTACCATGAACTTCCTTGACGGACACCTGTTCCCCGAAAACCAGCAACCGCTGATTATCACGGCTGCGCCTTACGCTCCCTCGTGGATGCCATCGGACTTTCCCGAGGACATCGCCGTCACCATGGAAGAGCAAATCCAGAAAGCGGTGGATTGCTACAACGCGGGTGCCACCGTACTGCACCTGCATGTACGGGAACTCGATGGCAAAGGCTCCAAGCGTCTGTCCAAGTTCAATGAGCTGATCGCTGGCGTGCGCGCCCGGGTACCGGAGATGATCATCCAGGTCGGCGGCTCGATCAGCTTCGCTCCGGAAACGGAAGGCGCGGCTGCAAAGTGGCTCTCTGACGACACGCGCCACATGCTGGCCGAACTCGACCCGAAACCCGACCAGGTTACGGTTACCGTAAATACGTCACAGATGAACATCCTCGAGCAGTTTGATCATCGCGACATCGTGGGCAGTTCCATGGAAGACCCGGCGGTCTTCAATGCCTACAAAGAGATGACCGTGCCGGCGCAGCCGGGCTGGGTCGAGGAGCACGTCCGCCGGCTGAGCGCGGCGGGGATCCAGAGCGCGTTCCAGTGCTACAACATCAACAGCTTCGAGTCTGTGGAACGACTGATGCGCCGCGGCATCTACCAGGGCCCGCTGGTCCTGAACTGGGTCGCGATTGGCGGGGGCATGGACTCGCCGAGTATCTATAGCTTGGCCAATTTCGTGCGCGCCGTGCCGGATGGCGCTGTTTTGACGGTGGAAAGCTCGGTACTCAACGTGCTCCCGGTGAACACGATTGGTATTGCGATGGGGCTGCATGTGCGCTGCGGCACCGAAGACACGCTCTGGAACCAGACCCGTACCGAGAAAATGGGTACGGTGGCCCAGATCGAGCAACTGGTGCGTATCTCGCAAGAGATGAGTCGCCCGATCGCGACCGCCCAGCAAGCGCGCGAAATGTGCAAGATCGGCGTC
The DNA here is from genome assembly GCF_057798915.1 of Cupriavidus sp. 22TCCZM01-5. Taxonomy (NCBI): domain Bacteria; kingdom Pseudomonadati; phylum Pseudomonadota; class Betaproteobacteria; order Burkholderiales; family Burkholderiaceae; genus Cupriavidus; species Cupriavidus sp. 22TCCZM01-5. Next base: position 8,381 of record NZ_JBYOJR010000036.1, read on the forward strand.
TTCTATGACACGGTGGAGGAAACACTGCAGGAAAACGGCTTCGCGCCCAATCGCAATGGCGCGCAACAAGGCTTCCTGAGGAAGGTGGCCTAACCAAGCGTTAGTCCTGAGGAGGCTTCGCCTCCCAAAGCACAATTCTTGCGCGCCAGTCGCGCGATCGTCCGGACGGGCCATGCTGGCGCCGTCCGGCTTCGGCGTGGCATTTCAGGTAATGGAACCATGAACAACCCAGAGACTCTTTCCATTGTTGTTGGCGGCGAGCAAACGGTGATCCGCATGTATCACGCCCTCGACCGACAAGACTATCCTGGTGTATCTGCGTGCTTCATGCCAGATGGTATTTGGGATCATGGCAGTCATGCACTGCTCGGGCGAGAACAGATCCTTGCTTCCCTGAGCAAGCGGTCCGCAACGCTGTTCACTCGACACTATGTCAGCAATTTTGTTGTCCTGGAGCAGGGCGGATCCGTGGCTAAGGTGGCCTTCGGTCTGACCGTCTATCGCTCCGACACAGGTGCAGCGCCAACGCTCCCCTTGGACAAGGTGGTGCCGGCCCTGTTGGCTGACGTGGAATGCGAGTTGACATGCAGTGACCGTGGAGATTGGCTCATCAACCGCCTCGCACCTCGGATCACCTTCGCCGCGCGCGCCGCGTCCTGATGCCCAGCGTGGGCGGCCACGCCAGCTTGTCCATCGTGCCCGCCCACAGCTCACCCCGACTGCGCCAGCCGCCGTCGGCGCGTATGACGTCGCATGTGCGGCCGTTGCCGGCGACTGAAAATTATTGGATCGGAATGCCCGATCGGCCCGGAACGGCAGGGTTGGCCGCGATCTTGAGGGGAGGGTCTCAGAACGGACCCATCGCGGTCAGACGGTCAACACGCAATCATCTGCTTTTGGAAATCACGTCACTCATGTATTTATTCAAATCGCGAAAATCCTGAACGGTCCAGGAGTGCGGCGCCAGCTTTACGCCGTTCTCCCTCAAAGTTCTCGGAATCAGGTCCCCGTTCGGACGAAGTATTACCGATGAAACAATGACGCCCGGATAATCATTGAGTCGCTTTTTGAACGCAGCAGTTGTGAGATCAGGCGTGGGGGGATTGCTTTTCTTGGCCAATGGCCCCGTGCCCTTGATATCTGCGCCGTGGCACGTCGCGCATCTCTGTGTGTAAAGATTTTTCCCGTTGATGTTTTGCGCGAAGGATAGTGATGGTTGAGTCAACACCAACGCTCCTAGCGAAGCGAATAATTTTCTTGCTTTCATTAGGCCTTGTCGTATCACGCAGATTGCCGGGCCGGGGAGTATAGCTCGCAAGCGCGGAATGGCCGCTCATGGCCGGCTCAGGCCATAGCCCGCCGCCAACACGAACCGGCAACGAACGGACATAAGGGATGTTCTGATGTTCCAACTTCGTTGAAGGTGCAGGAACTGGAGTGGTTGCTCGATTCGAGGCAACAGTCACTTCACTGAAGCGATTCCGGGCGAGCCGACTGGGAGCCGCTGGCCTATAGAGACGGCCACCCCAAAAAGGACCAGAATCGTCATCATGGGGCCGCGGATGACCGGCGGCCGCTACATCGTGCCGGCGTCACCTTCAGGGCGGTCCCATCGGATTCTTGTATCGCTGTGTATCAAGCTGGAGTCTGGCTACTTGCGCTGACAACCCGCGTCGCAAGGCACTACAGGCCAGATACACCGGTCACCTTAAATGCAGCAGTGGCGCGACAGGAACAGCCAGCGGAAGTGCTGGCCAGACCTGCGCCGCCCTCACCTGCATAGGAGGCCATCATGCGCATCAACAGGCGCTTTTTATTGTCCGGCGGCACCTTGGCCGCCACGCTTGCCGCCATGGGCGGCTGGCGTGCGCTGGCCGGCGGCGCGGCGATTGCTGGCGAAACCCGCAAGGCAGCGGAACGCTTCGAGGTCACCATGAGCGACGAGGCGTGGCGCCGGAAACTGTCCCCGGCCCAGTACGCCGTGCTGCGCAACGAGGGCACGGAGCGACCCTTCAGCAGCCCGCTCAACGGCGAGCATCGCAACGGCATCTTTGCCTGTGCCGGCTGCGAGCTCGACTTGTTCTCCTCGAAGACCAAGTTCGACAGCGGGACCGGCTGGCCCAGCTTCTGGGCACCGCTGGAGAATGCCGTGGGTACCACCGAGGACCGTACCTTCGGCATGCTGCGCACCGAGGTCCATTGCCGGCGCTGCGGCGGTCACCTGGGACATGTCTTCGACGATGGCCCGAAGCCGACCGGCCTGCGCTATTGCATGAACGGGGTCGCCATGACATTCCGGCCCGTCGCCTGACGACTTCCGTGAAGCCCTCCCTGTCCACACGTACAAACCATGCTGCTCCTGATCCTTGCCTATCTCGGCGGTGCGCTCACCATCCTGAGCCCCTGCATCCTGCCCGTACTGCCGTTCGTATTCGCACGCGCGGACCAGCCCTTCGCGCGCAGCGGCCTGCCGCTGCTGGCCGGCATGGGCATCACCTTCGCGCTGGTGGCCACGCTGGCGGCCGTGGGCGGCGGCTGGGTGGCGCAAGCCAACCAGTATGGACGCTGGCTCGCCATTGCGCTGCTGGCCGTGTTCGGCCTGACGCTGCTGCTACCGCAGCTTGCCGAGCGGCTGATGCGCCCGCTGGTCAGCGCAGGCAGCCGCCTGTCCAACTTCGCGCAAGCCGATGGCCGTGCAGCGAGCCCGGCCTCGTCGTTCCTGCTGGGCATCGCCACTGGGCTGCTCTGGGCGCCCTGCGCGGGACCGATCCTGGGCCTCGTCCTGACCGGCGCGGCACTGCAAGGCGCCAACCTTGGTACCACGCTGCTGCTGCTGGCGTATGCGGCCGGCGCGGCGACGTCACTGGCGGTAGCCCTGCTGATCGGGGGACGGGTGTTCGCGGCCATGAAGCGTTCGCTCGACGCTGGCGAATGGATACGCCGCGGCATTGGCGCCGCCATGCTCGTCGGCGTGGTGGCGATCGGGCTGGGTCTCGATACCGGCGTGCTGGCGCGTGTCTCGACGATTGCCTCGGGCGGACTGGAGCAGCACCTCGTCAACAGGCTGGCCGGCAACAAGGCCGCCGACAAGCAGGACGGCACGATGATGACGAGCGCGAATCCGAAAGGCGCGGTGCCGGGCGACGCCAGTGGGGGCGCGATGATGACGCGTGCCGGGGGCAGGGCAGCGGCGCTGCCGGTCGAAGGCCTGTTCCCGGGACTCAACGGTGCCGTCGAATGGCTGAACTCCCCTCCGCTGACTGCCGAGGGCCTGCGCGGCAAGGTCGTGCTGGTCGACTTCTGGACCTACTCCTGCATCAACTGCCTGCGCACGCTGCCCTACGTGAAGGCGTGGGCCAACAAGTACAAGGACCAGGGGCTCGTCGTCATCGGCGTCCACGCACCGGAATTCGCGTTCGAGCGCAATATTGACAACGTGAAGAGGGCCTCCCGCGAGCTCGGCGTGACCTATCCTGTGGCGATTGACAACAACTTCGCCATCTGGCGCGCCTTCGGCAACCAGTACTGGCCCGCGCACTACTTCATCGACGCGCAGGGCCGAATTCGCTTCCACCATTTCGGCGAAGGTGAATACGAACACTCGGAAGCCGTGATCCGCCAACTGCTGGAAGAAGCCGGCCACGCCGATGTGGCGAAGATCGCGATGGCCATGCCGGCCACGTTGAACGACAAGACCGGCAGTGGGGTGCAGATGGCGGCGGACAACGGTGCGATACGATCGCCGGAGACCTATGTTGGATACGAACGCGCGGAGAACTTCGGCTCGCCTGGCGGCGCGGCGCATGACCGGCCCAAGGACTACACGGCGCCCGCGAAGCCCGACCTGAATCAATGGGGCCTTGCCGGCAACTGGCGCATCGGCGCGGAGCGCGCCACGCTTGACCGCCCGAACGGACGCATCGTCTACCGCTTCCACGCACGCGACCTGCACCTCGTGCTCGGTCCGGCCCAGGACGGCAAGCCGGTCAGGTTCCGCGTGACGATCGACGGCGCCGAGCCAGGCACGTCGCACGGCACCGACACCGCGCCGGATGGAACCGGCGAGGTCACCGCCCAGCGCCTCTACCAACTGGTGCGGCAGGACGGCGAGATCAGGGACCGCACGTTTGCCATCGAATTCCTCGATCCCGGCGTGGAGGCTTATGCCTTCACATTCGGCTAACCTTTTGAACCCAAGGAGATTCACATGAACGCGATCGCAACACTGCAGCGCTTGACGCGCTTCACAACGCTTAGGCTGATGGGTGTCTCCATGCTGGTGGCGGCTGCCGGAATCTGGGGGCGGCCCGCATTATCCGCGGAGGATGCGGTACGCATTCCCGCCCCCTCGCAGGACGAGAAGCCCGGTGATGCCCACATCGAGACGGCCGTGTTCGCGGGCGGCTGCTTTTGGGGTGTGCAGGGCGTATTCGAGCACGTGCGTGGCGTGACGCGTGTGACATCAGGCTATGCTGGCGGCGCGGCCAGCACGGCGCAGTACGAGAAGGTTGGCTCAGGCACGACGGGCCACGCGGAATCCGTCGAAATCCGCTACGACCCGGCGCAAGTCAGCTACGGCAAGCTGCTGCAGGTCTTCTTCTCGGTGGCACACAACCCGACCCAGCTCAACTACCAGGGGCCCGATCACGGCACCCAATACCGCTCCGCGATCTTTCCGGTCACGCCGGCGCAGCGCGCGATTGCCGAGGCCTATATTGCCCAGCTTGGGGCAGCCAAGTCGTTCCGCGCACCGATCGTGACGCGCGTGGAGGACTACAAAGGGTTCTACCCGGCGGAAGCCTATCACCAGGACTTCCTGACGAAGAATCCGCACCACCCATACATCGTGATCAACGACCTGCCCAAGATCGGCAACCTGAAGCAGATCTTTCCCGATCTCTATCGCAATGCCCCCGTGTTGCTGAGCAGATCGGGGGCCTGAGACTGGGGTACGGGGCGCAACGCGCCTCAGGCGCAGGTCGTACCTGCTACGCATGTCTCTCCGCGCCATATAGCATGCGATGCGGCGTCGCGATGAGGCAGTGACCGTCAGCTAACTGGGCTTCTGGCTCTCGGCAATTCGAACTCCCTCGTCCATGATCGCATTGCCATGCAACGTGAACAGGTCGGCACGCCCGCCCGCGGTGGCGTGCAAGGGCAGGCCCGTGCGGATGCGCACTAGTGTTCGACCAGATGCTCGATGCGGATCGGCAACTCCCGCACTCGCTTGCCGGTTGCGTGAAACACCGCGTTAGCCACGGCCGGCGCCACGCCCACCAGCGCGATTTCCCCCAGTCCCTTTACGCCTAGCTCGTTCACATGGGGATCGACCTCGTCGACAAAATGCGCTTCGAGCGCCTGGATATCCAGGTTGACGGGCACGAGGTAATCCGCCATATGGGCATTCACGGGCCGGCCATCGCGCGCATCGAGGGCGGTCCGCTCCATCAGCGCCATGCCGATGCCGCCGACCATCCCGCCCGTGCACTGGCTGGCTGCAAGCCGCGGATTCACGATACGACCCGCGCCATAGGCGCCGACCACGCGCCGGACGCGGATCGTACCGACATCGGGATCGATTGCGACTTCCACGAACACCGCACCGAAGGCATGCATGGAGAAGCGGCTGCGCAATTCGGCATCGGGACCCGCCGTGGCACTGGCTTCAATGCCGCCATCGGTGCGGCCTGCGCGCGCTTGGCGCAGGTCCAGCGCCGCCATGCAGGCGGAGCGCACGGCGGAGCCGACCGAAGCGAGGGTCATGGAGCCGCCATGTGGCGGGGTGGGCGGGAAATCCGAGCGGCCAAGGCTGAAGCGCACGCTGTCCATTGGCAGCCCCAGCGTCTCGGCGGCGATCTGCGTGATCGAGGTGTAGGTGCCAGGTCCCATGTCGCTGGCTGCGGCTTCCACTTCGGCGGTGCCATCAGCAAGCAGGCGCACGCGGGCGCTGGCCTGGCCATGGAAGACCGGGTAAGTGGCACAGGCCATGCCCCAGCCGATGCGCAGGCGGCCGTCTCGCATCGAGCCGGGCGCCAGCGTGCGGCGGGCCCAGCCGAACGCGTCGGCGCCGCGCTCGTAGCAGGCAAGCATGGAGCGGCTGGAGAAGGGCAGTTGCAGGCCCTCGTCGAGCCGGGGTTCATTGCGACGGCGCAGCTCCAGCGGATCCATCCGGAGGGCATGGGCCAGCTCGTCCATTGCGCATTCCAGCGCAAAGACGCCCGTGGCTTCGCCCGGACCCCGCATATAGGTCGGTGTGCTGATATCCAGTGGCACCAGCCGGTAGCGCGTGCGCACATTAGGGCAGCTATACAGGAAAGGCGTCACCGCTGTGAGCGCTTCAGTGAACTGCTCATAGCGGCTGGTTTCACCGGTGCCTTCATGCACGATGCCGGTCAGCCTGCCCTCCGGCGTCGCCGCCAGCGCCACGCGCTGGACCGTGCGTGGCCGGTGCCCCGCAAGATGAAAGGTTTGCCGCCTCGACAGCACCAGCTTGACGGGCCTGCCGACCTCGCGCGCGGCGATCGCCGCCAGCGTGACATGCGGCCACGTGCGCAGGCTGGTGCCAAAAGCGCCGCCGATAAACGGGCAGATGACGTGGACATTCTCAGCCGGGATGCCGAAGATCGCCGCGATCTCGGCCTGCTCGTTGACCACAAACTGGCTCTTGCTCCAGAGCGTTAGCCGCTCGCCTTCCCAGGCTGCAATGGTGGCATTCGGCTCGATCGGCAGGTGATTTTCACGCGCGGCATCGTAGCTGGCATCGATGCTGACCGCGGCCGCCGCCAGCGCGCCGTCAGGGTCGCCGCGTACCCGGTCGGCCGAATGGGGGCCTGGCTCGCGTGCTTCGTCCGGCACCACGGCTTCGGCACGCTTGTCGAGCGGGTCGGAAACAGGTGTTTCCTCGGCATAGCGAATATGCAGCAGACAGGCTGCGTGCTCGGCTTGGTCCAGGGTCTGTGCCACGACCACGGCAACCGGCTGGCCGTAGAAGCGGACATGATCGTCCTGCAGGACATGGAGACGTTCGCCGTGTGCCGGATCGATAAAGCCTTTGTGGGGCGCATACGCCAGTTTCGGGGCGTTCTCATGGGTCAGTACCACCAAGACCCCTGGCAGCCTACGCGCCGCTTCCGTGTTGAGCTCGACTACTCGTCCCAGTCCGATCGAAGCGCCCACGATGACCGCATAGGCTTGCCCGGGTTGATTGAAGTCAGCGGCATACTGCGCCCTGCCGGTCACTTTGGCGCGCCCGTCGATGCGGGCATGCGGTTTGCCGATATGGTTTGCGTTCGTCATCTGGCTTCTCCTGCGAGTTCGAGGGCCCGGACCACGGTCCGTTGCAGCAGCTCAACCTTATATCGGTTGCCGGGCAGAGGAGCGGCGTCTGCGATCGTAGTCACCGCGGCCGCCTCGAAGCTTTCGCGCGTCGGCGCTTTGCCTTGCAAGGCGACTTCAGCAGCACGCATGCGCCACGGCCTGGTGCCGACGCCACCGCATGCGAGGCGTGCGCCCTGGATCGCGCCATCACGAACCTCGAAGGCTGCCGCGGCCGATACCAGGGCAAATTCATATGAGGCCCGGTCCCGCACCTTTAGATAACGCGCATTCCGTGCATAAGGGAGCGGTGGAACCCTGACCTCGATGATGAGTTCGCCGGGCTCCAAGGCGTGTTCGAGATGCGGCGTGGTCCCGGGCAGCCGGTAAAGGTCTTCCACGGGGAAGTGGCGTGACCCGTTTGGGCCGTGTACATAGACCACCGCGTCCAGTGCGACCAGTGCAACCGCAAGGTCGGACGGATGTGTTGCCGAGCAATGGTCGCTGACGCCCAGGATGGCATTGCCCGCATGCAGGCCGTTGATGGCCGCGCAACCGCTGTCCGGGGTGCGCTTGTTGCAGGCCGCATCGAGCATGCGGAAGTAAGGACAGCGCACGCGCTGGAGCAGGTTGCCACCGATGCTGGCCATGTTGCGTAGCTGGGGCGAGGCGCCCTCGAGCAGCGACTCGGCAATCACCGGATGGAGGCGGCAGACATCGGGATGCGCAGCGACATCGGACATGCGGGCCAGCGCGCCGATGACCAGCTCGTCGCCCTCCACGCGGATATGGCCAAGCGGCAGTGCGTTGATGTCGACCAGCCGCGTGGGCTGCTCCACGTGCTCCCGCATCAGATCCACCAGCGTGGTGCCGCCGGCGATAAAGCGCGCCCCACCCGCGGCGGCCACCAGCGCTTCCGCTTCCGAGCTGGCCTTCTGCAGTATGAACGGGATCATGGCTGCTTCCTCCCTCCAACTTCGGCGACCGCCGCGACGATTCCCGGGTAGGCCCCGCACCGGCAGATGTTGCCGCTCATCCAGAAGCGCACTTCCTCGGGCGAAGTGGCATGACCCTCGCCAATGCAGGCTACGCCCGACATGATCTGGCCGGCCGTGCAGAATCCACATTGAAACCCGTCGTGCGCGATAAACGCGGCCTGTAGCGGATGCAATTCGCCGTCGACCGTCGACAGGCCTTCAATCGTGCTGACGTGCGCGTCATTACAGATGGCGGCAAGCGCAAGGCAGCTGTTGATCCTGCGCCCGTTCACCAGCACCGTGCAGGCGCCGCATGCGCCCTGGTTGCATCCCTTCTTCGTGCCCGTGAGATCCAGGCGCTCGCGCAGGACGTCGAGCAGCGATTCGCGCGGGTCGATATCGAGGCGATGCAGCGTGCCATTGACCGTCAGGCTTAGCGGCACGCGGGTAGAGCCGTGGTCATCGCCAGGCTGTGGCTGACTGCCTTCGGAACGAACAGAACTGGACATAGTCGACATTCCTCTTTGCATGGCCCAAGGAACTTGGGCGATTGGGGACAAGGGCGTCGTCCGGTGCCTGCACCAACCATGGGAACGCTCGGCGGGAAATGAACTGCAGCGACACCCCGGGGCGCGAATCCTGCAAGTCACTACAGGCTTCGCCGGGCCCTGGCCCGCATCGGGAACCGAAAGTGTGTGGCGGTCACGGACTGGTGGACAGTCGTGGCCCGCTACAGGCACCGGTGGTCATTGCAACGAAACGCCGTCTCATTGCCACGGGCGATTCCTTGCGTTGACGGATTGGATAATAGGTACGAAAAGAGAGCCTCGCTGGCATTTCCTCGCCTCAAGCCGCAGCCACTCAAGAGCGGCGCGCAAAGCACGCCAGGAAAGATGCGAACGGAGAAAAGCGGCTTGACTAGGCCCATCTCTCCCGCGTTGCGGAAACCGAAGTCCTTGACCTGCGCAACATCAAGCGCAGACCTCATTGATCAGCGATCCCCTAACCATTGGGAAGTTTGCCTGATCAACGTAACGCTACGGGAACTCTTCGAGTGGATGTGCCAGGGGGGGACTACTCTCTGCCGGCGAATGGCTGTGGTCTGAGTGATCCAAGGTATGCGACCAGCGCGTTCATGTCGGAGGCGTTGATATTTTTGTACCAATCGAACGCCATGGGCGGTTTGTAGTGAGCGCCGTTCTTGTCTATGCCGCGAATGGCCAGGGCGATCTCTGTCTTATTCCAACCCTTTAGGCCACTTTCATGCGGAGTCAGATTGCGCGCAACACTCTCGCCCCAGGGTCCCTTGAACACTTGGCCGCCGGCGCCTAGACGCGTGAGCTGAAGCATTCCCTTCTCATCGCGCGGCGTGTGACATTCCATGCAATGCCCGATATTGGCGAGGTACTCCCCGTACTTGATCGTTTCCTTAGGGGAGGGGGCACGAATGCCCTTCACGGCCGGGCCATAGTTCGGCGGCAATGGGACGTTGTACTTGGACTTCTCGACGGCGTTCTTCACGGGTGGCTGCACCCTCAAATACGCAATGATCGCTGCCAAATCGGCATCAGACATACGCCGGTAGAACTCGATTGGCATAGGCGGACCGATAATGCTCCCGTCCGGTCGAATGCCTTCACGGATCGCCTTGCCAAGCTGAGCATCGGTCCATTTTCCGATGCCAGTCTCAGGGTCAGGGGTAAGGTTGGGCGCGTAGGCCTTAAACGGCGGCTCGTCGAAGACCATGCCGCCAGACAGGCCCCTGGAGAAGATCGGCTCGCCCTTCTCACCTCGAGCGATATGGCAATTGCCGCAAGCCACCACGCCCTCCATTAGGTATTTTCCCCGCGCGATCCGCGCTACGTCCTGGCCGCTGCTTGTACCAATTTGAGCCATCAGGAGCACACCTGTGGCCATTCGGAATAACGTCCCCATGATTCCCCCTGCCTATAGGCTATAGCTAACCTGCGCTGAGTACCTTCACCGGAGTATCAGCAATTCCTGGCTGAATGAAATCCCCCGAATAGGGGAACATGACCAAGAGATGGCGGACTGATCATGCGGGATTCGAATCGGCGATGAGTGAGGATTCAACCCTAAGCCATCCAGGGCGATCGGCGCTGCTTGTAGGTCCGCAATTCGGGGCTCCGCTTTGTGTGCGGACCTAGGCCTCGGCAGGGCTGCCGGGCATGGGTCGGTGCCCATTTTCTTCGATCGCTCTTATCTGAGTCTCGCGACCGCCCCGCTTACGCCATCTCCGCCACCTCGCCCACGGGGGCCTCCTGCACCGCCACCTGCGCCGGCGGCCGAATTCGGAACCAGATCGCATACATCGCCGGCAGGAACACCAGCGTCAACAGCGTGCCGGCGAGCGTCCCCCCGATCAGCGTATAGGCCAGCGTACCCCAGAACACCGAGTGCGTGAGCGGGATGAAGGCGAGGATGGCCGCCACGGCCGTCAGTAGCACCGGCCGGGCCCGTTGCACGGTAGCCTCCACCACCGCGTCGTACGGCGACAGTCCCTCCTTCAGGTTGCCCTGGATTTGCCCGATCAGGATCAGCGTATTCCGCATCAGGATGCCGGACAGCGCCACCAGCCCCACGAGCGCATTGATGCCGAACGGCTGGTGGAAGAGCAGTAGCGTCGGGACCACGCCGATCAGGCCGAGCGGACTCGTCAGGATGACCATGACCATGCCCGCCATCGACCGCACCTGGAACATGATGATCAGCAGCGTGATCGCCAGCATGATGGGGAACAGCGGCGCCAGCGCCTTGTTCGCCTTGCCCGATTCCTCGATGGAACCGGCCATCTCGATGCGGTAGCCCGAAGGCAGCGTCTGGATGACCGGCTGCAGCTGCGCCAGGATGGCCTTCGATACGTCGGGCGGCTGCTGGTTGTCAGCAATGTCGCCCCGCACGGTGATGGTCGGCGTGCGGTCGCGTCGGCGCAGGATGGGATCTTCCATGCGCACGTCCACCGTGCCGACCTGCGAGAGGGGAACGCGCTCGCCGTTGGCGCCGATCAGCGTAAAGCCGGCGATGCGCTCCGGGTCGAGGCGGATGTCGCCCGCGGCGCGCGCCACCACCTGCACCGAGCGGATGTCCTCGCGCACCTCGGTCACCGGCACGCCGGTCAGCAGGAATTCAAGCTGCTGCGCCACGTCGTGGGAGGTCAGGCCGACCGCCTGCAGCCGGTCCTGCTGGAGCGTAAAGTGCAGCCCCGGCACCCGCGGGCCCCAGTCGGTGTTGACGGTGCGCATCAGCGGGCTGGCGTCCATCACGCCCTCTACCTGCCTGGCGATGGCGCGCAGCTTGTCGGGGTCCGGACCCATGACGCGGAACGCGACCGGGAAGGGCGAGTAGGGCCCGAACACCAGTTGCGTCACGCGCACCCGCGCGCCTGGAGAAAGGCCTTCGGCGATGGCTTGGCGGAGCCGGCCCTTGAGCACGTCGCGTTCTTCCTGGTTGTCGGTGCGCACCACGATCTTGGCGAAGGACGGGTCCGGTAGTTCCGGCGACATCGCCAGGTAGAAGCGCGGAGCCCCCTGGCCGATATAGGACGTCACAATCTTCGCTTCTGGCTGTTTGTCGAGCCACGCTTCCACCTTCTCCGCCGCGGCGCTGGTCTGTTCGATGGACGTGCCGTAGGGCATCTGCACCTCCACCAGCACCTCGGGACGATCAGAGGTCGGGAAGAACTGCTTGCGCACGGCGCCCATGCCGACCACGCTCGCGGCGAACAGTCCGACGACGATTGCCGCGACGACCCACTTCCGCCCGATGACCCTCCCCAGCAGCCCACGAAAGCGCTGGTAGTTCGGCGTGGCGTAGATGGCGCCATGGCCGCCTTCCACCTTCGTCATCTCGGGCAACAGCTTCACGCCGAGATAGGGCGTGAAAACGACCGCGACGATCCACGACGCGATCAGCGCGATCCCCACGATCCAGAACTGGTTGCCGGTGTACTCGCCTGCGGAAGACTTCGCGAAGCCGTTCGGCATGAAGCCCACGGCGGTGACGAGCGTGCCGGACAGCATCGGCGCGGCCGTATGGCTCCAGGCATAGGCCGACGCCGCGATCCGTCCATACCCTTCCTCCATCTTCACCACCATCATTTCGATGGCGATGATGGCGTCGTCCACCAGCAGTCCGAGGGCCAATATCAGGGAGCCCAGCGTGATGCGGTCGAAGTTCTTTCCGGTCGCGGCCATGACCACGAAGACGGCGGCCAGCGTCAGCGGCACGGCCGCCGCGACCACGATACCCACCCGCCAGCCCATGCTGACGAAGCTCACCACCAGCACCACGATCAGCGCGGCGAAGAACTTGACCATGAACTCGTCGACGGCCGACTTGATGTTGACGGCCTGGTCGGTGACCTTGCTCAGTTCCATGCCCAGCGGCAGCTCGGCGTTGACCTTCGCCACTTCCGCGTCGAGCGACTTGCCGAGGTCGAGGCCGTTCCAGCCGTCGCGCATCACGATGCCGAGCAGCAGCGCCGGCTCGCCCTTGTTGCGCACGACGAAGGTGGCCGGGTCCTGGTAGCCGCGTTCGACGGTGGCGATGTCAGACAGCTTCAGCGTGCGGCCGTGTGCCACCACGGGGGTGTCGCGGATGCGTTGCAGCTTGTCGAACGCGCCGTCGAGCCGCACGAAGACCTGCGGCCCGTCAGTGTCGATGGAACCCGCGGGAGTGAGCACGTTCTGGCTGTTGAGCGCGGCGAAGATGTCCTGCGGCGTCACGCCGAGCGTGGCCAGCCGGTCGTGCGAGAACGACAGGTAGATGCGCTCCGCCTGCTCGCCGATGATGTTGACCTTCTTCACGCCGGCCACATGCAGCAGGCGCTGGCGGATGGTCTCCGCCTCGCGTACCAGCAGCCGCTGCGGCTCGCCCCTGGCCTTCAGCGCGAAGAGGCCGAAGGTCACGTCGGAGTATTCGTCGTTGATGAGCGGGCCGATGACGCCGGCCGGCAGGGAACGCGCCTCGTCGCCAAGCTTCTTGCGGGCCTGGTAGAACTCCTCGGGGACTTCCTTTGGCGGCGTGCTGTCGAGCAGCGTGACGGTGGTGAACGCCAGTCCGGGCCTTGTGTAGGTTTCCGTGCGGTCGTAGTAGCGCAGTTCCTGCATGCGCTTTTCCAGCTTTTCCGCGACCTGGTCCTGCATTTCCTGCGCCGTCGCGCCGGGCCATGCCGTGATGAAGATCATCGACTTGACGGTGAATGGCGGGTCCTCCGCGCGGCCGAGCTGGAAGAAGGCGAAGAAGCCGGCGACCGAGATGAGGAGGATCAGGAAGAGGGTGACAGCACGCTCGCGCACGGCGAGTGCCGAGAGATTGAAGCCACTCATTGCTGCCCCCGCACACCATTGCGGCCTTTACCGTCGGTGGCGGCTTCGGCCACCTTCACCTCCGACGCCAACCTGACCTGCTGCCCTTCGTTCAGCAGGTGAGCCCCCAGCGCCACCACGCGGTCGCCGGGCTGGATCTGGCCCTCGACCCGCGCGGCATCGTCGCTGATGGCGCGCACGGTGACCGGCCGCCACGTCACGTGCGCCGGGGTGCCGGTGAGCACCCAGACGCCGGGGCCCTTGCCCGGATCGTGGAGCGCGCCGATGGGAACCTGCAGGCCGGATTGCGCCGCTTCCTGCGGATCGGCCACCTGCAGCGTGACGGTGGCGCCGAGCGGCGCATCGGTCAATGCACCGCCAAGGACGTAGCGCGCCTCATAGGTGCGGGTCTGGCGGTCGGCGGCGTCGGAAAGCTGGCGCAGGGTCGCGGTGACTGCCATGCCGTCCTTGCCGTAGAGCGTCGCGCGGGCCGTGGAGCCTACCGGCGGCCGCAGGGTTTCGGGCAGATGGATGATGGCCTCGCGCTGTCCGGCGCGGGCCAGCCGCGCCACCACCTGGCCGGCATTCACGACCTGCCCGGGTTCGGCGAGGGTCTCGACCACGACACCGTCGGCATCGGCCAGCAGCACAGCGTAGTCGGACGCGTTGCGCGCGACATCGGCCTGTGCCTCTTCCGCCCTGAGCTGCGCCCGCGCCGAATCGGCGGAGGCCTTGATCTGGTCATAGGCAGATGCCGATACCGCCCCGGCCGCCACGAGGTCGCGGTAGCGCTCCTCGTCAGCCGCCAGTTGCGTGGCGCGCGCCTTGGCGGCGGCCACGGCTTCCTGCCGCGCGCGCGCCGCCAGCTTCAGGTCGACGGGATCGAGCCGCATCAGCGGCTGGCCGCGCTTCACGGACTGGCCAGTGTCGACCAGGCGCTCCAGCACCTTGCCCGACACGCGGAAGCCCAGGTCGCTCTGCACCCGTGCGGCGACGATCCCGGTGAAGGCGCGCCGGGCGGCTGACGCGTCCTGCACGTTTTCCACCCTCACCAGCGGCGCTTGCACGCGGGGATCGGGCTGGGGCTTGCCGCCGCATGCCGCAAGTGCGAGCGGCAGCAGGCACATGGCCGCGAACGCAGGAGCGCTGGTTGCGGCGTGGGTGACGGTGGATGCGGAAAATCGGCGCTGAAGCATGAGGGCCCTCCATACAGATGGCCTTCACTGTAGTAACAGTGACCAATTTAGTCAATGGTCACTATCGGTTTTCGCGCCCCGGGATCTGCGCGCACTTGGAGCGATCAGGGTGCCAGACTTCGCAAGATCAGGTTGCTGAGCTGCGCCGGCGCCACTTCGACGAAGTCCAGGTTGTGCTGGAGCTGTAGTGGGTCGAGGTAAGGCTTCATCACGAGATAGATGGCATGAGCCGTTTCGTCGAGCGGCGTCTTGCGCTCGAACTCACCCGACTCGCGCCCCTCGCGCACGATCTGCAGGATCAGTTTCTGCATATGGGCATCGTAGTCGCGGGCCGAAGCCCACTGTTCCTCGCAGGCCACCACGGCAATGGCGTACAGCTTGCGGTCCTGGAAGAAGAGCCGGCTGCCAGCCTCCGCCAGCGTGCCGAAGAGGCGTCGCAGCCGCTCGGAGGCCGAGTCAGCGCCGGCCACCGCCTCGTCCACAGCCTGCCTCATCTGGTTGAGGCAGTTGCTGCAGATCGCCTCGCCGATTGCCTGCTTGGAGTCGAAGAACTTGTAGACGTAGGCCTTTGAGAATCCGATGGCCTTGGCCAGGTCGGACACCGTGGTCTTTTCGTATCCATAGAGGCTGAAGTGCTCGGTGGCCGCCTCCACGATCTGGTTGCGCACGCCGTGGTCCACGGGACCGCGCATCTGGGGGGTGATGGGTTGGGTATCGGTCATGTCGTGAGCTTACACGTTGAATCGTCATTGACAAAGGGTGACCAGTTTGTATTATGGTCACAAGTCACGCAAAGAGTTCGACTATGTTATTCCGGCAGCCCATGCAGTCCCGACGCCTCCCTTCCCGTTCCCGATCGCTCACTCGCCTGTCCGGCCTCGTTACCGCCGTGACTACTCTGGCGGCGCTCGCTGGCTGTGCCGTCGGCCCCGACTACCGCAGGCCCGAGGTGCCTACCGCCGACCGTTTCCTTGGGCAACGCGACGTGGAGCAGCGCCGGGCCGCCACCCGGGCGGATCTCGAAGTCTGGTGGGAAGGGTTTGGCGACCCCCAACTGACGCGCTTCGTGCGGCTGGCACTCGACCAGAACCTCGACCTGGCGGCGGCCTCCGCACGGGTCACGCAGGCCGGAGCCGGACTGCGCTTCGCCACGGCCGCGCTACTGCCCTCGGGCGGCGTCAGCGCCCAGGCCGCGAAGCAATACCAGTCCGTGGAGACGCCGCTGGGCCGGGTGCTGAATGCGACGCCAAACTTCGACCGGCATGGCAGCCTGTACGAGGCCGACCTCACCGCCAGTTGGGAGATCGACATCTTCGGCGGCCTGCGGCGGGAGCGCGAGGCGTCGCAGGCGGAGTACCAGGCGTCGGAGGCCGGGCTGGCTGCCACCCGCGTGGAGGTGGCGGCACAGGCCGCCGACACCTATGTGACCATCCGTGGCTTGCAGGCCCGGCTGTCGATCGCGCGGCAGCAGGTGGATACGCAGCGGAAGCTGGTCTCGACCGTCAGGCTGCTTTACACCAAGGGACTGGCCGCCGCGCTGGAGGTGCAGCAGGCGGAAGGCGCGCTCGCGCAGGTGGAGGCCACGATTCCGGAACTTGAATCCGGACTTGACGCTGCGCTGAACGCGATGGACGTGCTGCTCGGCAGCCCCCCGGGCACTTACCGCGCCGAACTCGCCGACATCAAGGCGATCCCGGCCGCGCCACGGATCGAAGCCACCGGCACGCCTGCAGACCTGCTGCGGCGGCGCCCCGACCTGATCGTGGCGGAACGCCGGCTGGCGGCGTCGAATGCCCGCATCGGCGCCGCCATCGCCGAGTACTACCCGAAGGTCTCGCTCAGCGGGCTGCTGGGCAGCGCGACAACCGTGGCCAGCGGCAACCTGTTCTCGGCTGGTGCCAACCAGGCTGCCGGCGTGGCCGGGCTGCGCTGGCGACTGTTCGACTTCGGGCGCATCGGTGCGCAGATCGACCAGGCGAAGGGGCAGGAGGCCGAGGCGCTGGCGGGCTATCGGCTGGCCGTGCTGCATGCGTCGGAGGATGTCGAGAATGCCTTCACGGCGCTGGTCAAGCGCGAGGAACAGACCAATACCCTCGAACGCGGGGAACTGGCGCTCCGGCAGGCGCGGAATTCGTCGTTCGCGGCCTATGAGAAGGGCGTTGTCCGCCTGATCGAGGTGCTGCTCGCCGACGAGAACCTGCTGAAGACATCCGATGCGAAGGCGCAGGCCGAAGCGCAGTCAGCCCGCGCGGCCATCGCTGCATTCAAAGCCCTGGGCGGGGGCTGGCAGGCGGCTGCGGCGCCGTCGGCGCCGGGGGGTACAGTGCTGTAGGCGATACGCCAGTCGGCGTGCCGGCGCAAGAGTATGAGACCGGTTCCGCGCTGGAGAAAGCTACCCAGGTGCTGTCGCTGCGAGACGGTATAGTGCGCGATTTCCGGTTCGTCCGCTGGTTCGACCACCCGGCGCCGCCGCCAGCCGGCTGCCGTGGTGCCGGCGCGGTTGCTTGGGCAGCATCATGTCGCCTTCTACCGCGGCTATCTCGAAGGGGTGGAGCTGGCCCGCCCGGCCGACCGCTACCTGGAAGCCGGGCTCGACCTGCGCCTGGCCGGTGCCACCGTGGCGTGGATCGAGGCGGAACTGGCGCGCGGCGTGCGGCGTCTGTCGACCCGACAGGCAGGCACCGCCGCCGGAATTCAGGCACTTTCCCGCTCAACCAGAGCCTTGGCGATGAGTCTTTGTAACCTGGCGCGACAACCCCTTGTAGGGCAGATGCTGGGCTTGCGGGAGGCAGCGTCTGAATAGTGGTCCGGACGGTACGGAAATGCCCTGCGCGTCCGCAAATCAGTCGATGGTTGCGCCCGACTGCTTCACCACAGCCCCCCACTTGGCGCTCTCCGTCTTGATATAGGCGCCCAGTTCTTCCGGTGTAGAACCGACCGGCACGATGCCGTCGGTCAGAAAGCGCTGGCGCAGATCCGAACTTTTGATCAGCGCGGCGATTTCGCTGCTCAGGCGCGCAACGATCGGCTTCGGAGTGCCACGCGGCGCCAATAGCGCGTACCACACATTGGAGTCGTAGCCGGGCACGCCGGCTTCGGCGAGGGTGGGAACGTCAGGCATCGACACCGCTCGATTTGCGGTCGATACGGCCAGTACTCGCAGCTTGCCTGCCTTGATCTGCTGGGCCGCGAGCCCGTAGCTGGCAAACATGGCGCTCACCTGGCCGGCCAGCAGCGCTGGCATAGCCGGCCCGGCGCCCTTGAAGGGAACGTGCACAAGGTCGATGCCGGCCTTCGATTTCAGCAATTCCATTGACAGGTGCGGACCGCTGCCGTTGCCCGACGATCCATACGTGTACTTGCCCGGATTGGCCTTGGCCAGCTTGATGAATTCGGCCAGATTACGCGCCGGCACCGACGGATGCACCACCAGGAAGTACGGCGCCGAAGCCAGCAAGGATACTGGCTCGAAATCGTTGACGGGGTCATAGGGAAGTTTGCTGTACAGGCTCTGGTTGACGGCGAGTTGCGCAGTCAGCGCGAGTACCAGTGTATAGCCATCGTTGGGCGCCTTCGCCACCATGTCCATACCGATATTGCCGTTGGCGCCGCCGTGGTTATCCATGATGAAACGCTGTCCGGTACGCTGTGAAAGATACTGAGCCAGCGGCCGTCCGACGATATCCCCGCCGCCGCCAACGGCATACGGCACAATCACGCGAACGGGCTTGTTTGGATAGGAGTCGGCTTGCGCGCCATGCGCCGCCGCAGCGGCTGCATATAGCAGCGACATCGCGACAAGTCTTCCCAGTTGTTTGGCGGCTTGGAACATTGCATGGTCTCCGTTTATGTATGATTTTGATGCGGTCAGTTGAGCCAGCCGCTTGCCCGGATTCTTTCGAGGACCGCTTCGACGATTGCTGGCGCCAGCCCAACATAAGTGGACGGGTCCAGGAGCTGCCTGAGTGATGAGGGATCCAGGGCGTCGCGGACCGCGGCGTCGCGCAACAGGGCCTGCTCGAAGGTGATGCCAGCCTCCATCCCTTGCATGGCGGCGGCGTAGACCAGTTCATGCGCGCTTTGCTTGCCGACTTTCTCGGCGAGTGCGAACATCACCCGCTCCGACATCAGGAAGCCACCGAGCAGGTCCAGGTTGGCCCGCATCCTGTCAGTGTTTACCGTCAGGCCGGACAGCGCCTGATGCATCATTTCCAGCATGGCCGCCGTCATCATGCAGGCCTCGGGAACCGCTTTCCACTCCATCCGCACAGCGGCTACATCGCGCTCGTGCTCGACCATCTGTGCATCGTGCATCATCGCCACGCTGTAGCGGATGGCGCGACTCAGGGTGACAACCGTCTCCACAACTGCGGGGTTCCGCTTATGGGGCATGGTGGATGAGCCCACCTTACCTTCGTTGAAAGGCTCAGCTACTTCGCCAACCTCGTCGGCCTCCAGGTTCATGATCTCATTGGCGATCTTGCCCAGCGTCGCGCCAAGCAGTCCCAGCACCCCGACATACTCGCCAAGCCGGTCCCGCGCAGGCTGCCAGCTTATCTCTGCCACATTCAATCCCAGGCGCGCCATGACCCGCTTTTCCAGCTCGATGGCGTGCAGGCCGAAAGACGCCTTAGTGCCAAC
The DNA here is from genome assembly GCF_057798915.1 of Cupriavidus sp. 22TCCZM01-5. Taxonomy (NCBI): domain Bacteria; kingdom Pseudomonadati; phylum Pseudomonadota; class Betaproteobacteria; order Burkholderiales; family Burkholderiaceae; genus Cupriavidus; species Cupriavidus sp. 22TCCZM01-5. The sequence continues at coordinate 27,836 of NZ_JBYOJR010000036.1, forward strand.
CGCCCCAACCATCTGGCCGACAAAGGTGCGCGCCTCCAGCGCGACCAGTCGTTCATTGTGGCGGCCAAGTTCCGCCAACCATATCGCGCATTTATGGCCAAAGGTGATGGGCAAGGCCTGTACCGAATGTGTGCGGCCGGTCATCGGGGTATGCTTGTGCGTGTCGGCAAGCCGGTACAGCACCCGCGCCACCGCAGCCAGGTCTCGCGTCAGGAGGTGGTGCGCTTCCCGGACCTGCAACATCATGCCTGTGTCGTATACGTCCTGAGACGTCGGGCCGAAATGCACGAACTCCCCCGCTTCGCTGCCGCACTGGCGCTGCAGGGCGCGCACCGCCGGCACCAGCGGGTGTTTGACGCGGCGAACCTCCATGGCAAGCTGGTCCAAGTCGAAGTGTGCGACCCGCGCCCCCGCGGCAATTTCCCGTGCCGCGGCCCTTGGGATGATCTCCAGCTCTCCCTGTTCCAGCGCCAGCGCCGCCTCGAAATCCAACCACTTCTGCACCCGGTTCTCTTCCGAGAACACAGCGCGCATCTCGTCCGTGCTCCACATATGCTGCTGAAGGGCCTGGTCGAAAACACTGCTTGTCATTGCTGATGCCTTCTATCGTGGAAAGGGGATAGCAGTCATTCTGGGTCGATCAAACCATTCTGTAAAATGACATGTTCGGAGACATTCATTACCAAAATGGCATGATATGACGCTGCAACAACTTCGCTGCATCCAGGCCGTGATCGACAGCAAGCTGAGCGTTTCGGGCGCTGCGGAAGCACTGCACACCACACAGCCTGCGGTCAGTAAGCTGATCCGTGCGCTCGAGAACGAGATCTGTATAGAGTTGTTCGTGCGTCGCGGAAACCGGCTGGTGGGCCTCACCGATGCAGGGCAGGAAGCGGCAGCGCTTGCCAGGCGCGTCTTGAACGGCACGCGCGCGTTGTCAAACCTCGCGCGTACGACCCAGACGATGAACCGTGGAACGCTGCGTATCGGCACTACGCACATCCATGCCCGGTATGCGCTGCTCGACGTTATCAAGAGGTTCCGATGTGCCTTTCCGGAGGTCGATCTGGAACTGGCGCAGGGCACACCCACGGAAATCCTGCGATGGGTCAGCGAAGGCGCCGTAGACCTTGGCATCTCCACACTGCCGGAAAGCACGCCCGAGGGCATTGTCACGCTTGATGCCTATCCGATCCGCCGCTGCCTGATCGTTCCCCGCGGTCATCCCCTGTTGCGACTGAAGAAGGTCACGCTCGAGGACATCGCGCAATACCCGCTGGTGGCTTATGACGAGCGCTTCAATTCAGGCTGGAAGGTGCTGCGCGAGTTCGAGCGCCATGGGCTCTCCCCACGTGTAGTGGTCAGGGCCACCGATGCCAATGTCATCAAGGCCTATGTTGCTGCCGGGCTGGGGGTTGCCGTACTCCAGCAAATGGCGCTGGAGCCAGACAGGGACACTGACTTGGCGACGATCGAGACCGACGGCATATTCCCACAATCGATGGCGGTCATCAGCCTACGTGATGACCAGTTCGTACGGGGCTATATGCAAGCCCTGATCGACATGCTTTCGCCGAGCGGTGCGGCCCGAGCCGAAGGTCGAGCCTAGCAGATGCTCTCGCGGCAACGCCGGCGAATTGATGCATTCATCATCCTTTCAGACGATCGCCGTAAGTATTGGCGTTTTGAGCGCAGTGTCCGTGTTCCAACTAGGCACTCGTGCTCCTTGCGACTTCAGGCACCAACTCATGAAGTCGAGAAAGAACGAGTCGTGCCGCCCGGGACAACGGATGATGTCGCGTGACGCCCATTGCAATGGTCCGTGGCAAGCGCGGCTCGACAATCTCGACGGCGGACAAGTGCCCGGTGGCAACTTCGTGATCCACTGCGAGGATTGGAAGTATTGTCAAAGCGCCACCCGAAAGCGCAACCTCCTTCATCGTATTCAGCGATTCGACTTCCAGCGCCACATCCAGCGAGATGCCGAGCTGACGCGCGTGCTGGTCGAGAATCGATCGCAGCCCGTTGGGGGCCGGTGGCAGGACAAGCGGAAGACCATCGAGCTTGCGGAACGGCACCGTCGGTACCCCGGCGAGCGGATGCCCGGGCGCGCAGATCAGGTAAGTGGCGACCTCAGCAAGCACGTCTTCTCCCTGGCGGGGCCCGGGACCATAGCGGTTGATGACCGCCAGGTCCAGATGGCCCGATTCCAGTTCCTCGTCGAGTTGTCCGCTGAAGCCTTCGGCCACGCGCAGCCGGACACCGGGCGCCGAGGCGCGCAGATTCTCGAACAGCGCCGGTATCAGGCGCGGCGCCATTGACGGCAGCACGCCGATCCTCACCTGTCCGAACGGGACGCCCGCCGCGTCCTTGACCTCATCGCGCAGCCGTGCCGACTGGGCCAGCAGCAACTGGACATGCGGGAAGATCCGCTGGCCGAATTCCGACAGCACCACGCCCCGGCCGGTTCGTTCGAACAGCCGGTCGCCCCATTCCGCCTCGATCTGCGCAATCGCACGGCTCACCAGTGACTGGGCAATCCCCAGGGAGCGTGCCGCACGTGACAGCGATCCCACTTCAGCCACCAGCGCCACGGTTTCGAGCTGTTTCAGGTTCACCTTGGTTCTCCATCCAAAAAGTGGATATCAGATATATATGATTATACTCTTTTGAGTTGGCTAAGGAGTCCATACACTGAGGACATCCCTCCCTGCAGAGAGGGCTTACGCAACATCTGGAGACAACATGCCGTGCTTTTCCGCTGTGCTTCGCGCATTCCGGCGTCCGTTATGCGCCTTGCTGGTCGCTGCCACCCCGGCCGCCTTTAGTGTCCCCGCTGCCGCCTCGACCGGCTATCCCGCCAAACCGATCCGCCTGGTCGTGCCGTTTCCCGCCGGCGGACCCACTGACGCGATGGCGCGACTGATCGGCCAGCACCTGTCGCAGCAGCTTGGACAGCCTGTGTTGGTCGACAACCGCGGCGGCGCCGGCGGCACCATCGCCACCGAGGCCGCCGCGCAGGCAGCCCCCGACGGCTATACGCTCTTCTTTTCCACCACCGGTACCATGGCCATCAACCCGTGGCTCTACCGATCGCTGAAGGTGGACCCCCTCAAATCGTTCGATGCCGTGGGCTCGGTGGCGTCCACGGTCAACGTGCTGGTGGTGCCGAACAACCTGCCGGTCGGCAACATCAAGGAACTGATCGCACTGGCAAAGCAGAAGCCGGGCACGCTGACGTTCGGCTCGGCCGGCAACGGCAGCTCCAACCATCTGTCCGGCGAACTGTTCAAGTCGATGGCCGGCATTGATATCGTCCATGTGCCGTACAAGGGCTCGGCCGCGGCGTTCACTGACTTGCTTGGCGGACGCATCTCGATGATGTTCGACACCGTATCGAGCCAGGGGCAGTACATCAACGCGGGCAAGGTCAAGGCGCTAGGCGTGACCGGCGTGACCCGTTCGGAAGCGCTGCCCAAGGTGCCGACGATTGCCGAGGCTGGCCTGCCGGGCTTCGACGTGACGATCTGGTTCGGCCTGTCGGCACCGAAGGGCACCACGCCGGACGTGATCCGCCGCCTGAACAGCGAACTACAGGCCGTGCTGGCGCAGGCAGACGTGCAGAAACAGCTCGCCGCGCTGGGCGCCCGGCCGCTGCCGGGAACGCCGGCCGAGTTCTCGAAACTGATCCAGCATGACGCGGGCAAGTGGTCGCCGGTGGTCAAGGCATCGGGAGCGACCCTTGACTGAGACCACTGCAACCTTCCACGCCCTGTTCTCGCCGGCATCGGTGGCCGTCATCGGCGCCTCGGACAACCCCAACAAGGTGGGCGGACGACCGATTCACTACATGCGCACCTTCGGCTTTGCGGGCGAGGTGTTTCCGGTCAACCCGGCGCGCGAGGTCATCCAGGGCTATCGTGCGTACCCCGAACTTGATGCGATCGGCAAGGCGCCGGACGCCGTCGTGATTGCCGTGTCCGGCGAAGCCACGCTTGGGCAGGTGCGCAAGTGCGGCGCCGCGGGCGTCAAGGCTGCCGTCATCATGGCGTCGGGTTTTGCCGAAACGGGCGAGGCGGGACGCCAGCGGCAGCAGGAACTGGTGGCGGTGGCCAATGCCAGCGGCATGCGGCTGGTGGGCCCGAACGCGCAAGGCACGGCCAACTTCGCCAGCGGCGCGGTGCTCAATTTCTCGACGATGTTCATGGAGGTGGCGCCCCAGGACGGCCCGATCGCGATCATCAGCCAGAGTGGCGCGGCGAGCGTCATGCCTTATGCATTGCTGCGCCAGGCTGGCTACGGCGTGCGCTACCTGGTGGCGACGGGCAACGACGCCGATCTCGACGCCTGCGCGATGACCGCCGCCGTGGCGGCGGACCCCGATGTGCGGTTGATCCTGGTCTACCTCGAATCGGTGTCCGACCCTGCCCAGCTTGCCCGCGCGGCGGAAGTGGCCCGAGCGCGTGGCGCCAGCATCGTGGCGATCAAGGCCGGCAACAGCCAGCGCGGTGCCAAGGCGGCGGCCTCGCATACCGGTGCACTGGTCGGCAACGATGCCGCGATCGATGCCTTCCTGGCACGTCACGGCATCTGGCGTGCGCGTGACATTGGCGAACTGGTCCGCGCGGTGCCGCTGTATTTGCAGCAGCGCGCCCCGGGGCAGGGCCGCACGGTCGTGATGAGCCATAGCGGTGCGGTGGGTGTGATGGCGGCCGACCTGGCCGAACGGCACGATCTGCCGCTGACCGAACTCCAGCCGGCAACGCTGCGCGAGCTGGGCGCGATCCTGCCCGAGTTCGGCACGGCCAGCAATCCGCTCGACATGACAGCGGCGCTGCTGGGCAAGGCCGACATGTTCCCGCGCGTGCTCCAGGCGCTGGGCGCCGATCCGCAGGCCGACATGGTGATGGTTGGCATTCCGGTGGCGGGTCCCGGCTACGACGTCGAGGCACTGGCGCGCGACGCCGCCGCCTTCAGCGCGGGCCAAGCCAAGCCGTTGGTGGCCAGCGCGACGCAACAATCGGTCCGCGAGGTCTTCGTGCGACACGGCGTGCCGGCCTTTGTCACCGAAGCCGATGCCGTTGCAGCGCTTGCGCAGTATGTCGCGCATCATCGGCTGGCCGCGGCGGCAACGGTGACGGAGACGGCGTCGACCTGGCCTGACGCGCAGCGCCTCAACGGCAGCGGCTTGCAGGACGAAGCCCGTAGCCTGGCCTTGCTCGCCGAAGCCGGCGTACCGATCGTGGCGCACCGACTCTGTGACAGCGTGGATGCGGCGGTAGCGGCGTTTGACGCGCTCGGCGGGGTGCCGGTGGTGGTCAAGGGCTGTGCGGCGGACGTCCCGCACAAGAGCGAGCACGGCCTCGTGCAGCTTCGACTGACCGATGCCTCCGGCGTGGCCCGGGCGGCGCAGGACTGCCTCGACACGCTGCAGCGGCTGGGCGTGGAATCGCCACGGGTAATTGTGGCGACGATGGTCAAGGGCCGTCATGAGTTTGCGCTGGGGGTCTCGGTCGATCATGTGTTCGGGCCGCTGGTGATGATCGGGGAGGGCGGCACACTGCTCGAACTACGCAAGGACGTCGTGACCCTGCTGGCGCCGTTCACGGCCGAAGACGTCAAGGCGGCCTGCGCAAGACTGCGCCTGGCGCCGCTGTTCGATGGCTATCGCGACATCCCGGCGCTTGATCTCGACGCGCTGGCCGCGTCCGCAGTGGCGCTCGGCGACTGGGCATTGTGTCACCGTACTGCGCTGGCATCGGTGGATATCAACCCGCTGATGGTGATGGCTGCCGGCGAAGGGGTCATGGCGGTAGATGCCGTGGTGGAACTCAAGTGGAATTGAACATGGAAACTGTACGCGTCGAACGGGATAACGACATTGCCATCGTCACGCTGAATCGCCCGACCAGAATGAATGCGGTCAATGACGCCTTGCGCGGCGAGTTGATCGAAGCCCTTGGCCGGCTCAACGCCGAGCCTTCGGTGCGCGCCGTCGTGCTGGCCGGTGCCGGCGAGCGGGCGTTTTGTGCCGGACAGGATCTTGATGAGGCGGCCACGGTGACCTGGCAACAGCTCGTGCCCTGGCTGAATCGGCAACGGGCGATGTACCAGGCCGTACGCGACCTGGAGAAGCCCTGCGTGGCCGCCGTGCGGGGTGTGGCGGCAGGCGCGGGTTTCCAGCTTGCGCTGTGTGCGGACTGGCGGCTGGCCACAGCAGACAGCCGCTGGGGGCAGCCGGAGGTCAAGGCAGGCCTGGCGAGCATCGTCGGATCCTACCTGATGACGCTGCACGTGGGGCACACCCATAACGTGCAGATGTCGCTCTCGGGCGATCTGGTCAGTGGCCAGCGCGCCTTCGATATCGGTCTGGTGACGGCACTATGCGGCGAGACCGAACTGATGGCGCAGGCGCTCGCGCAGGCCAGATCGCTCGCGGCGCTGCCGCCGACCGCCTTGCGCCTGTCCAAGCAGCGCTTTCGCGCCATGACGCAGCCGGGATTCGATGACGCCTGTGTCGCCGGAATCCGGGCGCAACTCGAATGCTATGCCGACGGCGAACCGCAGCGCGTGATGGCTGCGTTCCTCGACAAACGCAACACAAGGGAGTCGCAGTGAAGCAATTTGCCCAACATTATATAGACGGCGCACGTCGCCCGATTCGAGCCGGCGAGTCAATTCGCGTCTACGATTCGGCGACCGAAGCCCCGTTGGCCGATGTCAGTCTCGGCACCGCGGGCGATGTGGCCGAAGCCGTGGCGGCGGCCGCGCGGGCGCAGCCTGGCTGGCAGGCGCTGGGCGCAGCCGGACGGGCACCGTATCTGCGCGCGCTGGCCGACGTGCTGGAAGACTGCGCGGCGGAGCTGGCCAATGAGATCTCGCGCGAAGTCGGCATGCCGCTGAAGCTGTCGCGTCGGATCCAGGTCGATGCACCAATCGCGGCGTGGCGCGCCACGGCGGCGCTGGCGGACACGTTCGCCTTCGTCCGGACGATCGGCAATTCCCGCGTGACGCTGGCACCGGTCGGGGCGGTAGCCGCTATTACGCCGTGGAACTACCCGCTGCATCAGATCACGGCCAAGGTGGCGCCGGCGCTGCTGGCCGGCTGCACGGTGGTGCTGAAGCCGTCAGAGCTGGCCCCGGCCGTGACCGAACGGATGATGGCCGCGTGCGAGCAGACGAAGCTGCCGCCGGGCGTCCTGAATCTCGTGTTGGGCGGCGCGGCGGTCGGCGAGGCGCTGGTATCGCACCCCGACATCCAGATGGTGTCGTTCACCGGCTCCACGGCTGTCGGCCGCAAGGTCGCCGCGCAGGCGGCCGGCGACATGAAACGTGTGTCGATGGAACTGGGCGGGAAGTCCGCGTCCGTCGTGCTGCCGGGCGCGGATCTCGCCAGGGCGGTCAAGGCGACGGTCAACTCATGTTTCCTCAACTCGGGGCAGACTTGCAGCGCGACTACCCGGCTGATCGTACCCCGCGAGGACTACCCGCAGTGCCGGCAACTGCTGGCGGAGGCGGCAGCAGCGATGAAGCTTGGCGATCCCGCCGATGGTGAAACCCGGATCGGCCCCTTGCTATCGGCGCACCAGCGTCAACGCGTGCAGGCGCATATCGCCGAAGCGGAGCAGGCAGGCTTTGATCGGATCGCCGGCGGTGTCGAAGTGCCGGTGCCGGCGACCGGCTATTTCGTCGCGCCGACCATCTACGGCAACGTCGCACCCGACAGCCGGCTGGCGAATGAGGAGGTCTTCGGACCGGTGCTGGCGGTGCTGTGCTATGACAGCGTCGACGAGGCGATTACCTTGGCCAACAGCACGCGCTACGGGCTGGCAGCAAGTGTCTGGGCTGCCGATGACGGTGCTGGCGAAGTGGTCGCCAACGGGCTGCGGGCAGGGCAGGTGGACGTCAACGGCGCCCGGTTCAATCCTGCAGCACCGTTCGGCGGCTTCGGCATGTCCGGCGTCGGGCGGGAAGGCGGCGTGTATGGGCTGGAGGAGTTCCTGGAACCGAGATCCGTTCAGCTCCCTTAGTACGACATCGAAAGGAATCGCAACATGTACAGTCAGATTACCGTTGCTCGCGCCGGAAAAAGCGAGCGGATCGCCGTGGTCACCATGAACCGGCCGGACAAGCTCAATGCGCTGACCAAGGTCATGGAGGCCGAACTGCGCGACGCCATGGAGGCCGTCGATCGCGACGACGACGTCCGCGTGGTGGTGCTGACCGGGGCAGGCAAGGGCTTCTGCGCCGGCATGGACATCAACGAGCTCGAAGTGCTGCCACCGGGCGATATCCGCGCCGCTCAGTGGATGCGCCCGTTCGACATGAACCGGCGCGCCGACTACCAGACCCGCTATGGCTACTTCCCGGCCATGCGCAAGCCCGTGATCGCGGCGATCAATGGCGCGGCAGCGGGGCTGGGGCTGGTGTTCGCACTCTACAGCGACATGCGCTTTGCCAGTGCCGACGCCGCATTCAGTACCGCGTTCGCGCGTCGGGGCTTGGTTGCCGAGCACGGCATCTCCTGGCTGCTGCCGCGCGTGGTCGGCCCCGGTCGTGCGGCCGACCTGTTGTACTCGGCGCGCAAGGTGCTGGCTGACGAGGCGCTGCGGATCGGCCTGGTCGACCGTGTGGTGGATGCGGACGCCCTCATGGCGACCACGCTCGACTATGCCGACGACTTGGCCGAGAACGTTTCGCCCCGATCCATTCGTGTGATGAAGCGGCAACTGTGGGAGCAGCCGTTCCAGTCATTGGCTGAAGCCACACGAATCGCCAATGCCGAAATGTTCGAAAGCATCCAGAGCGAGGATTTTACGGAAGGGGTTGCGCATTTCCTCGAGCGCAGACCTGCCCAATTTTCCGGCCGGTGACCGGCAATCGGTCCCATGCGCGGCGGCAAGACCCTGCTTCTGCGCATGTTTGCTGACCTCGAAGCTCGACCGTCTCTGACCGACCCGTCACCGCAGTTCTCACTCCACTCTGCGTGACGACCGAAGTTTTGGCCGAAGCCGCTGCCCGCAGTTTGGCGGTTCCTTCGGGCGACTCAAACTGGCCGGGAGGGGCGTGGCTGATTCCGGGCCGCCACTGGCCAGTTTGATAGCGTGACGCATATTCAGTAATTTTGAATAACTATGACAGCGATACGTCATTTTCTCCGGGGTGACGGTCGCTATAGTTCTGCACATGGACAGCGCAACAACCTCCGGCAAGCAAGCAGAGAGCCGGATGCGCCGTCCGATAATACCTCAAACTTATTGAATTACCATTTATATACCGGAGAACATCATGTCGAACGCCAAACTGCAAGTCCTGACCCCGCGCAACAGCCAGCTCATCATCATCGACCATCAGCCCCAGATGGCCTTCGGCGTGCAGTCGATGGACCGCCAGACCATGAAGAACAACGTCGTGGGCCTGGCCAAGGCAGCAAAAATCTTCGACGTGCCGACCACGATCACCACGGTGGAAAGCGATTCGTTCTCGGGCTACACCTACCCCGAACTGCTCGACGTGTTCCCGGGCAAGCAAACGCTGGAACGCAGCTCGATGAACTCGTGGGACGACCAGAAGGTGCGCGACGCGCTGGCCGCCAACGGCCGCAAGAAGATTGTGGTCGCCGGTCTGTGGACCGAGGTCTGCAACACCACGTTCGCCCTGAGCGCGATGCTCGAAGGCGACTACGAGATCTACATGGTGGCCGACGCTTCTGGCGGCACGACGAAGGAAGCACACGACTACGCGATGCAGCGCATGATTCAGGCCGGCGTGGTGCCGGTGACCTGGCAGCAGGTCATGCTGGAGTGGCAACGCGACTGGAAGAACCGCGAAACGTACGACGAGGTGATGGCCGTGGCCAAGGAGCACTCGGGCGCGTACGGCATGGGCGTCGACTACGCCTACACGATGGTGCACAAGGCCGCCCAGCGCACGCAGACGCCGCACCAATCGATCGCTCCGGTGCATGCGCCGGTGACTGAGTACTGATATCCACGGTCGGTGGCGCGGCATTGAGAACCGGGCCACCCTGAATAAGCGCAGGCGAAGGGCGGCAACCGCTATGGCACGCAATCACAAATTCGGTCGTAAGCTGGAAATGGCCGCGGTCGCCTTCGCGACGGGATTTTCAGCTCACGGGCACACCTCGTCGTCCCTCGGGGTACTGGCTGGAACGCTGGCGGTTTGCGCCCTGGTCGCACGCAGCGCGTTCAACAAGCGCTCGCCGACGGCGGGCCTGGTGTTGCTGCCCCAGACATGACGATCAACGTCGCGGTGCGCGTTCAAAAGAGAAATCAATCATGACCAAGCAGTATCCGACCTTCGTCGATCTGTTCGCCCAACTTGGGCTACCCACCGACGAAACCGCCATCGGCGAGTTTATTGCCGCACACTCACCTTTACCGCGCGGCGTCGAGTTGTGCGAGGCGTCATTCTGGACACCATCTCAGGCAGCATTGCTCCGAGACGAATTCATGGATGACGCTGACTGGGTACCCGTCATTGACCAACTGAATCTTGCGCTGCGTAGTACCGCCTGATCTTTCGGCATCTCAAACGCGTGGCGCAAGCGTAATCGGAAAAAATCGGAGGTGGTACAACGGACATCCGAACGACGGCGAACGCAGCGACCAAGCGGCTCTTCATGGCCGGCAGGAGTCAGTTTTCCCAAGGGTCGAAGAAACCCTGCGGCGACGGGCTGTAGCCGACCCATAAGGACATTCGGGTTTTCTGGATAGCAGCCATTCGTTCTAGATGCCCCGCTCGGCCTTTCCCGCAGTTCCGCAGACAGCTCTTAACGTTCCTTGGTTAGACTTTCGGCCTGTCGCCGGACCCTGGCAAGCATACGCCGTCGGATTAACCCGCTGACGGGACGGATGATGTACCAGTAGGGAGCAAATCGGCGACGAACTGCCGCAGTTGGACAAAACACCCGGGTCTCCGTGCTCAGCAAGGATGCGCCTGACGCATCGGCATCTACGTTGAAGCTCATGACGAGCTGGCAGACGTCCTGTCTGACGGTCGTCTTGAAGGCTTCGGCGGAACCAATATCTAGCAAACCGTAATCTGCCCGCCAGAACGCTCCGGTCAGCCCGAACGCTAGTCCGGAGTCTCCCTCGCGACCAAGAAAGGTGAAATCGTCGAGATCAAGCGGGGGGCTGCTCGACCGGTTCATAAGTCGTGAGGGCAATTCACGCAGGCCGATGGCTAGTCGTACAAGAGGATCGTGTTGCGCACGTTGGCGAGTAACGCAATCCAGAATAACGTTCGCCGGGGCGTTTACGAGGGCAGTGTGTCGCTCGCGGAAATCATAATGAGGCAGAAAATCGTCGATCAGAGGCATTTATATTTTTCCGCTCGTCTGCAATTCAATCCACGAAGAAAATTGTTTGCCATCCACACGTCGATTGTCAGCGATCTAGGCGTCCGTGTCGACCGGCCGTTCATGGCCGGTTCCGGTCATGCGAGGAGAGGGCGCCAGCCGGAGCTTCCCAGCCCCGGAGCGGGCGCCCCGCACCGGCACCGGCGGTGCCTGCGTGAACGAGTTGGCTACTTCACCGGAGTCAGGACTGGCGCGCCCTTGTTCTTGAGCAGGAGCACGACGAACTTGGCTGGCCGTGTGGAACTGGCGTTGCGCCCGACAGTATGGATATCGTCCGGGCCTTCGTGGAATGTGTCCCCGGGCTTGAGGGTCACCTCCTTTCCACCCTTGAGGCCCATGACAATGCTTCCCTCGAGCACATAGACGAAGGCATGTGCGTCATGACGATGTACAGGATCGACCGAGCCAGGCGGATATTCCACGACGATCATCTCGACTTCCTTGCCCGGATACTCGGGCAATGGTTCCGAGCGCAGCGGCGTGACATGGGCTTGCGGTGCGGCCATGGCCGGTTGCATGGCTGTGAGGCAGGGCAACATCAGGGTTGCCGCCAACAACACGATCGCTTTCATGGCGTTACTCCCCTCGAGCCTGCGCCAGCCACTGATCGAGACCGATGCGGCCGATCCGCGCGTCGCCGAGCGGCACGAGCGACAGTTCGTCGACGTGGCCGCCGTAGTACCGCGCATCGCGATCCGTCACGACCGGGCGAGTGTCGCCTACCGATTTCAGGTAACGCGCGATGATCTCCGCAAAGGGCGCACGATCCGGGCCGGCGATGTCAATGGTGCCGTTCAGTGGCGCCGCGAGCGCGACCTGCGAGAGGATGGCCGCGATGTCGTCCGCGGCGATCGGCTGGAACAGCCCGTCGCCGACGCGCACGGTGCCGCTCTCCGTGCTGAAATCCGCGATGCCGCCAATGAATTCCATGAACTGCGTGGCGCGCACGATCGTGTATGGCACGCCGGCCGCTTCGATCGCCTCTTCCTGCGCGACTTTGGCGGTGAAATACGCATTCTCCGGCATGCGGTCGGTGCCGACGATCGACAGCGCGACGTGATGGCGCACGCCCGCGGCCACTTCTGCTTTGCCGAGATTGCGCGCCGACGTACGGAAGAAGTCCAGTACCGCCTGTGGCTCCCATGATGGCGCGTTCGTCACGTCCACCACGACGTCCGCGTCGATGAGAGCGTTGCTCAGGCCTTCGCCCGTCACCGAGTTGACGCCGGTGCGCGGGGATGCGGCGATCGCCTGATGGCCTGCCTCCCTGAGCAGGGTGACAAGACGTGAGCCGATCAGGCCCGAACCACCGATTACGACGATCTTCATGGCAGTTTTCTCCAGCTGAGAGTAGATGAACGCGCGGAGCGCTTGATGTGGCGGCATCGCGTGAAAAGCGCCAGTCACCGTTGCCTTGCCTGAAGTCATTGTGGAGCTATCATGCCCTATACAATAGGGCCAAGAATTAACGATATGACTAGTCCAAGTTATTGCTGTGCTTCCTTGCCGGCAAGCCTGCCATGACCGCGCGAACCCCCGCATTGGCCATCGAAATCGATCGCCGGAGGTCCTTGCCGATCTATCTGCAGATTTGCGAGCGTTTCAGGACGGCGATCGCGGCAGGGCATCTGCGTCCCGGCGATCGCGTGCCCGCGCTGCGCGGCCTCGCCACGCAATTGAATACGGCGCGAGGCACGGTCGAACTGGCCTATACGATACTTGTCGACGAGGGCTATCTGCAGATGCGTGGTGCGGCGGGCACGTACATATCGCCTTCGCTACCGGCGTCAGTGGTCCGTTCGACACGTACACAGGACCGCCAGAACGCGCCCGGCGCGCGACTCGCTGAAGGGGCGGACGCGGCGAAGGCGCCGGACGCGTCTGATCAGCCCATGCCGCGCCAGTTGCCGATCAGCGTCGCCATGAGCGGCGAGCCGCGGCCGTTGCAGCCGGGCCTGCCAGCGCTCGACGCGTTTCCGCGCAAGATATGGAGCCGGCTGGTTTCACACCGTGCGCGCAGTGGCGAACGCACGATGCTCGCCTACCCGGATCCTGCGGGCTATCGGCCACTGCGCGAACACATTGCCACCCATCTGGGTCTGTCGCGAGGCATAACATGCCTGCCCGAGCAGGTGTTCGTTACCACTGGCTACCGCGCGACGCTCGAACTCGTCTTGCGCAGTCTTGCGAGCCCGAGCGATCGCATATGGTTCGAGGATCCCGGCTATCTGCTCGCGCGCAGCTTTCTGGCCGAGACCGGTGTGCAACTCGTCCCGGTTCCCGTCGATGACGAAGGGATCGATGTCGAACGCGGCATGGAACTGGATCCCGAGGCGCGCTTCGCACTGGTCACGCCATCGCATCAGAGCCCGCTCGGGCATACGCTGTCGCTCGCCAGGCGTATGACGTTGCTAAGCTGGGCGGAAAAGGCGTCTCGCTGGATCATCGAAGATGACTATGACAGCGAGTTCCGCTATCTGGGCCGGCCATTGCCGGCCCTGAAAAGCCTTGACCGGCATGATCGCGTGCTCTATTGCGGCACGTTCAGCAAGGTGATGTTCCCCGGTTTGCGGCTCGCATATGCGGTGGTGCCGGAGCGCGCGGTCGAGCGCGTTACGCGGGTAGCGTGCAGCATGAATGCCGGCTCGCCGACGCTACTGCAGGCAACCCTGGCGGATTTCATTGAACAAGGGCATTTCGCGCGGCATGTGAAGCGGATGCGGTCTTTGTATGCACAGCGGCGCATGCTGATCTCGCACGCGCTAAAGGATGCATTCGGCGAGCGGATGAATGTTGAATTGCCACCGGGCGGAATCCAGTTCGCGGTGCAATTCGCCGATGGCGTCCATGGCCCCGTCGATGATGTTGACGTTGCCTGGCGTGCTCGGCAGGCTGGGCTTGCGGTGCTGCCACTTTCGATCTGGTATGCGAACGGCCGTATGCGGGGCACACCGCGCGGCCTCGTGATTGGCTTCGCGAACATCCCCGATGCGGGCGAAGCGCACCGTCTCGCGCGTACGTTGCGCGCATGTCTTGATGGCTGACGTGTGGGGCGGGTACATGCCTGCTCTGGGTCCGGGGCGACTGCCGCCCATGAGTGCGCGGGTGGCAACGGGCGGCTACCGACCCCTGAGCGGTCATACGCGCTCGCGACAGGTGGAAGGCCGCTTCCAAGGTACTACGGCCGGTCAAGTGGTCGGCCCGGACAGCAAGTGCTCCGCCGTAGCGGTCGTGCGCAGCCATCGGACTTTCCACTCGATGAGCGGCCGTTGGTGAGAAACAGGTTAGACCGAGGTCCAGTCACGCGGAGTATTCAATCTGCCGTACCGAACACGCTAATCTGGACCGTCGCGGTTGGTCGGAAATCGAGACCGACGGCGAGAGCGCAACGCAGATCAAAGGTCGGCAGCTTGTCCTGACCTCGAGGCAGCGACTTCAGAAGGCGGGCGGCCTCGTCGACGGCATCCACGTTCATCAAGAAAGATCACGCGCGCATTTTCTTCGCGTAGTCAGAACTGCTGCATCTTCCATCTAAGAGGTCGTCTGCGTCGCCCGGGTGCACAAACGACCTTGTCCAGTGTGTGAGGGCTGGGGTTAGCGTTGCGTCGCCGGCTCAAAAGCTCCGCGATTCGCGATGACATAGTCGCGTACAGAACTCGGCTTTTGACCTGTAAGCTGTTCGACGATGTCGTTCGTGCCGGCGAATTCGCCTTCCTGATATGCGCGATACACTGGCGTGATGTGCTGGATGAAATGCGCCGGTAAGCCGAGTTGCCTGAGACGCGCTTCAAACGCTTCGAAGCAGCTTTCCGCCTCGTAACGAATTGGGCGGCCGAGCAAAGGGTCAATCCAGTTTATCCAGTTTTGATAGCAACAGGAGTCCTACAAATAAATCACTATCGTCCGCAATCTGTCACGCATTGATCAGCGCTTCACGCGATGTTGCCGATGTGTCATGGGGTCGTCGAAGACCCCAGGATGGCGAGTGGCGAAAGGGGCCCGAGCGGGACCTTCGATGGAGTGTTTAGTCGCCGAGTAGAGGCCCATATAGGGCGCTGGCAGGAATCTTTGTCTGGTTCGCATAGACCTGCGGTACAGAGCCAAAGACGATATGCTCGCGGTCGGCGAATTGCTTCGCTGTGGCTCGGCCAATCCCTGAGGAAACCCCTGTGACGAAAGCAACGAGTGGCTTGGACATTTTGAAACTCCAATCTGATGGGCTAAATTTTCTGGGTTCAATGGCTGACCGCTGCCACAGGCGAAAGAATGTCGGCAACTGCTTTCGGGTCATCAACTTGAGGCCAGTGGTTAAGCGGCAGAAGGTGAAGTTCGGCGTGCTTGAACTGTTTGGCTAGGTCTTTGGCAACACCTACATTTAGGAACGGATCGCCTTCACCCCAAATCAGGGTCACGGGCATTTCGAGGCTTGCCAGTTGGTCCACTGCTTTGCGGTTCTCCTCAACGTTCTTGTTCAGGTCTCCGGTCATCAAGTTAAATCCACGGATCGAATCGAGTTTTTCGAAGTTGTCTTCGATTATCGGTAGCAGACTGCTCTTGACTTTTGTTCGGATTTTTTCAGGCGCATCGGCCACGAATTGGTTGGCCTGGTAGCTCAACAGCCAGTTCCGTAGAGTCGTGCTGCTCATGACTGCTTCGGCGGCGGGCTTGAGCCATCCGGTAGAGCTCAGTCGGATCAACTGCGGCAGCTTCAGGGTCGGCGTATCGGTGTAGTAGGTGTTGAGCAAGACGATCGCGCTGACACGGTCTTGGTGCTTGCGTGCGTAGTTGATCACCGCCGGGCCACCTGCGTCATGTGCCACTGGAATGAAGGACTTCAGGTGCAATGCGTCGGCGACCGCCGCAAGATCGGATTCCTGCTGGTCAAATGAATACTGGAAGGTGCCTGATTTTTCCGAATCTCCAAAGCCGAGGAAGTCAAACGTGATGACACGTTGGCCGCGCTCGGAAAGGATGGGCGCCAACTCGTCATAAATTCGATGGTTGTCTGGAAAGCCATGAACCATGACCATTGCCGGCTCCGCACCGGGATAGTCTTTCACGTAGATGGACTGACCTGCTTTCTGGATGCGAAGCTCGGTGGCCTCACCTGCCGATGCGGTAAAAGCTGCGGCGCCCACGGTGAACGCGACGAAAGGGCTAAGAAATTTTGAAAGTTTCATGATGATTTCCTTTGATAGGGGTCGAGAGTTAACGTACTGACAGGGGAGAAACAGGGTTGGAATTGGCGTCTGCACGGCGGGTCAGGTATCTGGCTAGGTCAGACTTCTTTTGCCCAAACGGGTCCCCCTTGGCGAAAGCGATGGCATTGATGGCGCCGAAGATCCCGAGTGTTCCTGCCATCACCCAGTAGAGTTCTGTGACGGCACCGTTGGCTTCAGCAAGGAGATACCAACCTCCCAGCGTGGCCACAAGCAGACGTGTCAGGCTGGCGACGACTGGCCAGAGGACTTTTCCGGCCCCTTGGCTGGCGAAGTACAGCGACATGCCGAGTCCAAAGAAGACGTACATCGGCCCTGCGCGCCGGAGATAGCTCGCTCCGGCTTCTATCACTTGGGCGTCATTGCTGAAGAGTCCCATCCAGAGCTCGGGTACCAGCGCGGCAGCGATGCCGATCAGGCCCGTTACTGCCGCAGAGAGAGTGGCGGCAGTCCAAGCGATATGGCGGGCGCGCTCAATTTTTCCTGCACCGACGTTTACCCCAACCATCGTCACAGTCGCAGTTCCCACGGCGAACAACAGTGGGATGAGCAGGTAATCGAGGCGTGATGCCATGCCGTAGCCGGCGATCGCGCTCACACCCAACTTGCCAACGAGCCCAGTACATACGACCACCGTTGCGTTCGTTAGCAGAGTACCCACGGCGGAAAGTAGTCCTACACCCAAAATCGCTTTCATCAAACGCCACTCGATCCGTACGATTCGCAGGCGAACCGGTGAGCGCGGGGTCAGCATGAATATGACGAACGCAATAGTTGCGACCAGGTAGTAGACAATCATGGCGTAGCCAGCCCCCGCGATGCCCAGGCGAGGAATGGGCCCCCATCCAAGGATCAGAGGCGGTGACAGCGCAAGCGTGAGGGCGGCGCCGACGGCCGTCAGTGTTGCTGGCACTTTGACATTGCCAGCCCCGCGCAACGCCGATGCAAGCAGGTTTGCGATCCAGATGGGTATTGCTGCGCCAAACACGAGGTTGGAGTACTCAAGCGCAGCGGCCAGCGCCGGCCCCTTTCCTCCCAGCGCCCTATACAGCGCCGGTCCACCAAGTGCTGCGGCGGCGGTAAATAGCGCTCCAAATGCGATGGCTACCACCACGGCATGCCAGACGAGGGCGTCTGCGTCATTGCGTCGGCCCGCACCCATGGCTCGGGCTATGGCCGAAGAGACGCCGCCGCCCAGTCCACCGTTGGACATCATGGTCATCAGCATCAGCAGGGGGAAGACCAGTGCGACCCCTGTAATGGCGTCGGTCCCCAAAAATCCGACGAAATAGGTCTCTGCGACACCAACGAGCGTTTGCACCGCAAGGACTACAAGAATTGGCCACGCCATTCGCAGAAGACGCGGGGTGATCGGGCCGGTCAACAGTGATTCATTCACGTCTGTTATCCCTGAATAGTCACTTGCATTTTGCAAGTGAATTGAACTGTAGCATGATGCTTGCAAAATGCAAGTAACTTTCTTGTAGCAAGGACAATGGCTATGAAATCGAGGAAAAGTGCGGCGGAGGTTGCGCGGCGGTCCGTTTGCCCAGTGGCCAGCTCGCTAGATGTCGTTGGCGACAAGTGGTCGCTGCTGATCGTGCGTGATATGCGCGAAGGCAAGCGCACCTACGGGGAATTTGCGGCCTTGGACGGATCGCCGTCGTTACGCTAAATCACCCTCATACCCGCAACGCCATTGCTGATGAATCCTGCATCCAGGCCATTGTCACGGCGCTTTCGGAAATCTCCGCGGATGCGGCGCTGCGGGCTGCCATTCTGACCGGCGTCGGGTCCGCGTTCTGCGCAGGCGGCAGCCTGCAGTCGCTTGGCCAGTTCGCCGCGGGCGAGCCAGTTGCCAACGAGCACCGCTACCGCAGTGGCACCCACAGTTGCGTTGGCAGCAGTGGCCTTCGTGGGCAACCACTTTCTCTTGTCCCATCCGTTCCGCGGACGGTTGGTCCGCGCTGTTGGCGAAACAGGGTTTCTGGGCGTTTATTCGCTGGTTGCAGTCCTGACGCTCGGGTGGATGGTCATGGCCTACGGAAAGGCGCCCCTTTCGGCGCCACTATGGCCGGTAGGAAACGGGCTCTGGGCGGTTGTGACCGCGCTCATGCTGATCGCGTCGATCCTCCTGATGGGCTCTCTGATTCGCAACCCGGCGTTTCCGACAGGCGGCCGGCCCGGCTCGTTCCCCGAAGCGGCTCGCGGCGTGTATGCGGTGACGCGCCACCCAATGATGTGGTCGTTCGCACTCTGGGGGAGGGCCACGTTGCAGTGTTCCCGGTGGCCAAGAACATCATAGTCGCAGCGGCTATTGTCGTCCTCGCACTCGTCGGCGCCGCATTGCAGGACCGGAAGAAGGAGCGACTCCAGCCGGATCTCTGGCCCGCATGGGAGTCGAAGACGAGCTACTTGCCATTCGCGGCGATTGTCGCTGGCCGTGCCACGCTGGGCGGCTTTGGCTTGCATGCGCTTCTGGGCGGCCTCGTCGTCTGGCTCGTAGCGACTTGGGCGCATACCCCATTCACCGGTCGGGCGGCGGGCATCTGGCATTGGATGTAGCCGCGGGTGAGCTGTCAGGCAATGGAGCAGTAGCGAGTCGCCACCAGACACCCCGAGCCGCGAACGAACTGCGCACTGGAACTCGGCGCGCAGCCGGTTGACATTCCCACCTGCAGCCATACAACTTGGCATGACCTCCGAGGCCGACCCTGCTTCGCATCGGGCCGGCCGTGGTGCCACGGTTGTACGGCACTGTGCCCAGGGAATTGCCCGGCCGCGACGACCGCCGTTACCCTGGGTAGACGTCAGGCGGCCCGACGAATCTCCGCCGCCACCCCGGCCAGCATGAGGTCGAGGTTCTGCACTGCCGCCCCCGAAGCTCCCTTACCGAGGTTGTCGAACACCGCTGCCAACAGCACCTGCCCGTGTTCGCGGTTGGCGAACACGCCCAGGCGCAGGTCGTTGGTGCCGTTCAGCGCCTGCGGGTCGAGGCGAGTGGCGGCAGCCGATTCGGCGAGCGGCATCACCTCGACATGGCGCGCGTCGGCGTAGTGGTCGAGCAGGCAGGCGTGCAACCTGTCGACGTCCGTGCCGGATGCCAGCAGGTCCAATTCCAGCGCCACTGTCAGCACGATACCTTGCCGGAACGCGCCGTAGGCCGGCACGAAGGCGGGGCGCCGTGCCAGGCCCGCGTGCTGCTGGATTTCGGGTGTGTGCTTGTGCGTCAGGCCCAGGCCATAAACCTGGAAGGGCAGGGCCTGGGTGGCTTCCGGTCCCTCGTAGGTATCGACGGCGGTGCGGCCGCCACCCGAATAGCCCGACACCGCGTGGATGGCGATGGGGTAGCCGTGCGGCAGCAGGCCGGCCTCCACCAAGGGGCGCAGCAGGCCGATCGCCCCGGTCGGATAGCAGCCCGGATTGCTGACGCGCAGCGCGCCCGCGATGCGCTGCGCCTGGCCGGCGGCCATCTCCGGAAAGCCATAGGTCCAGCCGGGCTGCGTGCGGTGTGCCGAACTGGCGTCGATCACGCGCACCGCAGGGTTGACGATGGACGTCACTGCCTCGCGTGCGGCGGAGTCCGGCAGGCACAGGATGGCGATGTCGCAGCCGTTGATGGCGTCGGCGCGGGCGCGCGCATCCTTGCGCTGGCCGGCGGGCAGCGTCAGCAGGCGCAAATCGTCGCGTCCGCGGAGGCGTTCGTGGATCTGCAGGCCGGTGGTGCCCTGGTCGCCGTCGATGAAAACAAGAGGGTAGCGCATGGGATGGATCCTCGGAAGTGGCGTGAAAGTGGCGGCCCCGGCCGGTGCGGCATCAGCTCCGCATTGGTGCGGCCGGTACAGGAAGCGCCATCTTGCGCCACCGGATAGAATCGAAAAAGTTGAATTTCATGACGATGAAATTTACGTTTTCTGAACGATCTGCTCCTCAGTAGATAAGCCCTTAACCGGAGTGCTGCCCCATGCGCGAGATCAGCCTGGACCGCCTGCGTACCCTTGTCGCCATCGCCGATCTGGGTTCCTTCGCCGAAGCTGCGCGCGCGTTGCACTTGGCTCCGCCCACCGTCAGCCTGCACATTGCCGAGCTGGAAGCCCGCGTCGGTGCGCCACTGCTGACGCGTAAGCGCGGCGAGGTGCGTCCGTCGTCCATTGGCGAGACATTGGTCGATCGCGCCCGCCGCCTGCTGGCCGATGCCGACCTTGCGCTGGACGACGTGCGGCGTCAGGTGCAGGGGTTGACCGGCCGCGTGCGCCTCGGCGCTTCGACCGGGGTCATCGCCCACCTGCTGCCGCAGGCGCTGGCCATGCTGGCGGAACGGCATCCCGACATCGACGTGCAGGTGGCCGTGCTCACCTCGGAGGAGACGCTGGCGCGGCTGGCCGCCGGCACGCTGGAGGTCGGTCTGGTGGCACTGCCACAGGCGCGCGTGGCGGGGCTGACCATCCGCCCTTGGCGGCGCGATCCGGTACGGGCTTTCCTGCCCGCGAGCTGGCCCTGCCCGGCGCGCATCACGCCGGCCTGGCTGGCAACGCGTCCGCTGATCCTGAATGACGGCACCACGCGCCTGTCGCGTTTGACCGCCGAGTGGTTCGCCACCGGTGGCCACAGGCCGGCGCCGCGTATTCAGCTCAACTACAACGACGCCATCAAGAGTCTGGTGGCGGCCGGCTATGGGGCGGCCCTGCTGCCACACGAGGTCACCACGCCGGCTCCGGATGCGCGCGTGGTGATGCGGCCGCTGCGGCCGGCGTTGTGGCGGCGACTGGGGTTGGCGCACAGCGGGGAACGGGTAGAACGTGCCACGGAATACGTACTGGAGGCCCTGTGGGCGCTGCGGGCGGGGTAGCGCCGTTGGCCACACGTCGACCGGCGGCTGTGCGACGTGCCCCGACCGGACCTCCAGGGCGTTGCCCGGGGGCATCTTCCGCGCGGCTGCGTTGCGGGTCATTGGCCTGCGCTATCGGTGCTGCGGCGCCGAGGTAGGCAAGCAGCCAGCCTGGCAAACTGCGCCGCTCCAGAACGGCGTTATAGGCGCCGGATAATTTCGGCCTGTCGGGACCGTGGTAACAACAGACCCCGAACGACGGCCTGAAGTCCAGGGTCTCGGCGAGGCTGTGGCCACCACGCTGATGCAAGCGGGCGCTGTAGTGCCGTTCCGGCAGGTTGGTCTGCCGGATGAGTTTCTGGACGCAGGGGCGCTCCCAACGCTGCACGATCGCTATGGCATATCGACGAACGTGATGGCTGAATCGATTCGGCAGTGGATCAAGTAGGGATCGGGTGCGGGCGCCTTGCGCAGCTTCACTAGTACGGCGGCATGCACATCAAGAGGGAAGGGCTGAAGTAGAGCAGACTTCAGCCTTTCGGATAGATCGGCCCTCGCCGCTAGATTGAGACGGAAATCTGGGCGGATCGCCCGCCTGGCATATCCGTCACGCTCCAAAATGGTCTCATTCTGGATCAGCCAGGTGCCTCTTGTGATGCTTGTGACGCTTGAAATTCCGCTCGCTCGTTACTATTTTATTTTTGCTCAGGCAGTCGCGACGTCGCGCTGCGTGTTTCTGTTTGTTTGCCGGCAGCCAGGCAGGTGAATGGGAGCGCGTGATGCCCATCCCTCCTTGCTGCATTGAAGGAGGTTACGACCATGAGTGAAGCATTCTTCGGAACCGACTTGTTCAGTGAACTCGATCGCCTGCAAAGGCAAATGACGTCGCTGTTCGGCGGCTTCCCTTCCAGCATCCGCGCTGGACGCTTCGGCGCATTTCCTGCAATCAACATCGGCGCGACGGACGACTCCATCGAGATCGTTGCTTTTGCGCCCGGAGTGAAGCAGGAAAATCTCGAAGTCTCGATCGACAGGGGCTTGCTGACAATCAGCGGCGAACGCCAATCCGTCTGTCCGGACGACACGTCGGAGGCCCGACGCTACGCACAGGAGCGCTTTGTCGGCACCTTCCGCCGGGTGATCGAGCTTCCTACCGACGTAGATCCCGACAAGGTGCAAGCGCGCTACGCCAACGGCTGCCTGTCGGTCACCGTGGGCAAACGCGAGGCATCGAAGCCGCGAGCGATCACCGTCCAATAACCGGAAGGAGACTGCCATGAACGATTCTTCGCAAGTCGTCGAACGCGATCCGGGCGCCGTGGCGCAACCCAGGGACGACAAGGCCGCACAGGGCACGCGGCCCGTCACGCTACTGCCGGCGGTGGACATCGTCGAGGACAGCAGCGGCGTTACGCTTTGGGCCGACCTGCCGGGCGTGACCCGCGACAAGCTGCAAGTCAGCGTCCACGACGGCAGCCTCCACATCGAGGCGGAAGCCGTCGTGCCGACGCCGACCGGGTTACGTGTGCAGCATGCGGAAATCCGTCAGCCCCACTTTGCCCGGGCCTTCGCACTGAGTCCGGACCTGGATTCAACGCAAATCGGCGCTCAGCTGCAGGATGGCGTGCTGAAGCTGACCATTCCCCGCCGCGAGGAAGCGCGTCCGCGACGCATAACCGTCAACGTCACGTAGGACCTTCATGACGCGTCCAAAAGGACGCAACCGCGTCATGCGCCATTGCCATGCCAGCGCAGGGCGCACGACGCCTTTTGACAATCGATGATCCTCAATCGGAGCCGCGACATGAAAACGGAACTCAAGTGGAACCCCTTCAAATTCCTGCGGAAGACAGCTGCCGACAAACCGGCCGCCAATGAAGAGGCGCCCGGCACCGTCCCACCACGGCACCGGGTGCCGGAATGGCCGGACGTCTCGCGTTTCTTCTCCGGCGATCCTTGGCGTGCCATGAGCGAATTCCTGCATGAACCTCTCGCCAACTTCAGCGGCCTGGACCGCTGGTTTGGCGACTTCAGCTCGTCGCGTTTCCAGCCTCGGATCGACGTCGTCGACGACGGCGCGGCACTTCGGATCACTGCCGAATTGCCCGGCATGGAACGCGAGGAGGTGCAGATCAGCATCGAGGATGGCGCGCTAGTGCTGAGGGGCGAGAAGAAGCAGGATGTTCAGGCCGAGGAAAGCGGATGCTATCGCCTTGAGCGCGCGTACGGCGCCTTCATGCGTAGCATTCCCTTGCCGGACGGGCTTGACCTGGACAACGTCGAAGCCCGATTTAACCAAGGCGTTCTGACGCTGCGCTTGCCTAAGAGCGACACGTCATCGTCCTCCGTGCGCAAGATCAACATCCAATGAACCACTGAGACCTATTAGATAGCAGAGGCCTCTCATGGAATTCGATACCGACTGGATGACACTGGGAAAGCATCGCGTGCGCCTTTTGTGCGTGCGTGGTTTTCCGACCGAAAAGACGCGCTGCGTGGCGGAGGTCGCGCGGCTTGCAATTGAGCACAACCTGAGCGCGGCGGCACGCCTGCTCGAGGTAACGGCGGTCGGGGAAAGCGCCTATACGATTAGTATTGGCACGACCTTTCCCAAGGATAAAGACGCTGCCCTGCCTCTTGAGGTTGCACTGGCCACAGTGTTCGGCCTGAAGCCCGACCGGATCAGCATGGAAATCACGGTGGTCAATCAGGCCGAGGTGGACTTGCATTTCGGCGTCTACGAGCGGATGTTGGCGGAAAAGCTCGGCATCGTCGCGCCGATACATTGAGTTATTGAGTTGCCATGAGCTACTGTGCGCGACGACGCTGCTGACCCCGATCGGGTGCAATGATTGACGGCGGCCAAGAAGAGTTGAAAGTGGTGCGTCGTCATGGTCCATCTCCCGGGCCGAAAGCGAGTGAATCGACGTTGGGAACCGATTTACTAAAATTCCTTTTCCGATTTAAGGCGTCCGAGGCAATTTTTCGAGGAGGAAGAAAAATGCTCGAAAGATCGCAGCTTGATCAAGCAATCGATCAGATCCACGCGCTCTATGCGGCATTGAGCACGGTTTTGGCGTCAGGCCTCACCGATGAGACCAGAGGCTTCGCCGAAGAGATCTTAAGAGATGCGCGGCCATTCCTCGACGCGCAAGAGCGAAGCACTTAGGCGTATCAAACGGCCGGCGCGAGCCGGCCTTTTTTTACGGAAAGAGCCCTTGCTAGCCAGCTCGTGATCCGTCTCGAGCCCAAGGCGAGATAGGCAAACTCGGTCGCCAGGCTCGGATGCCCTTGTACTGTCGTCGCATCGGGGCAGTCAGTGCGTCGCGGGATTCCCCGCTCCTCTTGGCCAGCCGGCGCCTGGTTGTTCCGAACGTTCGACGCCGCACACTGCGAGCTCGCGTGCGCTTACGCGGTGAGCCCCCCGTGGAGTCGAATCGCCTAAGCTATTGTTAGGACAACAACGCCTCGTGAAGGGATCCGTTTGTGCAATCCAGTTAGCGCCATGCTGTGCACTCATGGGCTCAGCATGCGTGCCGACTGGGCAGAACTACCTTTAGATGTTCCGTACGGAACGGGCGCAATATGCAGTGAAATTGTCCAGATTGAAATTATAAATCGGGAGGGGGACATGGTTGCCAATTCACGTTTCGCGCGCAGAGCGCTGCTGGGGCTGTTATCCAGTGTTTTGTCGGTCGTCGCGGCCGCCACGCCTACCGAGAACGTCCGCGATGGCAAAGAGCCAGTGCCAGATGCAGGCGGCGTGATTCCACAAAAGATCGTGCACCGGACGGCTCCCCCGATAGGGGTGACCATTAATCCGTTTGGTAAGACGCCTCCGTCGGCGTCCATGGGTTACCAGCCGCCTGCCGGTGGTACGAGCTCCAACGCCTATCCGATCCAGTACTACGGCGGTCCGGTCATGGCTTCCATCAGTAAGGTGGTTCTAATCTGGTATGGCAACTGGAATCAGAGCAACAGGACCGATACTCCGACAGGACAGCAGATCATTCGGAACGCGATCTACGGCTTAGGCTACGACGCAGGTATGCAGAATAGCTATGGCTCGTATGCCGATTACTCTGGCGTCACCACTGGCGCCAATGGTATCGGCGGGTTCGGGCAGTACACGCAGTCGGTGGCAGGGGGGGTGACGCGCGTGGCGTCTACGACGATCCTCGAGTGCACGCAGCCGACCTCTTTGACCTACGGCGGGAGGACTTTATCGGATTCCGCCGTACAGTCGCTGGTGAAGGCTGCCGCGAAGTCCTCATGTTCTGGAGGCACGCCCGATGCGAACGCAGTCTATCTGGTGTTGTCCTCGTCTGATATCCGGGAATCCTCCGGATTCCTGACCAAGTACTGCGGCTGGCACACCTACACGACAATGTCGACCCCTTCCGGGAACGCGGCAATCAAGTATGGCTTCATCGGCAATCCTTCGAAGTCGATCGGCTCCTGTACTTACCAGACCACCAGTTCGCCCAATAACAACCCCGGCGTGGATGCTATGGTGTCTGTGATCGCCCATGAGCTGGACGAAACCGTCACCGACCCGGAGCTCAACGCCTGGTACAACGCCCAGGGCAGCGAGAACGGTGACATGTGCGCCTGGACCTTTGGGTCCAGTCAGGCTCTGCTGTCCAACGGCTCCTACTACAACGTGACTTTGCCGGTGCCAACCACTCCCGTCGTCCCGGGCAACTACAGCGGTCAATACCTGATCCAGCGCGCCTTGGGGGTCAATAATTCGGCGTGCTATGTCAATGCCAACCCGATTATCCAGTGAACCGATCGCGCTTCCGGAGGCTCCTGTCACCCTAGCGGTGGGTCGACATGGCCCTCGGAGGTGACCGACCACCCGCGTGCGCGCCTAGGCATGTCGCAGCCACTGCGGCGATGCGGCGGGCAATATGAGGGCTTTTGCGGAACCAAATGGCTCGGAACGACTTCTCTGCCGCTGGCGTCACCTGCCGTATAAACGTAGGCCGGACACGCATTTTTGCGCTTCCTCCCAGAGGCGCTGCGTTAGAAGCCCCGCATCTTCCTCACGCGCCATTGCCGCCGCTTCGCCCGCCCAGAGGATCGAAAAATCACTGTATCCGCCTTTTTCGTACGCAAAGCGAAGCGGATCGACTGCACCGGTTGCCAGTGGAAACGTTGGTGCTGCTGCGCTCATCGGCCCTTGCTCGCGCATGAAGCGCGTCAACAATCCACGTGCCGGGCGACCCGTGTAAAGATTGGTCAGCCGCGTCATGTCGTCACGCGCAGAGCGCAAGGCTGTGCGGTGAATGCCGGACCTGCCAGCCTGAGGCGTCATCAAGTAGGCCGTTCCTAACTGCACTGCACTCGCACCAAGAGCAAAGGCTGCCGCAATCCCTCTGCCGTCCGCAATCGCGCCGGCTGCGATAACAGGGACACTCACTGCGTCCACAACCTGCGGTAGCAGCGCAAATAACCCGGGCTGCGCGTTGATGTCGGTAGTGAGGAACATGCCTCGATGGCCTCCGGCCTCTGCGCCCTGCGCGATGATGGCGTCGACACCGCGACTCTCAAGCCAGCGCGCCTCTTCGACCGTCGTCGCGGAAGACAGAATCATCGCACCGGTATCCCTTGCCCGCGCAAGCAAGCGCTCGTCGGGGAGCCCGAAATGGAAGCTGATCACAGGTGGATGGCATTCTTCGATGACTTCGCACATCGACTCGTCGAAAGGCGCTCTGCCCGGTCCTCTTTGGGCAGCCGACAGATCGAGACCGACTTCCCTGTAATAGGGCGCGAGCAATTCGAGCCATTTCGCGTCACTCTCCTCATCCTGGCTCGGCGAGACGTGGCAGAAGAAATTGACATTGAACGGCGCCGACGTTTCCGCGCGAATTAAAGCGATCTGTTCGCGTAGTTGCGCCGGAGTGAGCGCTGCACAAGCAAGGGAACCCAAGCCACCCGCCTCGCTGACGGCAATAGTGAGAGGGCTCAGAGAACCGACCATCGGAGCTTGAATAAGAGGAATGCGGGAAGGAAGCCTCATTGTTGTTAGCGTGCGCGATTACGGGAGATTGTTTTCTGCTGCTGCAGCGTGACATACGGCCTCAACGCGGTTGCCGGCTGGGTCAACCAGGAACGCCGCATAGTAGTCAGGGTGGTAATGAAGCCTTAAGCCGGGATCTCCGTCGGAGTTCCCGCCCGCCGCGAGTCCTGCATAGAAAAAAGCATCCACATGCTCACGAGACGGGGCCTTGAAACACCAGTGTCGTTTGTTCGTCCCTATTTCAGTGGGGTCAAGATAAACTGCTAAGAAGGTCGATACCGTATCTTGCGCAGAGCAACGCTCGCTGTAACCGAGTGCAGCGGGTCGGTCATAGACCTTGCTTGCACCCAATGCTGTCATGATGGCATCGTAGAAGCGCCGCGCTTCCTGAATATTCGGAACACCGATCGACACATGATCAAGTAATTGCATCGTATGTACTCTCATTGAAGCGCGCCAGAGGCATGGATCGCTGCTTGTTCACTGCGGAGTCGCTATTCCTTGGCTGCTCCAAAACATGCTGCATCCAGAGCGGCTTCCAGCATCCTCCGCGCGTCGTCGCGCCGCTTGTCTGCGAGGCGCTCGGATCCGACGCTCCGTTGCTCAGGGTCATCGACGAGCATTGCATGAATGTCGGCTATCGTCCGAATGCCCCCGCGACTGCCCCATTGGCCCTCCGGAATCTCCGTAGGGAAAACCCAGACGCGCGTTGCAACGTCCTCGAACGCGCCATTTTCAGCACGAGCCACGGCCTCTGTGATTGCCCTGACGAGTTTCTTGCGCGACGCGTCGGTGTATTGCCCCTCAGGCACGGTAGGAATGATCCGGTAACGCGGCAACTTCGATAGCTCTCCACCAACGTACACTGCCTCAGGCCGATGAAGATTGAGCACGGTGACGCTCTGCGCAATCCGGTTGTCACAATCGTAGCCTTCCGCTTCGATCAGGATGTTCGACAGTTCCTTGAATAGGCGGGCCTCCGCGTGCGGGGTCAGGGCATCTGCAGGGATCAGCACGTCGATCATTGGCATCGTATTTCTCTCTAATCAGTTGTGTTGATGACGCGATCTTCAGGGTTTACCGGGCACAACGGGAGTGGCAGAATTGCCATTCTTTATGGTATATCGGACACGCGGTGACAACTATCCGGATCTGGGTCTATGACGGAATTCTGGCCTCTGGTGTCGCTGGGCCCATTGACGTTTTCAATGCCGTCAATCATTTGAGCGGTCACAGGTCCACACGGGAGGGCGGTCGTTCCCCAAAATTCAGTTGGCGAGTCGAGTCAATTGACGGCCAACCGGTCAAGGCCGCTTCGGGGCAGATCATTCCGGTGGATGGCAAGATCGATGGGCGCAAGCGCGCAGAAGCAATTTTGCTAACCGCTCCATTTGTCCCCGACATGGACGCTTTCCTTGCTCGCGAGGATCTGTTGAACACACTCCGATCTGCCATACGTAGCCAGCACAAGGCCGGTGCGGTGGTCGCCGCGTATTGCACTGGCAACTATCTGCTTGCTGAAGCCGGGTTGCTCGACGGCCGCGTTGCAACAACACACTGGGAGAAATCCGCTGACTTCGCACGGCGTTATCCGGGCGTAAGACTTCGGGTTCAGGAAGTTCTGACCATGCAGGACAGGATTATCTCGAGTGGAGCCGTGACGTCGTATCTCAATCTAGCGGTGCGGCTGGTCGAAATATTTGCTGGCGAGAAACTCGCCGCGATGACTGCAAAGACGCTATTGATCGATACGAACAGGACCGCCCAGGCTTCATATGCGAAGCTCATCGGCGAACATGGGCACGCAGACTCGCTCGTTGCGCGCGCACAGGAGCATATGGAGGCGACGCTCGAAGAGGGGCTTCTGCTAAGCGAACTGGCCGCATATCTCGCAGTCAGCGAACGAACACTGAGCCGGAGATTCAAGCAGGCCGTAGGGGTGTCGCCGTTGGCATATCTACAGAATCTCCGCATCGAAGTCGCAAAGGCATTGCTTGAGTCACGACCAATTGGTGTTGACCTGGTTAGCCAGCGCGTTGGGTACGGCGACGTGAGTACCTTTCGACAACTGTTCAAGCGTAAAACCGGACTCTCGCCCCGGGAATATCAACTCCGGTTTGCGCGTACCTCCAGTCCGGTCCACGCATGTGGCTGAAGGTCGCATTCCGGTTCGAAGCCCGGAGTATGCGGAAACCTGGCCATGAAAGTCGATCACCGTGGTTGTGCCATTTCCGGCTGGCGGCGGTGCCGATCTGGTGGTTCGCTCTGGCGCTATTACATCAAGGCACACAAGATTGCCGCCATTGCCGTGACCGGACCACGGAAGCTGCTGTGAGCGTTAACGACGGTTTGAGATAACTAATTGATCCGTAAGCGGTTTCCACGATTGTGACGTCCAGCACAGTTGTTCATAGGGAACCGTTTGGACCATCTGCACTCGATGGCACCGCGCACCATCGCGGCGCACGATGCCCGCTTTGCGGGCCGCCAGGCAATTCAGGGTGATGTTCACGCCCCTCTTTGGCTACAAATCTTGCATACAAGCATGGCATACCACTTGCTCATGTGGTTGCCGTGAACGCTACGACTGAAAACTCCCCTGCTGACATTGCCAATCGCATCACGGAGGCAATGCTTGGCCAGAAGCTGCTCCCCGGCTCCCGCCTGGGCGAGCAGGAACTTGCCACGTTGTTTGGCGTGAGCCGCACGCTGGTGCGTGAAGCATTGTCGCGGCTGGCGGCGCGCGGCATGGTAACCGTCAGCGCGCGACGCGGCTGGTTCCTGGTGGAACCCGGCACTGACGACATCCGCTCGGCGTTCGACGCCCGCCGCATTATCGAAACCGGGTTGCTGCGCGAAGTCAGCCCGGATCGGCCGGCGAGTGCGCAGGCTATTCACTCGCTCAAGGTTCATATCGCGCGCGAAAAGGCCGCGCTCCATGGCGACGACGCCAGCATGCGCAGCTTCCTGCTGGGCGATTTTCACGTTTGCCTGTGCGCATCATTGGGGTATGGCCTGCTGGTGGATACGCTGCGTGACCTGACCGCGCGTACGACGCTGGTGGCCAGTCGCAACCAGTCCGCCGCCGATGCCGGCCGCTCATGCGGCCAGCACGAAGACATCGTCAATGCGCTTGCGCAAGGCGATGGCGCGCTGGCCGCGCGGCTGATGGCCGAACACCTTGGCGAGGTGCATACGAGTCTCGATGCCGTTGGCCCTGCCGATCCGCTCGCACACCTGCGCCGCGCGCTGGCACCCGTCGATTCGGCACGCGTTCCGCATTCCGCATCACCCGCCGCGGAGGTTTCCGCGGATCACCCATTCCCATCCCGAACCTGAGGAAACACGCGATGTTCCATGCCCTGTCCCAATCCAAGTTGTCCCGTCGCGGCCTGATGTGTGCACTGCTGGCCGGTTTTTGTGCGGCTGTGCTACCGGCGCAGGCCGATACGCTCGCCGACATCACCAAGGCCGGCGTACTGCGCGTGGCCGTGCCGCAGGATTTCCCGCCGTTCGGCTCGGTGGGGGCCGATATGGCTCCGCAGGGTCTCGATATCGACGTGGCCGCGCTGGTGGCAAAGAAGATGGGTGTAAAGCTGCAGCTGGTGCCGGTGACCAGCACCAACCGTGTGCCGTATCTGCAGACGCGCAAGGTAGACCTGGTGATTTCGAGCATGGGAAAGAATCCCGAGCGCGAGAAGGTGGTCGATTTCTCTGAGGCCTATGCGCCGTTCTTCAACGGCGTGTTCGGGCCGGCGGATCTTGCCGTAAAAAGCGCGGCCGATCTGGCGGGCAAGACCGTTGGCGTCACGCGCGGTGCCGTGGAAGACCTGGAACTGAGCAAGATCGCGCCGGCCAGCGCGAACATCAAGCGCTATGAAGACAACAACGCCACGATCTCGGCCTTCCTGTCGGGGCAGGTGCAACTGATTGCTACCGGCAACGTGGTGGCCTCGGCGCTGATCGCCAAGCATCCGCCCAAGGCGCCCGAGACCAAGTTCCTGATCAAGAATTCACCGTGCTTCATCGGCATGAACAAGGGCGAAAAGGCGCTGCAGGACAAGGTCAATGCCATCCTGGCCGAAGCCAAGAAGGACGGCTCCCTGAACTCGCTGTCGATCAAGTGGCTGCTGCGTCCGCTACCGGCGCAGCTCTGACGCGTACCGTCCGGAAGCAAGCATGGCTTACTCGTTCGAATTCGTGTCGGTGCTGGACTATACCGACGTGTTGCTGAAAGGCATTGCGGTCACGGCGCAGCTCACACTGACGGGCGGCGTGCTTGGCGTGGCCGTTGCGGTGGCTGGTGCCTGGGCCAAGACCCAGGGCCCCGCCTGGCTGCGCGCGATGGTCAGCACCTATGTGGAGCTGATCCGGAACACGCCGTTCCTGATCCAGCTGTTCTTCATCTTCTTTGGTCTGCCCAGCCTGGGCGTGCACCTGCCTGAAATGGTGGCGGCATCGCTGGCGATGGTTATCAACCTGGGCGCTTACGGTACGGAGATCGTGCGCGCCGGCCTGGCGGCTACGCCGCGCGGGCAGTTCGAAGCCGGCGCCAGCCTGGCCATGTCACCGTTCCAGGTGTTCCGGCATGTGGTGCTGCGCCCCGCATTGCAGAAGATCTGGCCGGCGCTGTCGAGCCAGATTGTCATCGTGATGCTGGGGTCCGCGGTCTGTTCGCAGATCGCGGCGCAAGACCTGACCTATGCGGCCAATTTCATCCAGGGACGCAACTTCCGCGCTTTCGAGGTGTATCTGGTCAGCACCGCGATCTATCTGCTGCTCGCCATCTTGCTGCGTCAGCTACTCCGCGGCATTGGCCGCCAGCTTTTTGCGAGGAGCGCGGGATGATCGAGTTTTCGTTGTGGGATATCGTCCGCAACCTGCTGCTGGCGGCGCGCTGGACGGTGCTGCTGTCATTGGTCGCGTTTGTGGGCGGTGGCATCGTTGGCCTGCTCGTGCTGTTGATGCGTACCGGCAAGCGGCCGATGGCACGGCGTCTGACGCAGGCCTATATCGAGCTTTTCCAGGGCACGCCGCTGCTGATGCAGCTGTTTCTCGCCTTCTTCGGACTTGCGCTGTTCGGCATCGAGGTGCCGGCGTGGCTGGCCGCCGGGGTGGCGTTGACGCTGTGGACGTCGGCCTTCCTTGCCGAAATCTGGCGCGGCTGCGTGGAAGCCATACCGCGCGGCCAGTGGGAAGCCTCAGGCAGCCTGGCCATGAACTACGTGCAGCAGATGCGTCACGTGATCCTGCCGCAGGCCCTGCGGATTGCCGTGGCACCGACCGTTGGCTTTGGCGTCCAGGTCATCAAGGGCACGGCGTTGGCGTCGATCATCGGCTTCACCGAGCTGTCCAAGGCGGGCACGATGATTGTAAACGCCACATTCCAACCCTTTACCGTATATGCCGCCGTGGCACTGATGTACTTCGCGCTGTGCTGGCCGCTTTCGCAATACAGCAAGATGCTGGAGAGGAAATTCCATGCCGCTCATCACCATTGATCAGGTTCGCAAGTCGTTTGGCAGTAACGAGGTCCTGAAAGGCGTATCGCTTTCCGTTGAGCCAGGCGAGGTCATCGCCATCATCGGCAAGAGTGGCTCGGGAAAGAGCACGCTGCTGCGTTGTATCAACGGGCTGGAGAGCATTGATTCGGGCGCCATCACGGTGGCGGGCGCCCACCTGGCTGACAGCGAGCTGCAATTGCGTGCACTGCGGTTGAAGGTGGGTATGATTTTCCAGCAGTTCAATCTGTTTCCGCACCTGAGCGCCGGCCGCAACGTGATGCTGTCGCCGATGATCGTCAAGGGCGTGCCGGAGGTCCAGGCCCGTGAGCTGGCCGAGCTGAACCTGGCACGGGTCGGGCTTTCCGCGAAGTTCGATGCGTATCCGGACCAACTGTCTGGCGGACAGCAGCAACGTGTCGCCATCGCCCGCGCGCTTGCCATGCAGCCGATCGCGCTGCTATGCGACGAGATCACGTCGGCGCTGGACCCGGAACTCGTCAACGAGGTACTGCAGGTGGTGCGGGGACTGGCCGCCGAAGGTATGACGTTGCTGATGGTGACGCATGAGATGCGCTTCGCGCGCGAGGTGTGCGATCGAGTGGTATTCATGCATCAGGGCAAGGTCCACGAGATCGGCGCGCCCGATGAAGTGTTCAGCCAGCCACAGACGCCCGAACTGCAACAGTTCCTTGGGATGGTCGAGGCCTGACAGGCTACGCAACAGCCCGCGCCGAGGGCTTCATCTCGCGCTGATCCGGGCCCACGTTGATCGTTAAGCCGCGGGGAACAGGCAGTACCTGCTCCCCGCTCATCACGCGGCGATTAGTCCCCGGCGCGCTCGGGGACCGGTAGCTGTACCCACTCCTTATAGAAGGCCTCGATGTCCGGCTCGAAGTCATGGATCACCGGATACCATGGCGTGGGCGCCTCGACGTCGTGCATGGTGCCGCAGGCCGGGCAGTAGTACTCGCGATATACCTGCCACTGGGTGTCCGGGGCCATCAGCTTGGGGTAGACCTCCGTCATTGCTTCCTCGGTGTCGCGCACGTAGATCGAGGCATGCAGCTTCCAGTTCTCGCGGTAGTCGCAGAACTCGTGGCCGCAGTCGCACTTGACCACCCACTTCTTGCTCGCGGCCGATTGCACGATAAACATGTGCGGGCCAAGCGGGAGCACGATGCGGTCCGGGAAGCTCACCTTGGCTTGCAGGGCCGCCAGGTACTGCTCGAAGCGGCTGTCATCCTTGGGCATCGAGAGCATGCGGAAGGTGGTTTCCCAGTCCAGGGAACCTTCGACGAGGTGGGCAACCTGTTCATTGGTGTAGGCAGACATTGTTCAGCTCCTGGATTCGGTGATTACTCTTCGACCTGGACGACGGTGGTGACGTCGGGCAGCAGGGAGAGGTCCATGCGGTGCTTGGCGCCGTAGGACGGCACGCCCAGTTCTTCCTCCGGCAACTGCCAGTCCGCGGGAAGATTCCAGAATTCCTTGAATTCCCGCGTGAACTTCTCCGACAGCGCGAAGCTGGTGGCAAACATGTGTTGCACCTGCACGGACGCGTGCTTGTTGAGGATGCGTTCGCGCTCTTCCTTCATCCATTCGCGGGTTGGCAGGGAGCGGGCCAGGCGCTCCTTGCGGATCTCGGCACGGCGGGCCTGGGTCTTGCCCGCATCGACCGTGAACACGCTCCTGGCGTCCTGGGTGAAGACGGCGCCATAGACCTTCTGGGCATACTCCGGCAGCAGGAATCTCTGGTTGAGGTCCGCCTCGATGGCTTTCGGATCCCGATCGATCGGGTCGCCGAAGCCCGGGCCCCCGCGCAGGTAGTTGAGGTACAGGTCGTGGTTGGCGTAGCAGTCCTCGGTGGTGATGCACTGCTTGTCACGCTTGACCACGGCAGTGGCATCGATGTGGCGCTCGTAATCCGGTTTGCCCGGATCGATGTCGCCGCCCAGAGGCAAGGAATCGCCAATGGCGATGCGCTTGTCCAGCCCTGTCTTGTGTGCCTCAAAGCGGTAGCCGGTGGCGGAAGGGTAGCCGCCCATCATGCCCCAGTCGCTGTTCATGAACCCGTTGCCCATGAAGAACATGGTCCAGTCCTGGGCGTTCCATACCATGCGCAGCGTCTCGAAGCCGCAACCGCCACGGTACTTGCCGTAGCCGCCGGAGTTGGCCTTGACGTTCCGGCCGAGGTAGAGCAGAGGCTCTGCCATTTCCCAGATCTCGATATCGCCCATATCGCCTTCCGGGTTCCAGATGGCAGCAGCGTGGTTGAGACCATCCTTGACCGCGCAGGCGCCGGTGCCGCACGAACTGGCCTCGAAGCTGTTGACCGCGTGGATCTCACCGTCCTGGTTGATGCCGCCACCCTGCAGCCAGTTGGAGGTGTTGGCGTTTCCGGCGTTGACCTCTTCCAGATAACCACGGCTGAAATAGGACTGGGACAGGCCGCGCCACAGCGCCGCCCAGCCGGAGACCAGGAAGTGCCAGGCGTAGGCGTGGCCGGTGCGGCGGTCATCCGGATTGCACCAGGTGCCCTTTGGCAGGCGAAACTCGGTGGCGAAGTAGGCGCCGTCGTTGATGCGCTGTGTGGGCACCAGGGTCTGGCACATCATCACCCAGATTCCGGAAGTGAATGCGACCTGATGGGCGTTGAAGGTGTGCCAGCCCCAGCGGCTCGCTCCTTCGAAGTCCAGGCGCCACTTGCCGTCCGGCCTGATGGTCATCTCCACCGGCGAGTGCATGATGGAGTCCAGCTTGGCGAAGGCGTTGGAGACCTGCACATCGTCATGCTTGTAAGGCACGTCGACAAAGGAGACCTTGCGGTACTTGCCTGGCAGGGTCATGGCCTTGATGCGGCTCTGCAGTCCGCGGCGGCCTTCTTCAATGACCTCGAAGGCAAACTTCTCGTAGGCTTCGATGCCGTCGGCGCGGATCACTTCCTCCACCAGCTCGCGGATCATGTGGCAGCCGGCGATGCGGGTCTTTTCGTCGAGGATCCAGTACTTGGGCGTGCGCACCGAGCGCTGGGACTCATGCAGCCAGTCGCGCAGCGGCTCGTCGTTCACCCCGGTCTTGCGGCAGGTGATCATATAGCCGTCGCCGAAGCGCTGGGTCTGGCCGGTGGACATCGAGCCCGGCGTCACCGAGCCGGTGTCGATGACGTGCGTGACGCCGCCGACCCAGCCGATAAGCCGGCCTTGCCAGAAGATCGGGACGATGGTGGCGATATCGCAGGGGTGGACGTTGCCGATGGCGCAGTCATTGGTCGTGAACATGTCGCCGGGATTGATGCCGGGGTTGGCTTCCCAGTTGTTCTCGATCATGTACTTGATTGCTGCGCCCATGGTGCCGACGTGGATGATGATCCCGGTCGAGGTCAGGACGCAGTCGCCGGCGGCGTTGTAAAGCGTGAAACAGAGTTCGCCTTCCTGCTCGACGATGGGGCTGGCGGCAATCTTCTTGGCGGTTTCGCGAGCGTGTACCAGGCCGCCCCGCAGCTTGGAGAACAGCTTCTCGTAGCCGATCGGGTCGCTGTCCCGGAATTCCAGTTTCCTGAGGCCGTTGTAGTGGCCGGTGGCCTTGGTGCGATCAATGATGCCGTCGCGGTACTGCTTGAGCGTCTGGCCGTTCTGCAGCAGGTCGGCGAAGCCGACTTCTTTATTGCTCATCATGTTCATGGCTTGTCTCCTTACTTCACTTCCTTGAGATGGAACAGGCGGTGCTTGTCGATCGTGGTTGCGAAGCCGTCGGGCACGACGAAGGTCGTGGCGTCGGATTCGATGATGGCGGGGCCCACGATGTGGTTGCCGGCCTTGAGGGCTTCCATCTTCCAGAGCGCGGCATCCACCCACTTCTTGTGGCGGTAGAAGGGACGAGTGCCGAGATAGGCTTCCTTCGGCGGCGTCGGGCCGG
This sequence comes from Cupriavidus sp. 22TCCZM01-5, assembly GCF_057798915.1. Classification (NCBI taxonomy): domain Bacteria; kingdom Pseudomonadati; phylum Pseudomonadota; class Betaproteobacteria; order Burkholderiales; family Burkholderiaceae; genus Cupriavidus; species Cupriavidus sp. 22TCCZM01-5. The sequence goes on from NZ_JBYOJR010000036.1 coordinate 64,707, forward strand.
CATCCGGGTCTTCCGGCAGCACCGGCTTCTGGGTCACGACGGTGCCGCGCAGGATGGCGCCGGTGATCGAGAAGCCCAGTTCGGGCGAGCGGGCGGAACTCGCATAGACGCGGCCGTAGGTGTTCTCGAAGGCCTCGACGATCTGGTCCCAGTCGGCCGCGGTGGCGGCGCTGGTCACCGGCGAGACGATCTCGAGGTCATTCAGCTGGCCCATGTACTGCATCTTGTAGCCGGGAATCAGCAGCACGTCCTCGGGCTTGTAGCCGTTGAGGACAAATTCGTCGATGACCTTGACGGCCAGTTCAGACCAGGCTTCCTGCAGGCTCTTGCAGGCGGCTTCCTTGTCGGTGTCAGGCGCGTGCTGCGCAACGCCAAGGTCCACCGACTTGTCGTAGCGGTACTCGAAGTCGGCGCAGGCGCAGCCGAAGGCCGAGAAGCCGGCTGCCCAGGCCGGCACGACGACGTCCTTGAAGCCGACACCCTCGGTGTAACCGTAGGTGTGCACCGGACCGGCGCCGCCGTAGGAGAAGCAGGTGAAGTCCGCCGGGTTGTAGCCCTTGGCACTGATGTTGGCGCGCAGGTACTCGGAGAGAGTGAGGTCGAGCAGTTCGATGACGCCGGCGGCGGCATCCTCGACCGACAGGCCGAGCGGGTCGGCGATCTGCGCCTTGATGTGGTCGCGGGCGCGCTGCACGTCGAGCTTGATGGCACCGCCCAGGAAGTTGTCCGGGTTCAGGTAGCCGAGCACGACATGGCAGTCGGAGACGGACACCGTGTCGAGGCCGCTTTCCGGCCAGCAGGTGCCCACGCGGTAGCCGGCGCTGTCGGGGCCGAGCTTGATCGATTTGCTGTAGGGGTCGAGGCGCACAAAACTGCCGGCGCCGGCGCCGACCGAGTCCATCGCCACCAGGGGCAGGGACAGCACCAGACGGGCCATGTCGGGATCGGACTTGATGGCGAAATTGCCCTTGGTGATCAGGGCCACGTCGAAGCTGGTGCCGCCGATGTCGGAGCAGGCAATGTTCTCGTCGCCCAGGTACTCGCCCAGCAGCTTGGAGCCGATGACGCCGCCGATGGGGCCGGAGACGATCGTGCGCGCGAGCTCCTTGGCCTTCCAGCTGATGGTGCCGCCGTGCGTGGCCATCACGCGCAGGTCGAATTTGGCGCCGTGCTTCTTGAACCGGTCGCTCACCTTCTTCAAGGTCTGGCGCGAAGGCTCGGCACCGTAGGCCTCGAGGATGGTGGTATTCATCCTGTGGCTCTCCTTGCGCGACGGGTAGTAATCCACCGAGGCGAAGACCGGGATATCCGCCTTCAGCTTTTTCAGCTCCTCGCGCACGATGTCACGGGCGCGCTGCTCGCTCGATTCGTTCTTGTGGGATTGCAGCAGGCAAATGACGATGGCTTGTGCGTTGGCCTCTACCAGTTCCCGCGTAGCCTGGCGGACTTCTTCCTCACGCAGCGGGATCACGACCCGCCCCTGCACGTCGGTTCGCTCAGTGACGCCACGCGTGCGCGAGACGGGAACCAGGGGTTCATCGTAGCGGTGAGTATTAAGGTGGATACGGTCCTCCAATGCATAGCCCAGATAGCTCTGCAGGGCGCGGCCCATGGAATGAATCTGCTCGAAACCGCGGTTGCAGATGAGGCCGACAGCGAGGCCCTTGCGCATGAGGATGCGGTTGAGCATGGCCGTACCGGAATAGACGCAAGTCACCAGTTCGGGATAGACGTCGTCTACGGTCCGATCCCAGTGGGCGAGGGCATCTTCGGAAGAGTTGTAGATGGCAAGGGATTCGTCGCCAGGATTGCTCTGCGCCTTGCCTACCACGAAGCGGCCATCGGAGCGCACGAAGAATGTGTCGGTCATCGTGCCACCGGCATCGATGCCCATCACCTGTACTGTGGACTGCGGTTGCATACTGCCTCCTGTCATTTGTGTCGTCATGGTGGGATGTCCCACAACCCATCCATGGCAAAGCCTGTGCCAGGCGTGGCTGGCACTCGGGAGCAGCCACGCAAGACGATTGAAATCAACGAGTTGCCGGTATTCCTCGGACACTTCGCTGGTCGCCGGGAGCCTGCTGTCGCTGTCCGGATTCCAGACGTCGCGAGCAGCGGTGTCTGGGAATCGGACGCTTTCTGGCCAGCGATCGACGCAACCGTCGTTTGGAAGTCCAAGCACTGACGGTTGTCCAACGTCCCTGCGTGGACATGCAGGCCCGCCTGCCCGTCACTGCCGCGATGGGCATTGGCTTGCCACTGTGTCGCGACGCCTGTCGCTTGTAGCGCTGGCACGCGCTATGCACGGCTCTCGTGCGGATAGCAGCGTGACGCGGTGAAGACCATGAAGAATTCAACGAAGCCAGTACGACGGATTGTCGAAGCGGATGCCGACACGGACTTGGCGATCGGCGCCCACCTCGTTACCGATCGGCTTTGGTACACGCATCACGGCGTCTACGCGGGAGCCGGGAAGGTTGTGCATTACGCGGGTCTGTCGCGGTCACTACGTCGCGGCCCGGTGCACGAAGTCACGCTGGCGGAATTCGCGCATGGGCATCCGCTTTGGGTCCGGCAAAGTCCCGGCGCCATGTTCGCGGGTGTGGAAGCTGTGCAGCGCGCCTACTCCCGCATCGGCGAGGATCGCTATCGCTTGATTTCGAATAACTGTGAACACTTCTGTATGTGGTGCTTGTATGGCGAGAGCCGCAGCGAGCAGATCGACGTATGGAGGTTCTGGGCAAGCGATGTGGTTGCGGCCGGGTTCAAAGTTGTCAGGCTGCTTTCGATCGCAATCTCGGGAAGTCTGTCCATGCTGCATGCAGTGTCCCGATTCGGCTGCGAGGGCCAGGCATTCGCGAACTCAACGCAATCCACTTCCTGAGCCCGCGCGCTGGAGCATCGGACAAGACCCATGGCGAGTCGGCACGGAAGGCCTCTCAACATGGCGGGCGCTGTCCGGTTTCCGGACACCTGAAGCAGCAATGACCGGAAACCGGACACTTCCCGATTGGCATGCTGCAAAGCACAAATGCTTGATCCAAAAAGAGATTGTTGACTTGATGATGGCGCGCGGATACGGTTACTCCAGTCAACTGGAGAGCGACCGTCCAATGGCGTTTTCACATTGCGGCACCCTGATTCCCCGAATCGGCGACGAGCCCGTCGTGGCATCCGCCTGGGAGCGTTTTGTGCAGCACCAGCCGCTGGAAGTGGCAGGTGTGCGCAGCGTTGTCCTCGCGTCGTGGCAGCGGTGTCGTTCGGAGGCCGTAGACCCTGCCAGGCACTCCGCCCCAGGGGCTGCCGCCGAACGTGTCCGCCAGTTGCAGCGGCAGAACCGGGAGCTCTGCGAATCCGCGCGTCCGGCACTCGAGAGCCTGCGCGATATCCTGCGCGAATGCGGCACGCTGATCATGCTCTGCGACCCAGGCGGAACCGTACTCCATCTCAATGGCGAGACCAGGGCCCGCAGCGTTGGCGAGGGGATCAACCTGGCCACCGGTGGCTGCTGGAACGAGGATGTCATCGGCACCAATGCCATCGGCACCGCGATTGCCACCGCCGCTCCAGTCCAGATCCATGCCGACGAGCATTTCTGTCTGGACGTGAAGCGCTGGACCTGCGCCGCGGCCCCAATTCTTGACCCCTTTAGTCGCACCCTGTTGGGGGTCGTGGATGTTTCTGGCGTCAAGGAAACCTTCCATGGCCACACCCTGGGCCTGGTAGTGACTGCGGCCAGGCAGATCGAAGGCGAACTCGCCCGCCGCGATGTTGCTCTGCATGAGCGTCTGCTGACCCGCGCCATTGATCATTTCATCCGTTACGCCAGCGACTACGTGGTGCTTGTCGACAGCCGTGGGCGCATTGTCCGTACGAATGGAAATGCGCAGGCGGCGCGGGAGCGCTATGAAGTGCGCCTGCCCTCGGAAATCGGCAGCCAGGTGCCAGGACTCAACCTTGCACAGTCCGAAATCGATCGGTCCTGCCAACGCCCGGAATGGCTGCGTCCCGAATGGCTGCACTCAGTGAAGGACCATGACGGCGTGCTCGGTACGGTGCTGGTGATCCCGCTCGGGACGCGCCAGAGTCGAACCGCGATATCGCTGCCCGCGGCCACAGTCACAGCCAGGGCACCCGCGGCAGGAAACGATGCGTTTGGTGAAATCATAGGGCGAAGCGAGGTGCTGGAGGCGACCAAGGCACGCGCGCGCCGTATCGCCCCTCTGGATCTTCCGGTACTGATCCTGGGCGAGACCGGCGCAGGGAAGGAGCTCTTTGCCCGAGCCCTGCATCGGGCAGGCAACCATCCAGACGGTCCGTTCGTTGCCGTCAATTGCGGCGCTTTTACCCGTGAACTGCTGGCCAGCGAACTCTTTGGCTATTCCGAAGGCGCCTTTACAGGCGCCCGCCGTGGTGGCCTTCCCGGGAAGTTTGAGCAAGCCGACGGGGGCACGCTCTTCCTGGACGAGGTCGGGGAGCTGCCACTTGATATGCAGCCACACCTGTTGCGCGTGCTGCAGGATGGTGTCGTGGTCCGACTTGGCGATACCCGTGAACGGCGTGTCGCGGTGCGCATCGTCGCAGCCACCAACCGTGACCTGCAGAAGGAGATCGCTGCCGGGCGCTTCCGCGAAGACTTGTACCACCGCCTCTGCGTGGTCAGCCTGCCACTACCGCCGCTGCGCGATCGACCTGGCGATATCGAGGCAATCATCGCGCATTTCAACAGCCAACTCGCGCGCAAGTACGGCTGTGAGCCCAAGCAGCTTGAACCCGCGGTGCACCAGGCGCTTGTGAGCCATCGTTGGCCGGGCAACATACGTGAATTGCAGAATGTCTTCGAGGTGATGTTTGCGCTTAGCGAGGGCAACACCATCGATACTTCTCTGCTACCCCCGAACATCGCTCAGACGGCAAAGGACTCATTTCCCATATCAACCGCGACGCGGATACCCGGCTCGTTCGGCCGGCTTGAGGAATTGGAGAGACAAGCGATACTTGACGCGATTGCGAATGCCCACGGAAATATGTCGATGGCCGCCCGGACTCTCGGTATTTCGAGGAGTACGTTGTACGTAAAGCTGGCCACGATTCGGACTGAGCCTGGCACGATTGGTCCCGCGGTGCCCATTTCCTCTCCCGGAGACTCGCCTTTGCGTAAAAGCGCAATGAATCGACCGGCCGGGAAGCCCCACAAGCCATGAAGCCGGTAGGAGGCGTCGCCCGTCAGCAAGTTGGGCAAACCTTAAAAAGGACTCTGTATATTGCTGCACTGGTCTATTGCCTGATAGTGGTGTGGGTGTATGTGCGCCAAGACCACTTCATCTACTTCCCGACAACAACCGAGGCGTCGCTGTGGCGGGAAAGGGCCGTGCATGCCGGGGCTCAGATCCTTCCAGGCGTGAATGCGATTGTGGTGGAACCTCCAGTGGTCGACGCATCGACGAAAACAGCCCTTTTCTTTCACGGAAACGACAGCGATGCCTTCGAGCGCCTTAGCCTGACCAAGGTCTTCAATGCCCGGGGGTACCGCCTTGTCCTGGCAGAGTATCCCGGGTATGGCCCTAACCCGGGCAATCCGTCACAGGCCACCATTGTTCCCTCTGCGATAGCCTTGATGCGTGAGATTACCCAGCGTTGGCCTGGCCGCGTGACGCTGGTGGGTGAGTCTTTGGGGAGTGGTGTGGCGGCACAAATTGCCGCTGCCATGCCTGAGAGTGTAGGTAAGCTGGTGCTCATCACGCCGTTCAGCAGTCTGCGAGAAACAGCGGCCCAGAAAATGTGGTTCGTTCCAGTCAGCCTGCTGTTGAAATCCCCGTTTGATTCCAGTGCGGCGCTCAAGAACTATCACGGGCTTTCCTCCGTGGTGGTCGCTGGTCAGGACGAGGTGGTTGGCCCTCAAGCGGGATTAACACTTCAAATGCAGCTCGCCAGCCAAGGGCCGTCCGATTTACTTGTGTTGCCCCAGGCGACACACAATACCTGGTTGTCTGGCCTTACCGAGCAGCAGTGGGACCGGCTGCTACGGATCACACCTCAATAAGGTCTTGAGGTTACGCAGCAAACGCCGTGTGAGGGGGCCATCGCTCATTAAAGGAATTCCTTGCGCAAATCGACACTGCAGCGCTCGCCGATTGCACTGTAGTTCTGCGCCAGCCAATGCTCGGCCTCATTGCGCCCCTGATCGCGCAGGTGGCAAAGAAAGTCCCAGTCCGCATTGAACTTGCTGGACACGCCGAGCGCCGTCATGGTCTGGTCCGAGCGGATTGCATGGATCAGCATTTCCTTCATCTCGGTCCGGTCTATCTTGCCGTCCTGGATGAGGGTGGTGACGAAGCTGATCGCACGAAGCTCGCGGATCAACGAAGAGTTGAAGCTGACTTCGTTAATGCGATTGAGAATCTCTGCTGCAGTCTTCGGCACGCCCTTGCGAACGATCGGGTTGATATGGACGATCACCACATCTCGTGTGCTGCAGTGATAGATCAGCGGAAAGATCGCAGGGTTGCCGACATAGCCGCCGTCCCAGTAGTACTGGCCGTCGATCTCCACAGCCTGGAACAGGGACGGCAGGCAGGCCGAGGCCAGCACCGCCTTGAGACAGATTTCATCGTGCGAGAACAGGCGCACCTTGCCGGTCTCGACATTGGTGGCGCACAGGTAAAGCTGGATCGGGCAATCCCGGCTCAGGACGTCGAAATCGACATGGTGGGCAAGAACGTCGCGCAGCGGGTTGAGATTGAAAGGATTGAACTGATAAGGGGAGAGTACGCGCAGCAGCAGGTCCGTCAGCAGATACATCGGCGAGCTGTCGAGCCCATAGCCGCTACGCATCCAGATCTCCCATGGCAGTTTGCGGAACGGGCTGTAGATCAGCGCGGTGCTGGAAACGTCATGCCAGAAGTTGTGCAGGGCGGTGCGAGCGCCAGGCGGCCCACCCTTGAGCAAGCCGTAGGCGAGTACCACGGCATTCATTGCGCCGGCGCTGGTGGCACTCACGCCTTCGATGGCGAGCCGCTTGTCTTCGAGCAGGCGGTCAAGTACGCCCCAGGCAAAGGCGCCATGGGCGCCCCCGCCCTGCAAGGCGAGCGCGATGGGCTTCACGAAGTCATCGGCTTCACCTGCATGGCGCGTTCCCGGGTTGGCAGACATGTCGCGACCCTCTTTCCAGGCAAACTCCGAGGTCAGCTTTCCTGCTCATAACTGTAATGGCCGGAGAGCCTGCTTGCAGGATTTCGACGTCGTTTCAAGCCCGCGCCGAGGTTGGCTTCGGAGCGCGACTGTCTCATTAGATCGCTTTCGCCTCGCCGCACGCCTTAAACGCAATTAATCGCCAGGATCGAGGGCCAACAACGAACCAGGGCCAGTAGTCGAGCGGCGGCGCGCCGATCCCCGCGCTGGGGCCGTGTTCGCGGCACTCGGGAGGAGTCTGGGCAGGTCAGGTCAAAGACGAAGAAACTCTGACAGCCTGCAGACTACGCAAAGTTGCTGAGGTAACATTCCCTCGTCCGGTGCGAGAGCCCACGTGATAGAGACCCAACCAATGCGCCAGGCCAGCCTCCCCAATTGCCGCCCGTCCTGGGGCACAAGTGTTATTGCTTTGATGACGCTCTTCACGTGCCAAATTGCTGGAGCGAATGCCGGACCACCCCTGCTTCGTTGTGAAATCAGCCAAGGCGGCGGCAATCCTCGCGTCTTCGAGTTCAAGCAGGCTGCCGACCCTTATTCCGTGAAGTCCGTCGATATAGACGGACATTTTCGTTTCAAGGCAGTCATGGTTGGAGCCGGGGCCACTGCCTACATCAAGCTCTACACCTACTACCAGGATTCGGATCGGTACATCCTGCTGCATGAGGCCAAATACGTCCCTCGTGCAGCGCCTTCTCACTCTGACTCGACCGGCTCCTTCACGGGTATCAACTATCTCTATTCACCCGTTCTTGGAAGGGAACTGCAATATAGCTGCATGCTGACGGGGACGGCATAGTGCGGGAGGGCACGTCGGGCCGTGCAATCGCGCGATTCCTTGTCGCGGGTCTCCTCTACCTCGGCGTCGCGGGACAAGCCGCTGCGGACGACGCGCCCGCCGCCCCTGTGGTCTCGCTTGCCTTTGTCGGCGACATCATGCTCGACGGGATTCCTGGTGGTGCCATCAAGGCGGGGCGTAATCCCTTTGCGTACTTCGCACGAATCCTGGATTCCGCGGATATCCGGATTGGCAATCTTGAGTGCGTCATTGCCTCCAGGGGCCGGGGCCGCCCGGAGCGCAAGCCGTTCACGTTTCGTGCCAATCCAGATGCGGTCAATGTACTGAAGGGCCATTTCACCGCGCTCTCCCTCGCCAACAACCACACTGGCGATTTTGGCCGCGCCGCCTTTTCCGACATGCTTGATCTTCTCGAAGAGCAAAAGATCTCATTTTTCGGAGGGGGGCGAAACCTGGCCGAGGCACATGCACCGCTTCTGATCGAGCGTAACGGCCTCAGGATTGCTCTCCTTGGCTACAACGAAATCTTCCCGCGGGGCTTCGAAGCCGATCACGATACGCCTGGGCTGGCCTGGAGCGAAGATGAACAGGTGATCGCCGACATCCGGAATGCACGAAGCGTCCACCATGCGGACCTCGTCATACCATTCATGCATTGGGGGATCGAGCACGAGCATCATGCCAGTGCACGCCAGCGCCAGCTCGCACGTGCGATGATCGACGCGGGCGCCAACGCAGTCATCGGCGGGCATCCGCACGTTACCCAGGACATCGAGCAATACAAGGGAAGCCCGATTTTCTATAGCCTGGGAAACTTTGTTTTTGACGGCTTCAAAGACGAAGACAACAATACCGGTTGGTTGATCCGGCTCGAAGTGGACCGGAGTGGGGTACATCGTTGGCAACTCTATGTGGCACGTACCGACCGCGAGGGCATTCCCCACCCTGTATCGCCAAGGCCCCGTTCATGCTGGCAAAGAGGGCAGGGGATGAAGACAGTGTGCGGGGACAGCGGGGACTGATCCGAATGGCGCAGATTGCTGATTTTAATTTGACGATACTTTGGGGGCTTAAATAGAAAAGAGTCCGGTCTGTCGGCTGTGGACGCGCTGAGCCATCCAGCGCCGGTATTGACGGACGCGGCAGCCGCGGCACGCGTTGGACAGCTGCTGCAGGATCAGCGCGCGCAGCGGTGACAACCCGGGATCCGTGGCCCGAGAATCGTACGCTGCTGCCGCCCGACCTGGCGCAGTGGAAGCATGGCTCGTTGATTGAAACGCTCCGCAGCAAGGTGCAGGACATCGAGGCGCTGCAGGCGCGGCTCGCGCAGAGCAAAGCGCACCTTGTCGCGCTTTTGGCGGAGATCGAGGCGAAACCCGAGGAAATCGACTGCGCCACCAATGCCAGGAGGGTGCTGTCGCGGATGCGATCCGGGGAATTGGAAAGCCCGGCCCTGGCGACCGGCGATGTCACTACCCTTCGCAAGGCGAGCCGGCGCCGGTCGCTCAGGAAGGGCTAATGGATCGCCGCGAGCCTGTACCACAGCGGGGCCAGGGCGCCTGGCATGCGCGGCAAGCCAACATGAACTTCGGTAAGGGCAGAGAGATAACAGATGAATCTGGAGGTTAACCACCAGCCGGTCAGCGTCGAATGCGACCCGGCCACCCCCTTGCTGTGGGTGCTGCGGGACCACCTGAACCTGACGGGCACGAAGTTCGGCTGCGGCGTCGCGGCTTGCGGCGCGTGCACCGTGCATCTGGATGGCGCGGCGGTGCGGTCCTGCGTGCTGCCCGTGGCGGCGGTGGCCGGCAAGCGCATCACCACGATAGAAGGGCTGGCCAGCGCGCCGGGCAAGCGCCACGCACTGCAGCAGGCCTGGATCGACGAACAGGTGCCGCAATGCGGCTACTGTCAATCGGGCATGCTGATGGCGGCGGCGGACCTGCTGGCCCGGCAGCCCGACCCGAGCGATGCCGACATCGACGCGGCCATCACCAACCTGTGCCGCTGCGGCACGTATCCGCGCGTGCGCACCGCCATCAAGCGTGCAGCGAAGGCGCTGCGGGAGGGCCGCGCATGAACACCAGCGCAACGACCCCACGCCGCGGACGGCGCCGGTTCCTGCTGGGGGCACTCGGCATTGGCGGCGCGCTGGTGGTAGGCTGGGGCGTGATGCCGCCTCGCAGCCGGCTTGGCGATCCCGCAGCGTTCCCTGAAACGCCCGGCCAGGTTGCCCTGAACGGCTGGATCAAGATCACGCCGGAAGGTAACGTCATCCTTGCCATGCCACGCGTGGAGATGGGGCAGGGCATCCACACCGCGCTGTCGATGCTGGCCGCCGAGGAGCTCGATATTCCGCTGGCGCGGGTGGGCATCGAGTCATCACCCATCGAGCGCGTCTACGGCAATGTCGTCGTCATGGGCGGCAGCTCGCTGCCGCTGCATCCGGACGATACCGACAAGAGCTGGGTGCGCGCCCTGCACTGGATCATGGCCAAGAGCGCGCGCGAGATCGGCCTCATCATCACCGGGGGCAGCAGCAGCGTGGCCGACGGCTGGCAGCCCGTGCGCGAGGCTGCCGCAACCGCGCGCGCCACGCTGGTGGAAGCGGCGGCGCGCGAGTGGGGTGTGCAGGCGGGACAGGTCACGGTGCAAGAAGGCCAGCTCATTGGACCGGGCGGCAGGCAGATGCCTTTCTCCGCGGTCGCGCGGAAGGCGCGCGAGATCGCGCCGCCATCGAACGTAACGCTCAAGCCGGCTGCGCAGTACCAGCTGATTGGCAAGCCTGCGCCGCGCAACGATATCGCGGGCAAGACGGATGGCAGCGCACGCTTTGCCATCGATGCGCGGCCGCCCGGTATGTTGTACGCGGCGGTCGTCATGTGTCCGGTGTTTGGCGGCAAGCTCAAGAGCTTCCAGTCGAAGGCGGCGCTTGCCATGACTGGCGTGCGGTATGTCGTGCCGTTCGACGGCATGGCGGGCGGCGCGCCGGGTGTGGCCGTGGTGGCCGACCACTACTGGCAGGCACGCCAGGCCATGGCGGTGCTCGAACCGGTCTGGGACAAGGGGCCGCATGCGACGCTCGATTCGGCCGGCATCCGGCAACAACTCATCGGCGCGCTCGACAGCGGCGAGGGCGGGGGCGGCTTCACCTATCGTTCGCTGGGCGATGGCCTGAAGGCCTTTGACAAGGCGCCGGGCGCGACCATCGTCGAGGCGGAATACAGTGCGCCCTACCTGGCGCATGCCGCCATGGAGCCGATCAACTGCACGGCGCAGGTGACGAAGGACCGCGTGCAGCTCTGGGCGCCGACCCAGGTGGCCACGCTGGCGCAACTGGTCGCCGCACGGGCCGCGGGTGTGAGCCGGGACCAGGTGCATATCGACATTCCGCTCATTGGCGGCGGCTTCGGACGGAGACTGGAGTCGGACTTCATTGGCCAGGCCGTGTCGATCGCCACCAAAACAGAGGGCCGTCCGGTACAGGTGATCTGGTCGCGCGAGGACGACATCCGCCACGACTTCTATCGCCCGCAGGCCATCGCACGGCTGAAGGCCCGCGTCGAGAACGGCAAGGTGACGGCCATCGCCTCGCGCAGTGCCGGGCAGTCGATCCTGGCCGGAGAGCTGGAGCGACTGTTCGGCGCGCCGTCGCTCGGCATCGACCGCTACACAGCCGAGGGCCTGTTCGACCTGCCGTACGAGATCGAGCATGAGCACATTGCACACGTGGCAGTCGATTTGCCGGTGCCGGTCGGATTCTGGCGCAGCGTCGGCCACTCGTACACTGGCTTCTTCCTGGAAGGCTTCCTGAACGACGTGGCGGCCGCCGCCGGGCTCGATCCGCTGGCGATGCGGCGCGACTTGCTCAAGGCGCACCCGCGCGAGCTGATGGTGCTCGACACCGTAGCGCGGGCGGCAGGATGGAACCAGCCGCTGGCACCGGCCGCGGACGGCGCACCGCGTGCGCGCGGGCTTGCTGCACAACTCGTTCGGCTCGGTGGTGGCACAGGTAGCGGAGGTATCGCTCAAGGACGGCAAGCCGCGCGTGCATCGCGTTGTCTGCGCCGCGGACTGCGGCACCGTGGTCAACCCCGACATCGTTGCGCAGCAGCTGGAAAGCGGGATCATTTTCGGGCTGACTGCGGCGCTGTACGGCCAGGTCCAGATCAAGGACGGGCAGGTCGTGCAGAGCAATTTCCCCGACTACCCGGTGCTGAGGATGGCGGAGTCGCCGCTGATCGAGACCCACCTCGTGCCCAGCACGGCCGAGCCAGGCGGGGTCGGTGAAATCGCCGTGCCGCCGATCGGACCGGCTGTGGCGTATGCCATCGCCCAGCTCACCGGCAAACCGGTGCGGGAGCTGCCGATGGTGTAGGCAGTGGGCTCCTGGCGGAGGCCACTCATCGACTCTCCGGCGGCCCGACGGCGTAAGGGGACCGCTAGCTTCGCCGCGGGAATTCCAATTGTTCCTTCGCTCAGTGAACGTTCATTGGTAACAGCACCATCTGCTTTCCCTGCAGGTGCAGCCGGTCCTGGATCTCGCCAGGCGTCTGGTTGTGCAGCCATGACGTCAGGAAATTGACGTGGCGGAAGATGAGTTTGCTGGCAAAGCAGACGCTATTGGGAAACTCTGTTGTCGCCCCATCCACGAGCCGCATGAATTCCATGACGGGATTGGTCCCGAATGCCGCGCGGGAGTCGGCCGCCAGTCCGTGCCGCTGGCAGGTGGCCACGTAGTACTGCAGGGCTTCTCCAATCGTATGCTGCAGACGGTGCAACCAGCGAGCCACGAGAGGCGGGCTGAACGCAGTACCGGCATGTCATGAGCCAGAGAGGGCACATTCAGTCCTGCGACTACTGTAGGCGCGCGGGGACGTCGGCCCAAGCAAGCAAAGCGCTGGAGGAGCAATGCAGGAGAATTTTTATGGGATCTTTATCCCGGGCGGATACTTTTTGACGCAGGTCGTACGGCCCCTTGCGTACTCTTAAGTCAGGGTAATTGGAGGTTGTCTCGTCGCCTCCAGGTTTCGCAACAGGATGAAGGTCAGAACATGATCAAGATACTTGTACCGGTAGACGGTTCGGAGTGTGCCTTAGCGGCGGTGCGACATGCCGCGTTCCTGTTCCGGGAAGGCAGCATTTCCGAGGTGGTACTGCTGAACGTGCAAGCCCCTCTTGAACGCAGTCGGGCGAGCGCATTTCATTCGTTTGCCGAGCTAAGGGAGTACGAATGCCGTCAAGGCGAGTCCGCGCTCTCGCGGGCTTGCGAGATCCTTGAGGATTCCGGCGTGCGCTATAGCGCGATCATCGGCTTGGGAAATGCCGCAAGAACGATTGCCAGCGCGGCGGCGTCGACCCAGTGCGACAGTATTGTGATGGGTGCGAGCCTCTGGTCGCAGATCAAGGCCTGCATTGGGGGCGGGCTGCCCGCGAAGGTCATGCGCAGGACGTCCGTGCCCGTGACGGTTGTGAAGTCTTCCCGCGCCGCGGGCACGATCGATCTTCCACGGCCTGCGGCATCGCCGCGTCAGCATCCCCGTCCTCAACTTGTCGTTTATCCAGCGGCGTATTGATCCAGGGCGCAATCGTTCGGTGAGCGGCTGCCGCAGTTGCGCGCGGGGTGTGCCTTTTGGTGCGCAAGCCTTTTCTATGAGATGCCCAGCAATGTAGTCTGTCCGTCGGACCGGGCAGTATACTTTCGACTTTCGCCACGTACCCAAGAATTACCCATGAGCGCTCTACCCTCCTGCCCGAAATGTCATTCCGAGTTCACCTATGAAGATGGGGGTCTCTATATCTGCCCGGAATGCGCTCATGAGTGGTCGGCGCAGGCCGCGGCGGTGGCCGAAGCGGAAGTCACGGTTTATCGCGATTCAGCGGGCAACGTATTGCAGGACGGGGATACCGTCACGGTGATCAAGGATCTCAAGCTGAAGGGGTCGGCCGGCGTGATCAAGATGGGCACCAAGGTAAAGAACATCCGACTGGTCGGCGGTGACCACGATATCGATTGCAAGATCGATGGCTTCGGTGCCATGAGCCTGAAATCGGAGTTCGTCAGGAAGGTGTGACGAAGGCAGCCGTGCCCCCTGGCTGGCAGCGATGCCTGCCCCCGGGCAGTAGCGCTTAGGGAAGGGAGTATATTAAGTGCCGAACGAGATACTTCCGGAGGTCTGTTTGAAAAGAACTTGCAAATTGGCCGCGGCGGCATTAGTATTCGCTCCCCGCTCGCAGAGGACCGCGTAGCGGGCGAAGACTTCCTGGCAGCAACTCAAAAACGAGCCGCTTTCCAGAATGAAGAATTTCTCAGAAATGCTTGCATAATCGCTGAAAGTTCTTTATAGTCTTGCTTCTTCGCTGCTGACGAAAACGCAGCGACGCAAAACGGCAAAGCCGATTGCGAAGTTCTTTAACAAACAGACAACCGATAAGTGTGGGCGCTTGATGACGGATGCGAAAGACTTCGGTCTTTTAGCTCAAAAGTTATCAGTGCTCGCACAGCAAAACGTGACTGGATTTTCGGATCTGGTCAGTCAGTT